>JBDLJD010000150.1:0-9847 GCA_039714495.1 Thermodesulfobacteriota bacterium
TAGGTCGATTTCAACTCCAACATGTAATCCCGCAATTGAACCCAGAGATCATTGGCTGTTTTTTTCTTGTCCTTGATGATATTGTTCAGCTGGAACGGATCTTCTCTGCGGTTGTAAAGCTCGTCGATATCGGGCGTCTCGGCATGCGCACCCGGGGTGCAGGACCAAATTTTATCCTCTTTTGTCAGGCGCATGGAGTCTTCATATAAATCAGGAATCATTTGCTCGGTCAGCTCAGCATAAAACCCCACCATTTTATCAAGATCGTCTGAAAACTCACCTTCGTGCAGCCAATGGATGTAGGACCAGTCTTCGGTGATAATGCTCCAGGAAAAATTGTGGTAACCGGCAATGGCAAAATCCCTTAGTTTCTCCTTTTCTCCTTTGATCAACGGCATCAGGCTCAAGCCCTGTATCTCCTCTCGAATTTCTTCTTCCTCGACCCCGAAATAGTCCAGCACTGTCGGTGCGATATCCGGTGTTTGCACAAAAGAATCGTTTCTTTGCGGTTCGACGTCCGGATGGCGGATGATCAGGGGAATATGAACCAGTTCTTCGTAGGGCCATGGCCGACATTTGCGCATGAGACCGTGTCCATGTTCGCCGTTTCCGAGGGGTTCTCCATGATCGGCCAGGAAAACAATCATTGTGTTTTCGTAGAAACCCAGTTGTTTCATGCGATCCAGCAGCACTCCGACCCACTTGTCGGTCATGGTAATTTTCTCGGCATACAACATACGGATATGATGCATTTCTTCTTCCGTATACATGCCTTCGACTTTATTCGGCACAGGCAGAATCAAATCCTTACCCTCGTAATCCGGATCATAGGGGCACTTCATGTCAGGGTCGTATACCGAAGGCGGATCCCAGGGCTCATGGGGATCGAAAAAATCAGCCCACAGAAAAAATGGTTTCTCACGGTCTACATTCTTTTCCAGATACCTGACCGCTTCCCGGCATGTGAGGGCACAATATTGATCCTCGTCGCTTGTCCAGTGCTGCCGGCGGGAAAGATAGGACATCAGCTCTTTCATGGTCAGCATGCTGATATCGGCCTCTTTTTGATATTTGGTTCCCTTTGTTTCGGGATTGTGCCACGGTTTGTGAAAATCGACAGGGCTCAGGTGCAAGAGCGGATCGTTCTGATAAAAATGGTCGCCCTCCTGCCCACGCTGATAGACAACCCTGTCGAACCCTCTGGAATATCCGTATTTTGGCAGATGCATCATGGGGCAATCTGCAATCAGTGCGGTTTGCGTATGATTGCGATACAGGACGTCCGCCAGAGTCGTATCCTCATAACCCAGAGGCACCCACCCGGCAAAGGGAAGGGTGTAGCGGCCGGTCGCCAGCGCGCGACGAACCGGTATGGTGGGCAACCCTTCCGCATAGGCATTTTCAAACAGGGTCGATTCCCTTGCCAACCGGTCGATATTGGGCGTTTTGATCCAGTCGTTTCCATAGCAGCCCAAATAATTGAACTGCCAGCTGTCGCACATGATCATGACAACGTTTTTAACTTGACTCATTGCTACACTCCTTTTAGATTACTTGATTTCTTAGGCTCACTTTATCTATTCCAATCCGACCCAATCCCTAAGGTGCGATCACCCCCCAAGACTGGCCAGCGTCTTCATCAAGCTCGGAAGATAGGTGGCGATTTTTGGAAACAGGATCAGAACGACAACCACCACGATCTGAACCATTAAAAAAGGCACAACACCGCGGAATATGCTGCCCATGGGCACATTTTTGGCGACACCGTGAATGACGAACACATTGATCCCCACCGGTGGTGTGATCTGCCCCATCTCCATCATGATGACGGTAATGACGCCAAACCATATGGGATCGAATCCGAGAGCCATTACCGTCGGGAATATGATCGGCAGGGTGAGCATGATCATGGGGATGATGTTCATGACCATGCCCAGCAGCACGTACAAGAGCAGTATGCTGATCAGAATGACGTACCGGGACACTTCGGCCGATGCGATCATGTTGGAAAGCGCCAGCGGTATCTCCGTACTGGTCATGAAATATCCCAAAAAGGAAACACCAATGAGAATCATGAATATCATGGCGGTCATGCGCATGGCTTCTTCCAGAGATTTAAGAAACCCCTGCCAGCTCAATCCATTGGGTTTGATGACACCGATCACAAAGGCACCGATAACCCCTGCTGCGCCGGCCTCGGTGGGCGTGAAAATCCCCAGATAGATACCGCCGATGACGATGATAAAAAGCACCAGTACAGACCAGATACCTCCCAGCGCTTTCACCCTTTTCATGAACGGCATTTTTTCACACGCGGGACCCAATGCCGGGTTGCGGCTGCATCTGCCCAAAATAATCAAAACAAACAGACCGGCCATAAGCAGACCGGGAAGGACGCCCGCCATGAACAATTTGGCCACGGAAACCTCGGCAATCAAGCCGTAAACGATAAATCCGATGCTGGGCGGAATCAGGATGCCCAGGGTGCCGCCGGCCGCCAGGGCGCCTGTGGCCAGGCTGTCACTGTAACGATATTTCCGCATTTCCGGCAAAGAAACCGACCCCATGGTGGCAGCAGTAGCCATGCTGTCACCGCAGATGGCGGCGAAACCGCTGCACCCGGCCACCGTGGCGACGGCCACCCCGCCCGGCATGTGTCCAAACCAGCTATAGGCCGCGTCATAGGCGGATTTACTGAGACCGGCATTGAAGGCCAGCGTACCCATGAGCACAAAAAACGGCACCACGCACAAAAAATAATCCGACACGCTCTCAAAGGCCTGCATCCTGACGACGGCAAAAGAAACGTCGGCCGACATGATCATCCAGGTGCCCAAAATCCCGGTCAGAGCCATGGAAAAGGCGATAGGCAGTCCTGTAAACATGAGCAACAGCATGGCCAGAATTGCGATCAGCCCCACCACAGGCGGAGAAAACTGAACACCGGCTTTACTACAAAACCAGGCGGATACCATGATCAGCAGCCCGATCAAGAAAAGGCACGCGGTTACCATCAACGGTCGGGACGACACCAGCATGTGTTCGGCAACTTGCCGGAGGAGATTCCGCATCAACACCAGGATCATCATCAGGCTCCCGATGATCATGACGGCGACAACCAAACCGATTGGAATTCCGGTGAGATCTCCGGCGTCACCCACCTGAAAGGCCTCTTTTGCCATGATGAAAAGCTGCCAGCCCATAACAATGAAAACAAAGAGGGCCAGGAGAGTAAAGATCAACTCAAACCTCAAGCGGGTCTTTTTGTTAAACCTGGAGATGAAAATATCCACCTGAACATGGTCATTGTTGATCATGGCCCAGGCAATGCTCAGATAAACGGCCGTTGCCAGCATGAACTGTTCCAGTTCGATGGTGATCATGAAAGGCCGGTTGAACACGTAGCGCGAGAGAACGTCAACAACAATCAGGACGGCCATTGCGAGAATGAAAATCGATCCCGCTACAGACGCGTACCTGCTGACCGGACAAATAACCCTGTCAAGGCCCTTTCCCATATTATTGAGTCTGAGTGACAGTTCATGCTGCAGCCCGCTGTCAACATCGACATCGACATTTTCCGTACCGCAAGATGTATTCAATTGCGAGGGCATACCTTATTTTTTTCTTCCGGCGTTGCCCCACCAGCTGTCCGTGCCGTAGGGATTTTTACGGTGCTTCTCGGCAATAGCCATCATCTTGTCAAAAATCACCTGCCCGTCCATGCCGTTTTTATTGAGGGCATCAATCCAGCCTTTATACATAGGCGCGACGGCTGCCTGCCATTTGGCCTTTTCCGCCGGCGGCAGGTAATAGAAATTGTCACCGCGGTTTTTCAGTTCGTCGATCACCCAGCCGGCCTCATTGTTCAAGGTTTCACCACACAGGGCGCTGACCGAAAGGGTTGTCTCCTCAAACACTTTTTGGACGTCCGCCGGTAATTTATCCCACGTTTTCTGGTTCATGAAGATACCGAAAGTGGCGTTCAGGAGATTCAGCATGGTGTGGTTGCTGACAAGGTCGGTCAGTTTCATGGAACGGATAGGGGCATCCGGAAAAATAACCCCGTCGATCATTTTTCGGTTCAACGCCATGTAAATATCCTGGGGCTTGATGGGCTGGGCCGATGCGCCCAGCAGTTTCGCGGCGGTAATCACGTTGGGTGCTGCGGCAGCGATGCGAACCCCTTTTATATCAGCAAGTGTTTTGAAAGGCGGCACCAGGGTATGCAAGTTTACATTAGCCGTGCTGAACAAGCCCAGCACCTTTACCTTCCGGTACTCTTTTTTCATCTCCGGGATACTGTCGTACATGTCCAGGGCCACCATGGCGGCATGCTTGGCGGAATCGGTTACAAACGGCAGGTTGAGCCCCATGGTGATGGGCATCTTTTTGACATGGAAAACCGTGCCGCCCACACCCAGGTCGCACAGGCCATTGGTCACAGCATCATAACTGGTCGGCCACGGCGCGATGGTTCCGGCATGGTACCATTTGAATTTTACCTTGCCGTTAGTTCTTTTTTCTATTTCCTGGCCGTACAATTCGAAAGCGTCAGCCGTAAGGTAGTGCTGCATTGGATAGGGTGAGGCGGCCTTGATTTCAATGACATCGGCAAACGCCGGGCCTAAAAATAGAACGGTTGCCGTCAGCATTGCAATTGCCCATGGGATGAAGCGGAACGGATTTCTCATCATCATATTACCTCCTAAAGTTATGCGGGTGAAAAATTATGCGTATTGAAAGACCTTAATGGGAAAACAAGAATTTCATAGTAAAAAGCAAAAGGCATGCCATTGGCAGGCAAACAACTAATTACCTATAATCTCAATTCTTTATTAGTATTCACACACATGGGAGGGTAATCGATACCGGGGCATAAACGCCCCAGCATAAACAGATAATAGAGCATATCTTCTTGATTATATTGTGCTTAAATCATTTTGGGGCAATTTTACCCCAAAATGAGGATAAACATGACATTATCATTAGAGAATGGATTGCTCTCGTCTAGCAAGCGCCCTCTTTATATAAAATTGGCCGAGATTTTTCAACGGCCGGGTTTGCTCGCTTTCCGGCTTCAGTTTCAACGTAATCGCTTCTGATGGACACGTGCTGACACAAACGCCGCAGCCGATGCACCGGTCGGGTTTGACCGCGTAAAAATCCTCATTTTCCTCGATGGCGTCGACCTGGCACCTTTCATCCGCGCAGGTGCCGCAGGCGATACAAAGCTCTTCGTCAATCTGTGCGACATAATTGCTTTTCAGCATCATGTGCGGCGATTCGCACTCCAAGGCCCCCCTCAGCAGCAGACAGCAGCAAGTGCAACAGTTGCAGATGAAATAGTTGTTCGACTCCAGGTTATAGCTCTGGTGAATCAGGCCGGCTTCGGCCGCCCGCTCCAGATGCGCCATGGCCTCCTGCTTGGAGACGGATTTCGCCATGGGGGTGGGATATTTTACATCATCCTCATCCGTGTAGGATATGGCGATGCAGCCCATCTCAACCGGGTGGTTTTGCGGGCACGGTTGGCCTACGGCTTTTCTTTCATAGCGGCAGACACAGGGCAGCAGTTTGAACGTTTTACCGGCTTCGACAATTTTCCTGGCGTCATCGTAAACATGCACGACATTGTCTACTCCCATGTCGACATTCAGCGGAATGACCCTGCTCTCCGCAGGCTGGAACCCGCCATAGGTTTTTGAAAACTCCGGGAAATATGCTTCATAGTATTCGGCATACTCTCTGTCGATCAAACCGTGCAGGAGGTTTTTCTCGAATAGACCGATGACAAACGGCTGTATATGATAATAATAGGTGTCACGGATCTTGACGGCATTGATCAACCCTTTTGCAACCAAACCATCCACGACAGACTGCACCTCTGCGACAGGCTTTTCGAACCGCCCGGCAATGACCTCGATCGGTTCCGGCTTTGCGCTGAGCATGAGCCAGTTGCCGGCATCATCCGGATCCCGGAAGATTTTTTTCAGCAGTTTTATCTCCACCCCGCTCTCTGTGGCCGGGAATCCATTGGGCAATTGATCCAATCTTTCCGCAATCTGTTTATAAACATCTGCCATAACAACCTCCCACCCGGATAACCGGAAATTCTAATGTCGAAAACCCCAAATACTCAACAATGTCAATTGATCCAATATCAAAAAACATCATTTTATGATTTCAATGAATAGGTACTAAATTGATGGCACATACATAATGTTATGTGATGAATGTTCACGATATGCTACAGAATCTGCTTGGCAATAATTTCGTTCATGATTTCATGGGTGCCGCCACCGATGGACATGATGCGGTTGTCACGGTACAATCTCTCCACCAGGTAGCCACGCATAAAGCCATAACCGCCGAAAATCTGCGTGGCATCGAAGGTGAGTTTGTTGCTGACCGTGCAGGCAAAATTCTTGGCCATGGACACCTCCTTGATCTTGTACTCTCCGGCGTTGATCTGGGCTGCAACCCGGTAGGTGAACTCCCGGCTGGCTTCCAAAAGGGTCGCCATTTCCGCCAGTTTATGCCTGGTGACCTGAAAGCCGGCAATGGTTTTGCCGAAGGCTTCCCTTTGCTTGGCATATTTTATGGATTCCTCCAGGCACAGCCGTGAGATCATATTGGTTTCCAAGGCCATGAAAAGACGTTCGGACTGGAAGTTTTCCATCTGATAGTAAAATCCCTTGTTTTCCGACCCTATCCGATTCTTTACCGGCACACGGCAATTGTCAAAATAGATCTCGGCCGTATCGGATGCCCACCATCCTGTTTTTTTCAGCTTTTCCGATGTCGAGTAACCCGGCGTGTCGGCTTCAATAACCAGGAGACTGATCCCGTGGGCACCTTCACCCCCTGTGCGCACCGCGCAGGTGAGTTGATCGGCATAAATACCGCTGGTGATGAAGGTTTTACTGCCGTTGACAATGTAGTGATCGCCATCCCGTTCGGCCGTGGTTTTCAGGTTGGCCACATCGGAACCGCCATCAGGTTCGGTAACCCCGAGTGCAGCCATGCGATCGCCCTCGATCACGGGGATCAAGAATTTTTCTTTTTTACAAACTCCCTCACAGCTTTGCGGAGCAGATCGTGTTGTTTGCTAAAATAGACCTGATATGGGCTGCTGTTTTTCCGGGTATCCATCGGACTAATCCTCCTGCAGCTCCTTGATCCCTGCATAATGGTCAAGCACTTCGGGGTTTTTCAGAGCATCCTTGTTCAACACGGCCCGCCCCTGGATAGTCTGCTTCACAGCCAGTTCCACTTTTTTCATATTGAGGGTGTAGGGTATGTCCGGCACGGCAATGATCTTGGTGGGAACATGGCGCGGCGAAGCATTGGTGCGGATGGTCCGGCGGATTTTGTTTTGCAGCTCATCCGTCAATTCATAATCGGGCATCATCTTGACAAAGAGAACCACGCGCACATCGTTTTTCCAGTCCTGGCCCACCACCAGGCTGTCTTCGATTTCAGCGAGCATCTCTACCTGACGATATATTTCGGCCGTGCCGATACGGACCCCGCCGGGATTCAAGGTGGTATCGGACCTTCCGTAAATGGTCACCCCGCCGTGATTGTTGATTTCAATATAATCGCCATGGCGCCACACACCCGGATAAACGTCAAAGTAGGCCTTATGATATTTTTTCTCATCTGCATCATCCCAAAAATGGATGGGCATGGACGGCGACGGTGCGGTGCAGACCAGCTCACCCTGCCGGCCGAAAACCGGATGGCCGTCTTCCCCGAAAGCCTCAACCTTCATGCCCAGCCCCCGGCATTGCAGTTCACCGGCATACACCGCACCCATGGGATTGCCCAGGGCGAAACAGCCGTTAATGTCCGTCCCCCCTGAGATGGAGGCCAGCTGGAGATCTGCTTTGATTTCATTGTAGACAAAATCAAACCCTTCTACGGAAAGGGGTGACCCGGTGGACAAAAGCGCCCGCAGGTTGCTCAGATCGTAATTTTCCTCAGGTTTGAGGCCGGTATTCATCAAGGCCGCGATATAGCCGGCGCTGGTGCCGAAAACCGTGATTTTTTCATCTTCGGCCATCTCCCACAGGGCTTCCGGCCCGGGGTGAAAGGGATTGCCGTCATATAAAATCAGGGTTGCCCCAGCGGACAGGGCGCACGTCAGCCAGTTCCACATCATCCAGCCGCAGGTGGTAAAATAGAAAATATGATCCTCGCGTTTGAGGTCGGTGTGCAGCAGGTGCTCTTTCATCTGCTGCAACAGGATACCGCCGGCGCTCTGCACCATGCACTTGGGCAGGCCGGTGGTCCCAGATGAATACATGATGTAGAGCGGATGGTCAAAAGGCAGTTGTACAAATTCAATCTCCAGACCGGACTCCGGAGATTTGAAATCAGCATACACAACAGCATGGGGGACCGATTGAATATCCGGCAATGCTTCAGTGTAGGGCACCACCACCACTTTTTCGATGGAATCGATTTTTTCAAGGATGCTGGCGACACGTTTCAGGCAGTCAATTTTTTTGCCCTTGAAAAAATAGCCGTCGGCCGTGAAGAGCACCCTGGGCTCGATTTGGCCAAAACGATCGAGGACCCCTTTTATACCGAAATCAGGTGAGCATGACGACCATGTCGCCCCGAGGCTGACGGCGGCCAGCATAGCGATAATGCTTTCAGGCATGTTGGGCATGAATCCGGCCACACGATCGCCCGGTTGAATGCCCAGCGCTTTAAGGGATTCGGCTACCCCGGCAACTTCCGCATAAAGCGCTGCATAGGTGAACCTCCGGTTGACCTTGTCCTCTCCCCGGAAAACCAGTGCCGTGCTATCGTCCCTGTACCTGAGAAGATTTTCGGCAAAATTGAGTTTTGCCCCCGCAAACCATCTTGCCCCGGGCATTTTATGCTCATCCTCGATCACCTTTTCATAGTCCTGCGAAGCAACCACGCCGGCATAATCCCACATTTCCGCCCAGAATTCAGAGATATGGTCTACGGACCATTGCCACAATTCGTTGTATTCCTTGAAATCTTGGTTGTATTTATTGTTGATGCCTTGCATGAAGGCATACATATTGGTTTTCTTTATCCGTTCCGGCGTCGGCTGCCATAGTAGTTTGTTCATATCTCTGATGTTCTCCCGGTATACAGTTATTCATTTTTTCTTAAGTTGATACATCTTCACAGAATCAATCATCGAAAAGGCTGGGTTCCAGATTGACCGTCAAACCGTCATTTCTCATCAGGCGCGCCTCCAGCCCCATGGTCTTAGGTAGTTCGTATTCATAGAAATATTGCATGGTGGCAAACTTCCCGTGGTAGAAGCGTTCATCTTTTTTCCTGCACTTGCCGGACAGCGCCTCTTGAACGGCAAGCCCCTGAATCAGCCACTGCCAGGCGATGCAGATAATGCCGAAATATTCCAGGTACAGGGTCGCATCGGCCAGGTAGATTTCATCGCCTTTTTCTTTACGGACGGCTTTCAAATGATCGGTCAGTGCCTTGAGCTTTTCCAGGGCATCGGCCAGGCACTGCGCATATGGGGCTATCTGCGCAACCTTTTTCGCCTGCTCAATGGCCCGGGTAACTTCAGCAAGATAAATCGCATAGGCCTTGCCTTCGTACATGACGGTTTTGCGCCCCAGCAGGTCGATGCCGTGGATGGCGGTGGTGCCTTCGTGGATGGGGTGGATCCGGCAGTCCCGGTAATACTGCTCCAGGGGATAGTCGTCACAAAACCCCGAGCCTCCGAAACACTGCAGACCCTGGCTGATGGATTGGATGCCCATTTCAGACGGATAGGTTTTCACAATCGGTGTCAGCAAGTCCAGCAGCAGGCTGTATTTTTCTTTCTCTT
>JBDLJD010000151.1:0-9818 GCA_039714495.1 Thermodesulfobacteriota bacterium
TAACGTCGCGCATAACCATTTCTGTGATCATGAGATGTAGCAGTAAGCTAAGTTCATACGCTAAAACTAAATGATTCTTTCTGTCGGTTGACCCGACATTTCAGCAAGACGGAACACAATATAAGCATCTGACGAATTATCAACAGTACTGAGTATACCCCATAGTTGCATAAACAACATGGCGAATAATAGATAATGAGTTGTTATTATATGCAATATCATAGCGATAGCGCCATTTCCTGGATATTCCCCCAGGTGAATTCAAAGGATGGCCTCTATTTTGCCATGTTGTTTACCCTGCGGGAAAGCCTGAGGACTCCAGATTATGTGTTGTCAAGGGTTCGAAGTAAACCACTACGACTTCACCCTTGTCGCCTTGACTCTGAAGCCCTCAGGCTTTTGCAACGGATAGTGTTAACTTCAGTGCTACCAATATTAAAACGAGCCTCAAGTTTTGCCCTAAAGCCTGATGGATCAGCTTCAGCTTTAATATTAAAATCTTTGACCCAGTCAAAGTCACCTGCCATTGACACAGGCGTTAAAATAAAACACAATACAATGCTATAGTTATACTCACGCTTTGTATTTTCCTATCTTCAGGCCCGGGTAATGCAGATGAAAAGCTGGATGCGCACTATACTGCTTTTAATACTTCTGGTGATGACCCCCATGCACTGTACCTTTACGAGCCGTAGCTCTCTGACTGAACAGGGCAGGGCAACGAGAATACTGCCGCCGGATGAGCATGATGCATGGCAAAAACGCATAGCCGAGGGACCGCTGCTACTCAACACGAAACTGACCGTCACCTACCCTTACAACGGCACTGTTTTCCCTCCTGAAATCGCCGCCCCGACCATCCAATGGACGGACCGCAGCAGCGCTGTTTCCCAATGGCTGGTTACCTTCAGCTTCGGTGACCGGCATGCCCCCCTCTATGCCCTTTCCGAAGCACCGCAGTGGACGCCGGACCAAGGCACCTGGGAAACCATCAAGAGCCGGTCCCTGAGCCCCGGCTGTAATGTCGCGGTTTACGGGATCCGCCCCGGGCCGTCCAGATCACTGATCTCCCGGGATCGCATTCGGATAGTCACCTCAACCGACCGTGTGGACGCATCCATCTTTTTTCGCCAGGTCCCGCTGCCGTTCAAAGCCGACAAGCAAACCCTCAAAAAGATGAAATGGCGTATGGGGGACATTGCCGACTATCAGAAGCCGGCCGTGGTGATGGAAAAGATGCCCGATTGCGCCTCCTGCCACCAGTTTTCCAAAGACGGCCGGCTGATCAGCATGGAGATGAACTTTCAGGGGGACAGTGGCGCCCAGTTCGTGGCCCCGGTCCGGAAAACCATAACCCTGTCCGCCGGCCATTTCATGACCTGGAGGGATTTTCCCAAACCGGATCTGCTGCCGCATACCCGGGGGGTTTTTGCCAAGCTGTCCCCCAATGGGAAGTACCTTATCGGCACGGTCAATGAAATCGCCTTTTTTGCGCTGACCAATGACCCTGCCTATTGCCAGCTTTTCTTTCCAACCTACGGGGTGCTCGCCTGGTACTCGGTTGACCGGCAAATGTTTCAAAGCCTTCCCGGCGCCGATGACACCCGATTTGTGCAGACCGACCCCTCCTGGAGCTGGGATGAAAAGTATGTCGTGTTCGCGCGCGCTGAAACCAGAAACGAGTATCATGACGACATCAGCGACATCCGCGTCAGGGTCGAAGATGTTGACATCCATGCTTTGAACCGCAAATTCCCGATCCAGTTCGACCTTTACCGCATAGCCTTTAACAAGGGGCGCGGCAGTACGCCCGAACCCCTTGAAGGGGCCAGCAACAACGGGATGAGCAACTATTTTGCGCGGTATTCGCCGGACAACAAATGGATCGTCTTCACCCGCAGCAAATCCGGTATCATGCTCCAGCCGGACAGTGAACTTTTCATGATCCCGGCCGAGGGCGGCACCCCCCGCAGGATGCGCTGCAACCTCGATCGATTCAATTCCTGGCACAGCTTTTCGCCCAATGGAAAGTGGATGCTGTTTTCCTCCAAGGTCAACTCCCTTTACACGGAGATTTTTTTAACCCATATAGATGAAAACGGGATGGACAGCCCCCCGGTCTGCCTCTCCCGTTTCAGTGAAGAGCGCTATGCGGCCAATGTGCCCGAATTTGTCAATCTGCCGGCCCGGGCCATTGAAAAGATACGCCTGGCCGGCGATTAACAGCCATTTAATTTCACCACCCGCTTCGCTCGAGACACAAAGGGCACAAAGAGATAAAATTACAAAAAAATCTTTGTGTCTTTGTGCCTTTGTGGCAAAATTAAGGATAATAGATAGGAGCCTTCAATGCATAAAAAGACCATCGCAATCATCCTGGTAATGGCAATTCTGGCTGGATGCAGTGCATTCAAAACCATGCAATACGAAAAAAAGTACGGCCCGGCCCAGGAGAGTGTCAATCGGCTCATACAATCGCATGCCCCTTCCGAGGTCTCTTTTTACGATGATGTGCAACCCATTTTAGAGCGGCGCTGCAGTGTCTGCCACTCCTGCTACGATGCACCCTGCCAGCTGAAAACAACCTGCTTCGAAGGCATTGAGCGCGGCGGGACCAAGGCCCTGGTATACAATTCCTCCCGGCTGACCGCCGATCCGCCCACGCGGCTGCACGTCGACGCCGATGCAGCCCCTGAATGGCGGGAATTGAACTTCCACCCCATACTGAACGAGCGGGACCAGACCCAGGCGGCCCATTTGGAAAATTCTGTCCTGGGCCAGATGCTGCAGCTGAAAAAGGACAATCCCCTGCCCCAGACCGACCTGCTGCCGGAAACCTTTGATATCCGGCTGGACCGCGGCTACATCTGCACCACGGCTGAAGCCTTTGAGAACTACAAAACCAAGTACCCGCTCTGGGGCATGCCCTATGCCCTGCCCGGCCTGGAGGACAAGGAGCGTGAAACCATCGTGAACTGGCTGCGCCAGGGCGCCCTGGTCACGCCGCTTCCACCGCCCTCGGACACGGCCGTTGAAGTCGTTTCCAGATGGGAGCATTTTTTAAACGGCCCCTCTTTGAAAGAGCAGCTCTTGGCCCGCTATCTCTACGAGCACCTTTTTATCGGCCGCCTCCATTTTGAATCGCTGCCCCAGCGCGAATTCTATCGTCTGGTCAGGTCCACCACGCCGCCCGGGCAGCCCGTGGCCGAGATCGCCACTGTCAGGCCCTATGACGACCCCGGCGAGGCTCCCTTTTACTACCGTCTTCGAAAAATCCAGGCCACCATTGCAGCCAAGGACCACACCGTCTATCGCGTGACCCGCGACAAAATGGCCCGCTACACCGAACTTTTTCTCAATGACAATATCAATGTCACAGCCCTGCCTTCCTATGACCCGGCCACAACCGCCAACCCGTTTATCACCTTTGCGGAACTGCCGGCGCTCTCCCGCTACCTTTTCATGCTGGACGATGCCCGCTTCTTTGTGGAAGGCTTCATCAAGGGTCCCGTGTGCCGTGGACAGGTGGCCCTCAACGTGGTCAACGACCATTTTTTCGTGGCCTTTTTCGATCCGGAAAAAGACCGGATCAGCAACGACACCCAGTTTCTGGCAGATGTCAGCCCCCTTTTGGCCATCCCCTCGGAAAAGGAGAGCACGCTGCGATTCTTGAAAACCTGGCATCGATATGCCGGACTGCAAAAGAAATACCTGGAGGCCAAGGAAAAATATCTAATGGAGCTCAACCCCGACGACAAGGGCAATGACATGACCCATGTCTGGAACGGCGGGCATGTCAACCCCAATGCCCTTTTGACGGTGTTCCGCCATTTCGACAGCGCCAGCGTGGTCAACGGTTTCGTCGGTCAAATGCCCAAAACCGGCTGGGTAGTGGACTTTCCCCTGTTCGAACGCATTCACTACCTCCTGGTGGCTGGTTTCAATGTGTTCGGCAATGTGGGGCATCAGGTTGAAACGCGGCTTTACATGGACTTTCTGCGCATGGAGGGGGAGAACAACATGCTGAGCTTTCTGCCCATAGAAAATCGCCGGGAAATCTGGAACCACTGGTACCGGGATGCCCGCAAGGGTGCGGAAAACTACCTGGACGAACAATACAGAGGGCTCCAGCGCACCACGAAAGTGGTGTATCACACCGACGACCCCAAGGCGGAATTCTTTGAAAAATGCCTGGCCCACGTCGGCGCAGCCGCGAACGCGCCCGATGTCATCAACAGGTGTCCGGACGACACCTGCGTGGACCCCCATGCCGGCCCGGTTGAACAGCGGGCCGACAAAGCCATGCGCAGGATTGCCAACATGCGCGGCCGGCAGGTGCATGCCCTGCCCGACGTTACTTTTGTCCACGTGGTCATGGACGGCGACACCCCGGATCTGGCCTACACCATCATCCGCAACAAAGCCTTGAGCAACAACTCCATGCTGTTCAAGGAAGGCCGGCGGCGCACTCCCGATGATGACACCCTCACCGTTGTCAAAGGATACATAGGCAACTACCCAAATGCCTTCAGCCGCATCCCCATCGACGAAATCGAAGCCCGTATCGACACCTATTTTAATATCCACAACAAGCTCGACTACTACAATTATTCAAAAAAGCACGGTATTCAGCGGAACAGCGCCATTTTCTGGCAGGAATCCGACTGGCATTACCAGACATACCTGGCAGCCAAACCCGTCGAAGCCGGCCTGTTCGATATGTACCGCTTTCACCGCATCGCCGAAAAAACAGATGCCAGTTTTGAGTGGTGACAAGCGGTCCCGGATGAGCGGGTCAGGATTTCGCTCTTCATTTTAACCGCAGACCCACGCAGACGACCGCGGACGGTTACAACAATATTTATAAAATGCCATCTGCATTTAAGAAGCCATTCTTTTTCTGATGACTCTCACGGGAATATAGACCAGTAACACCACCAGCAGCACGACCGTTAAAACCAGGGCCGCGGCGATCCAGGTCAGGTAGTTTCCATTGGCAAGCAGCTTGACAGGGTTGATGCTGCTGTCTACGATCTGGCGTCCTTCAAGCGACCTGTATTTTTCCGGAATATCCGGTATATTGTTGCCGGTGCCGTCTGCAAATGCCCGCACATAGTCCACCAGTGCCGTCCAATCCTTGATTTCCTGGATACCGGGTCGCTGCGCATCCCCATCTACCCGGGCTTCTGTCAGGTCTTCAATGGGATTGCCCGACTTGTCCTTGGGGACTATGGTCAGGATTCCACTGGTGAAGCCGCCGATGACTTTTAAAAAAGTTGCGTTGTATATATTGGTTACAGCCTTGTAGAGGTTGCCGTTGGCATCGGAATAATCCAGAGCGTCAAATTCGCCCCGGCCATTTTCGATGAGAACCTCAGTCACCCGGTCGAAAAGCATCCGCCTGGGATTATAAGTCAATTTTACACCTGAAAGCTGAAGAAAATAGTCACTCCCCTTCATGCGATAAACAGTGGTCAGTATTTCAAATGTTTTTTTCAGCTCTGCAGCGGTCACATAAAATGACACCAGGGGGTAGCTCATGGTGCCATCCCACCCGATGCCCAGGGGGACCGTCCTGAACAGGTCGCTGACGGTTACCTGCCCTGTTTCCCCTTTGAGTATGTCGTCACGGATCACGCCATTGGACTGAATAGACACAGACACCCTGCTAGCCGGATCATCAGGATCGTATTCCGCCCGATCAACCGCCCAGCGGGTTGCATCTGTGATCAGGTTTCCCAGGTTGGATTCATTCTCCCGAAGATACAGGTCAAAGTCTGTCTCCACCAGCACCTGATCGAATTTCAGGCCATACGGCTGCAAAACCCGGTCATTTACAATTTCAACCGCATTGCCGATCATGTCATCGATCTGTTTGTCCCCCTGGATGGCATCATCGATGGCCACGTACTTATAGTTATCCAGTTTCAAGCCTGTCGCGGTCAGCACAACATCCAGGACCCCCACCTGTTTGCCATAGGCCCAGGCCTGTACAATAATGGTATTGTTTTCAACAATCGGTTCGGGGAGCCTTGTGTGCGTGTGCCCGCTGATGATGATATCGATCCCGGGAACTTCCCTGGCCAGCAACAGGTCTTCCGATTTGGATGGATCTCCATCCAGGCCGCTGTGGGAGATGCATATGACGAGACCAACCTGCTCTTTCTCCCTCAATGTCTTTACCATCTCTTTTGCCGTTGCAATCCTGTCGGCGAACTTTACCGGGCTGGCAAAAGGGGCCACACTGGCGGCATCTTCTCCCACCAGCCCCATAAAACCTATTTTCAGGCCGTCCACCTGCCTGACGGCATACGGCTTTACCCGTCCGGCCTTAAATTGCTCCTCGAGGGTGTCGTCCCTGGCATCGGTCGAATCGAAGATGAGATTGGATGAAACGATGTCCGGCAGCTTGGCTTTTCCGGCAGCGGATTCGATAATCCGGGCAAGCCCCTGGGGTTTAAGGTCAAACTCGTGGTTGCCAAGGGTGACGACGTCATACCCCATTTCTTCCATCAGCACCAGTTCCAGGGCTTCTTCACGGCTCACCATGTGAAAGAGGGAGCCCATTAAAAAATCACCGGCATCCAGGACCAGGACCGGATTGTCTCTGGCGGCTTTTTCAGATTGGATCACGGTGGCGATCCTGGCCCACCCACCAATGGTTTTGTCATTGTCGGCAACCAGCGGCGTATAGTCCTTGTTGGGAGAAAAACCCAGGAAATGGGAATGAAGGTCATTGGTATGCAGAATGGTAAGGCGCTGTTCAGATGCCGACAGAAGGTTGTTAAAGCTGAAAAAAATAAAGCAGCTCAGCAGGCAGCACTTGAAACCCGTTCCGATTTTTGCACTGAATCTGTTGTTATGCACCATGCTAATTTCCCCTCCCCAACCTGTCGGTATTCAACAACCACCCCTAAAAGGGGCCGGTATCTCCCACCTCAGATTTTTGCGTATCATAAATTTTCATGCCCTGGCGCGCACAACCAGGCATGAAACAAACATTTTCGCAAAATTACGCTAAGATTCTTTTTACACAATTTCATGAAAATTTACAAAAAAGATCGATTTTGTTTCACAATAATGCCCTAGGGGCGTCTTCCCGACCGCATTGTTTATGTTAATCGTAAAAACGATTGACAATTTACATAAACTATATTTTTACGATACCGGGCTCGTTTGCTGGCTGTTAGGCATCCGGGAATCTGGCCAGCTGGCATCACATCCCCTGCGGGGGAATATCTTTGAAACATTTATTTTGTCGGAACTTATGAAAGCCCGTTTAAATTCGGGTGAAAAAGCACGGTTCCATTTTTGGAGAGACAGCAACGGTAATGAGGTTGATGTCATTGCCGATGCTGGGACAAAGCTGATGCCCATCGAGATCAAATCAGGTCAAACCCTCAACCGTGACTTTTTTATTGGGCTGGAACGATGGATGAACCTGGCCGGGAGCCAGGCAACCTTACCCACTTTGATCTACGGTGGTATGGAAAAATCCACACACAAAGGTATCAATATCTACAGCTGGGATGCTGTGCCGCAAGTACTTGAATGAATTTCCTTATATTCAACAGTTTGATCTTTCCTGCATGATTCAGATAAATGCTAACCAAACCGTTGATTATTAATTATTATAACAGGTTGTCTTAGTGCCTTATAGTCTTCGTGGCAAAAAAAATTCAGACGGATGCTGAAGATGCAATTTGCATAGCTTAATGTAATTTTACATCAGGCTCGAAAATATGCATAAATTATAAGTTGAATTGACAATTTATGCATATTTTGATAGTTTGCATGCCATGATACACCGCACCCTGGAAAATAAGCTACTTGAACTTGCGGGCTACTATCCAGCAGTTGTCGTTACCGGTCCCCGACAGTCAGGAAAAACGACCCTGTGTCGGATGGTGTTCCCGGACAAACCATATGTTTCACTGGAAGCCCTTGATAAGAGGGAATATGCCGGTAATGATCCCCGCGGGTTCCTTGCAGAGTATGCGGGCGGTGCCTTAATCGATGAAATTCAGCACGTTCCTGACCTGCTCAGTTATTTGCAAAACGATATAGATGAGCGCTCTGAGCCCGGCCGATTTATCCTGACCGGTTCGCAGCACTTTGGCCTGTCACAATCCATTTCCCAAACCTTAGCAGGGCGTTGCGGTATTTTAGTTCTTTTGCCGCCCAGTCTCGGAGAGCTCCTGGCTTTCCCGAACGCGCCAAAAGATCTGTTTTCTGTTCTCTGCCAGGGAGCTTATCCCAGGATTTTCGATCAGAACATTCCAGCCCATCAATGGCTTGCCGATTATATAACCACCTATGTCCAACGCGACGTTCGTGAAGTTGTCAATGTTGGAGATCTGCACGCCTTTTCCAGCTTTCTCAAGCTCTGTGCCGGCCGCACGGCCCAGGAAATCAACCTTTCGGCGATTGGGGGTGATGCCGGGGTTTCGTACAACACCATTCGTTCCTGGCTGTCAGTACTGGAAACAAGCTACATCATCCACCGCCTGCCCGCCTGGCACATCAACATTCGCAAACAGGTCGTCAAAGCTCCCAAGTTGCATTTCATCGATAGCGGGCTCGCCTGTCATCTGCTCGGCATCCGCGAACCGGAGCAGCTCTATCATCATCCACTGCGGGGGGCTATTTTTGAAAGCTGGGTTGTTGCTGAAATTTTCAAAGCGCATGTGCATAGCGGTGACCAACCCCGTATTTTTCACTACCGGGAAACACGGGGAATTGAAATCGACCTGCTCATCGAACGATTTCAGAGCCTGGATGCCATCGAAATCAAATCAGGCGCCACTATATCCAAATATTTTTTTAAGAACCTTGAACGCTTTCACGGTCGTTTGAATAAAACTTCATCAGAGCGATTGTTGAGAAAAAGCATTGTTTACGGCGGCGATTCAATCCAGCAACGGTCCACAGTGCAGGTTCTACCCTGGCGAGATATTCTCAAGCTGATGGCATCAGTCTAAAACCGGAAACAGAACCAAAACACCTGCCCAAGTGTAGAACAACGGAGGCCAAACGGCCGTGTGTTTCAGCTGCTTGGGGAGGCTGAAGAGCGGTTGTTCTAAGTTTATATAAATGTGTAAATATGAACTTTTAAGGGCTGCGGCCATTCAGGGACTTGGCGAAGAAAAAGGACGCGAGCTGGTACCGGCCCTTACCTTTCACGGCCCCTACATGGCGCTTCCCGGGTTGCATGATCCCGCGGAAGGAATTCCGGCTAATCAGGAGTTTCCGGTCGCCGCCGGAAACAGCGACTCTGAATTCAGCGATCAGCTCATTACCTCAATGCTGCGGGCTGATGACCAGATCAGGCGGATCTCCGGTTTGCAGGGCAATCAGGTCCATAGTAATTTAAGGAGAACTGAAAACAGAGAAGATAACTGTCAGGATCAGCCGGCACGGTCCGATCATAAACGCCATAGCTGACAACTTATCCGCTGACACTCCTCCCCTTGCCCTGCACAGTGTGGCAGATGCCGCCCAAGGGCAAATCGCGTTCTGCATGAATATCATCAAGGCTTCAAATTGGCAGGAATTCAAGGATGCGCTCATTCTTGTCAGAACACCGGTCTGGAATTGGGGGTATGCGGACAATAAAGGGAATATCGGATATAAACTCAACGGAAAAATCCCCATACGCTCAAAAGGAAAAAACGAATTTAACGTCTCAAGTGATGAAGGACATACAATCAGATACCCATTCCCGATTCGGGCTCAAACTGTCCCAATACATAGTTCAAGCTGTTGCCGGTTCCGAATCAGATGATGAAAGGCTCATCACCCTGAGCAAGTATCTGAAA
>JBDLJD010000152.1:0-9772 GCA_039714495.1 Thermodesulfobacteriota bacterium
GGGGTCGCCGCACGGGTCGGTATCGAAAAATAAAATCGTGTGCCACGCTTTTATGGAACGCGACTGCGTCGCTTCAACACTTCAAGTATATCCACCCCATACTAACATCCCACACAATATTTGTCCTTGACTTTGGCAATCAAAGTAATTACAATGTATCTACATTTAACTGAGAGGCAAGTATGAGAGCGCGCGTCATTAAAATTGGAAATTCACAGGGAATTCGAATTCCTAAGCCTATTTTAGCTCAAACAGGGATCAGGGATGATGTTGAAATTGAGATCAATGAGAATCAAATCATCATTCGGTCTGTTACCAATGCGCGTGAAGGATGGGATACCGCCTTCAGCGCGATGGCCGAAAATGATGATGATGCATTGCTGATCAACGATGAAGAAATATCACATTCCTGGGATGAAGAAGAATGGCAGTGGTAGTAAAACGATTTGACGTTTTCCTGGTAAGTCTCGACCCTACCGTTGGTTCGGAGATCAAAAAAACGAGACCCTGTCTGATTATCTCGCCCGATGAGATGAACCGCAATATCAGAACCGTTATCATGGCGCCAATGACATCGGCAAGCAAAAATTATCCCACTCGTGTTCCCTGTACGTTCAAAAAAAAACCGGGCCAAATAGTGTTGGATCAAATACGGACAATTGATAAGTCCCGTCTAGTCAAGAAACTTGGCACAATTGATTCAAATGATCAGTCAGAGGTTATCTCTGTATTGCAGAGACTATTCGCCTTTTAAAACCACGATCTCTATCCCGGATTCCTCCAGCAGAACCATAGCCGCATTTTCGTCCTTTCTCAGGACAGCCACCTGGTCGGGTTTACGTCCCAAGAGCCATTTCCCCACCAGCAGCCCGCGCTTGGTGCTTACCGCTGCATACGGGTTTTGAACATAGTCATGGTCCAGGGTTTTACCGCTTTTTCGATCCAGCGTCTCCACCAGAAACCACGGGGCCCGGGCAAAGTGTGCGTCTATCTCGCCGCCTTTATCACGCACGGGTGTCATTCTGCGGATGTCGCCCGGTTCACGGCTGTGGATGCGGACGCTGGTCATGACCACTCGTGGAAACCGGCTGCGAATGTCGTCTTCGATGTGATGCCCGATGCGGTGGGCCAGCGCCAGGTCGTCGGACCTGAAAACCACATCCAGGTCGACTATATAGCGCCCCCCGGCCATGCGGCTGAGGCATTGTTCGACCTTTTCCACAAAGGGGTGTGACTCTGCCAATTCGATAATTTCACGTTCCGTATTGCGGTCGATGGCCTGGTCCATCAGGTCTTTGGCCGCCCGCCACAATAAATTCCCGCCCGACCAGAAGACAAAAAGCGAAACCACACCTGCCGCCCACCGGTCCAGACTCAAATTGAAATATCCACCCACGAGACTGACAACCACGACCAGGGTCGACAAAGCATCGGCCAGGTAGTCACGGGCATCAGCCTCGAGTGCTTTGGAATGCAGCCTGCGGCCGGCATACAGCTGATAAATCCCGAACCCCAGGGCGATGACCAAGGACAGGAGCGCCACCGGAAGGGTCAGCGCAATATCGGGCATCCGTACCGGCCCCAGAAATGCCTGCCTCGCGATTTCATACCCGGCAATCATGACCACCACGGATGTCACCAAGGTGGCCAGGGTTTCAGCTTTGTACATGCCGTAGGGAAAGGAGGGGTGTTTTTTGCCGGCCAGCCACAGGCCGAACCAGGCTGCCAGGGACCCGACCACATCGGTGGCCGAATGGATGGCGTCTCCAATGAGGGCCGATGACCCGCCGATCACACCGGCAGCTCCTTTTCCCAGGGTCAGCAGCAGGTTGAGCAATATGGAAAAAAGGGCCCGTTTCCTAGCCTTCCGGATTTCCTGCCCGGACGCATCGGGCTTTTGTTCCTGATTATCTGAGTTTTCTTTATTCATTGGTGAGTTGTGTAGAAAAATAATGAGCCACCAAGACACTAAGACACAAAGTGACTAAAGTGAGCTAAAATGATCTAAAGTGCCTAAAGTTAAGGAATTCTATCTTTTTAATAATAGGTAGAGCGAAGCGATTCAGCAACCCTGGCCCAGAGGACCGGGTTGTTAATACTGAATAAAATCCCCTTCGTGCCTTAGCGTCTTAGTGGCATAATAATCAAGCATATCCCAATAGGCGCCCGCCCTGGTAAACGATAAAGGAAGCCACCCAGGCCACGGACGTCGTGTAAACAATGCTGAAGGTCATCCATTTAAAAGACCCGGTCTCCCGCCGAATAGCGGCCACGGTTGACAGACAGGGAAGATATAACAGCACAAAGATCATCATGGAAAATGCCGCCAACGGTGTAAGGGATGATGCTGCCAGCGCCTTTTCAAGTGCATCCGGCTCATCAACGTCATCCACCGCATATAGTACCCCCATCGTGCTGACCACGATCTCCTTGGCCACGAACCCGGTGAGCAGGGCCACGCCTCCCCGCCAGTCGATACCGATGGGCGCGAACACCGGCGCAACCCATTTACCGAGCCGCCCCATGTAGGACTGTTCAATCCGCTCGGCCGCCTTGCGCGCTTTCAAGGCTTTGACCTCCCGGTCGCGCTTTGCCGTAAGGCCTTGCTGCACTTCCACCCCATCGGCCGGTCGATAGGCATCGTATTTCTGTATGGTGCCCTGAATCTCAGCATCATAATCCATGGAATAATCTACATGACGGGGAAAGGCTGTTAACGCCCAGACAACGATGGAGCCCAGCAAAATGATTTTACCCATTTTCTTGAGGAAAATTTTGCTGCGGTCCCACATGTGGATGAGAAGGCTCTTGGCCATGGGTACCCGGTAAGGAGGCAGTTCCATTACAAAGGGGGCGTCCACGCCTTTCAGCAGCGTGGAGCGGAACACCCGGCCGGTAACGATGGAAAGCACGATACCCAGAATGTATATGGAGAAAATCACCGTGCCGGCCCGCGCCCCGAAAAAAGTTCCTGCCAGCACAATGTAAACCGGCAGTTTGGCGGAGCACGACATGAACGGCGTAATCAGGATGGTGAGGATTCTGTCCTTTTCGCTTTCCAGCGTCCGCGAGGCCATGATGGCCGGGACATTACACCCAAACCCCATGAGCATGGGAATAAATGATTTGCCGTGCAGCCCGATGAGGTGCATGATTTTGTCCATCAGAAAGGCGGACCGGGACATGTACCCGGTATCTTCGAAAAGGGCGATACAGAAGAACAGGATCAGAATATTGGGCAGAAAAACCACCACACTGCCCACACCGGCGATGACACCGTTCAGAATTAGGTCTTTGAAAAGAGATTCCGGGAGAACGCTGTTTACCACGGAGGAGAGCCCGCTCACCAGGGCTTCGATCCAGGCCACGGGATACTCCCCAAAGGTGAAGGTCGCCTGGAACATGGCCCAGATAAACAGGATGAAAATGGGGAAGCCTACGAAACGATTGGTCAACACCAGGTCGATGTTGCGGGACATGTCCACACGTTTTTGAATTGCTGTCGTGTGCACCTCTTTGACGATTCCGGCAATAAAGCCGTAGCGCTCATCCGTCGTCAGGATCTCGGGCTCTTCATCAAAGCGCTCCATCAGCAGCTGACGCTGCCGCCCGGCCTCCTGGAACACTTTTCCTGACAGTTCCTTTGCTTTCTCCAGAATTCTTTCTTTGACTATATTGTCGTCTTCAAGCAGTTTGATGGCTGTCCAGCGGACGGCATAGGGCAGCGCGTCCCCCAGGGTCTCTTCCACCACTTTCTGGATAGCGGCAATGCCTTTTTCCAGATCTTTATTATATTTGACCTTGCGCTGCTGGAGGGGAGTATAGTCGGATTCAGCCAGTTCGACGGCCTCCTTCAGCAATTCTTCAATACCTTCGTTTTTGTTGCCCACGGTGAACACAACCGGCAGATCCAGCAGCTCTGCCAGCTTGGCTGCGTCTATCTTTATGCCGCGGGTTCGCGCGACATCCGCCATATTCAGGGCAAACACCACACGACAGTCCAGTTCCCTGATCTGTGTGGCCAGGTATAGGCTGCGCTCCAGGTTGGAAGCATCGATGATGACCACCACCACATCCGGGTTTTCATCCAGGATGTAATTCCGGGCCACAATCTCTTCGATGGAAAAAGGCGTCAGGCTATAGGTACCCGGAAGATCGACAACCCTCAAATCGCGCCCCGTTTTTCTGACCTGCCCCTCTTTTTTTTCAACGGTAACGCCGGGCCAATTGCCAACCTTCTGGCGTGTACCGGTGATATGGTTGAATATGGAGGTCTTGCCGGCATTTGGGTTGCCGGCCAGGGCAATAGTGAGTTGTTTTCCGGTCTGTTCTGTCACGGTCATTCCCATTCCTAAGTACGCGTTTCAGCCTTAACCTGGATCTGCGCCGCCTCTTCCACCCTCAGGGAGATGTGGCCGCCCTTTACAATCAGTTCCAGGGGGTCTTTCAGAGGTGCATACTTTTCAACATGAATGTGGGACCCTTTTAGAATCCCCATTTCCAGGATCCTGCGCCTGAGCGCACCGCCGCCGCCGATCTTGACAACGGTTGCCGAATCCCCTTCCTTCATCTCACTCAGCAACATTGAGAATCCTCGCTTACCATCAAGGCAGTACGAATAACTGTGATTTCAGACCTTTTCCTGAACCAGCTTAGCAGCAGATTCAAACTTGGCATTGATGTCCTCGGTCAGGTCGCAGACGTCTTCCAGCAATGCCGCCACGGCGTCCAATTGGTTCTGCCGGGCCTTTTCAGCCCAATCCCTGTATGTTCCGGCGTGATCCTCATTGTGCTTGAGCCAGTGATCGAGAAGCTTGATCAATTTTTCATCAAATGATAATTCACTTTTAACGTCATGCTCATGGTGATCATGATGGTGGTGATGCTCATGGTGGGTCATCTTCTTCTCCCATATTTTATTGTTTCTATTATTAAAATATGAACCGCTATTTAAGGTAAGAAAATATGACCGCTGTACGAACAAGTCAACCCTGACCCATTGGTTTTGCCTCAACCTTGCCAGAGTCTGCGGGCTTTAGGGCCAAGACGCCAAGGATTATACCGTATATGAAACCAGGCCGCCATATTGTCCTTATTCTGCTGATGCTGATGCTTGGCATAGGCTGCGGAGCACTGATCGGGGCTTTTCTGGGCTTGACCCATGACCTTCCCCAGATTCGTGCCTTGAATGACTTCAAGCCCTCCAGTATAACCCGCCTGCTCGCCGACGATGGAACCCTTCTGGCTGAAATGTACCTTGAAAACAGGGTCCCTGTATCCATCGACGATATGCCGCCGGACCTTCTGTCCGCCATTGTCACAACCGAGGACCGGAAATTCTTCACCCACAGCGGCATCGATGTGAAGGGCATCATGCGGGCGGCGGTGAGGGACATCATGGCCGGTGAATTCATCGAAGGGGCCAGCACCATCACCCAGCAGCTTGCCAAGACCCTGTTCCTGACCTCCCAGAAAACCCTGTTCAGGAAGTTTCAGGAGGCGGTGCTCGCCTTTCAGATAGAGCGGCGCTACACGAAAAATGAAATTCTCGAACTCTATCTCAACCAGATTTATCTGGGAAGCGGTGCTTACGGCGTGTCGGCGGCGGCAAGCAAATTTTTCGGGAAACCCCTTTCCGACCTCAGCCTGGCGGAATGTGCCCTGATTGCGGCCATGCCCAGGGCGCCCTCGCGATATTCTCCTTTAGTAAACAGGGATCTGGCCTTGAAGAGGCGAAATATTGTTTTAAAACAGATGCTTGTTACTGGAAATATCAGTGAGTCAGAATACCTCGAAGCTGTGGGTGAAACCGTATTCTCCAATACACAGCTTCATCAGGCAGCCCAGGCCCCTTATTTCCTGGATTATATCAGATACGATCTTGAAAACCGTCTCGGCTCATCTATGCTCTACAAAGGCGGGTTGACCATTTACACCACCCTCTCCCTCGAGTTGCAGGCTGCCGCGGAAACAGCTGTCCAAAACGGCCTTATATCCCTTGAAAAAAGAATGCAGACACGCGGTCAAATGGACGACCATCCCCAGGCTGCTCTGGTCGCCCTTGACGTACATACCGGGGAAATTCTCGCCATGGTGGGCGGCCGCGATTACCGTCAGAGCACCTACAACAGGGCGGCAACCTCAAAAAGGCAGCCGGGGTCGGCATTCAAACCGCTCGTCTATGCCACCGCCGTTGAACGTCTGGGGTTTACCCAGAATATGACCCTTCTGGATGCGCCCGCTGTTTTTAAAAACACGGGCAGCGGCAAGGATTGGAAACCTGAAAATTTTTCCGGAACCTACCAGGGTGAAATGACCCTCAGGAAAGCCCTGGCTCTTTCTAAAAATATTCCAGCGGCGCGGTTGATGCAAAAAACCGGACCCGCGACAGTGGTGGATTTTGCCCATGAGTTGGGAATCGATTCGGTTTTGGCGCCCTACCTTTCCCTGGCCTTGGGAACATCCGGGGTGACCCTTCTGGAACTTACTGCCGCCTATTCCGTGTTTCCCAACGGGGGGCAGTCGGTGAGGCCTTTTGGCGTACTGGAGATAGCCGACCAGGGGGGGCACGTCATCTGGCGGGTCAAACCCCATAAAAAAGCTGTTATGGGCAGGCAGAATGCCGCCGTTATGACGGATATGCTCCGTGCGGTTATTCTGGAAGGCACCGGTAAAAGGGCACAGGCCCTCGGACGGCCCCTGGCAGGTAAAACCGGCACCACCGACAGCTACAGGGATGCCCTGTTCATCGGATTTTCGCCGGACATAGCCGTGGGGGTGTGGGTCGGACTGGATACGCCCAAGCCCCTGGGCCACCACGAAACCGGTGCCCGGGCGGCACTGCCCATCTGGATGGAATTCATGCAAACCGCCCTGTCCGGCCGGCCTTACACCTATTTTGACATGCCCGACAATGTCGTGCGCAAAACCATGAATCCCGTCACCGGCAAAATTCTCCCGGACGGCACGCCCGGTTCTGTGCCGGCCCTGTTCAAGGTGGAAAGATAAAATCGTGTTCCACGATTTTATAAAACGCGACTGCGTCGCTACAATACGAAAGGATTATCTTTTGAATGAAAAATAACGACTGATTAGCGGGGATTTGGGCAGTTGGTGTCGCCAGGCACCCGGCATGGCCTGCTACTGAGTTTCCGAAATGGAATTCAGGATCGCCAGCCCCACCAGATAGTGTCCTTTGAAGCGGCCTTGATCATCTTTGGTGATATGGCTTATCTCTGTTGTAAATTCCTCGGTGGTCCCGACCGATTCAGACAGGTAATACTGCATTTTGATGACGTCACCTACATGCAGATGCCCCACCACAGACGAATCCTCACCCACCAGGATGCACATCCCTTTGGATGAAACATCCCATATCTTGAACTGGTAGAAATAGCCTATGTCTTTGACGGAGAATTGCACGCTGTAGTATTTTTCTGGCGGTTTTCTTTGGTCTGATCTCCTGTCCGCAAAATCCTGAGTTTGATCATTTTCTGCCATGGGATCTCTCAATGTATAATTATTTTTAGGTGTTATAGATTAAATCACTTGTATCACAAAATGGATGATTTGGCAATTCGTGTGTGGAAAAAGCCTTGTGAAAATACCTCCAAAGGCGTAAGAGAGGCGTCATCCGGCCCGTGGCAGATGGCTGTTGGTTATTTAACTTGCGATTCCAGGTAATCATATGGGCAGAGAAGACCCAGATCAGGCCGCGAACAGAACGATTTCCGGCCTTATCTTTGGCATGGTCTCCTTTCTGATTTGGGGCATCAGCCCTTTGTTCTGGAAAGCCTTAGGGCACGTGCCGGCTTTTGAAATCGTGCTGCACCGCATCGTGTGGTCCTTTGTATTCCTGCTGCCCCTGGTCCTCATGCGCAAGAAGTGGTCCGCCTTTGCCGCCACCCTGAAAAACAGGCGGGCCATGCTGATCCTTCTGGCCAGCACCTTTTTGGTGAGCTGCAACTGGTTGATCTATATATGGGCGGTGAATGCCGGGCATCTTTTGCAGGCCAGCCTCGGATACTATAT
The DNA here is from genome assembly GCA_039714495.1 of Thermodesulfobacteriota bacterium. GTDB lineage: Bacteria > Desulfobacterota > Desulfobacteria > Desulfobacterales > B30-G6 > JAJDNW01. The sequence continues at coordinate 8,032 of JBDLJD010000152.1, forward strand.
CAATCCGCTGGTAAACGTATTCCTGGGCATGGTGTTTTTAAGGGAAAAATTGCGCCGTCCCCAGGTATTTGCGGTGCTGTTGGCTGCCCTGGGCGTCCTCTACCTCACCATTTTTTTCGGTCAGTTCCCCTGGATCGCCCTTACCCTGGCCTTTTCCTTTGGGTTGTACGGCCTCATCCACAAAACCATGTCCGTGGGCTCGCTGGTGGGTCTAACCATTGAAACGCTCATTGCCGCTATTCCGGCCTCTATTTATCTGGTTTACCTGGATCAGCAAGGCAGGGGGTTTTTTTTGAACCAGGGGACCGGCACGGACCTGCTACTCATGACTTCATCATTGGTAACAGCGGTGCCGCTGCTGTTTTTCAGTTTCGGCACCCGGCGTCTGCAACTCTCAACTGTGGGCCTCCTGCAGTACCTGGCTCCCAGTTGCATGTTCCTCATGGCCGTCTTTCTATTTGACGAACCCTTTTTCAAAGCCCAGATCATCAGCTTTTGCATGATCTGGACAGCACTGGCCATCTACTCCACCGACTCGGTGAATTACTACAACCGGCATCGGGGGCAATAAGGCCGGCCATCCAGAAGTCAGAAATCAGAAGACAGGCATCAGATTCGTCAGAGGTCAGAGCCCCAGAGCTACAGAGGACGGAAGACAGAGAAGGGGACAGGCCTTGTGTCTGCCTGCGGAGGTCTGGGAGCGATGTAGCGCAGGGATTCATCCCTGCCGAAGAGCGGGAGCCGGAGGACGGAGATCGCAGGGCAGAGGACAGAGACCTAAAAAATGAATCACGAAAACACGGAATCCAAAAAGCACGAAATGTTCAGAAATAATTTCGTGTTTTCATTCTTTCGTGATGGCGGTTTTTAATTCGACGTAGAATTTGTCAGGGAAGCCCTGCGCCGGGTGTTTCCACTTCAACAGTTTCAATACGCCCGCCGGCGGTTGCATGCCGGGGGTTGAAAGCACCTGCGGTCAGGACAAACAGGGTTTTCCGATCGTGATTGCCCAACATGCAGGCATAGGCGTTGGATTCAACGCTGACGCGGTGTGAGATGCGGCCTCCCTCAAGAACTCTGAGGACACCTGCATGGTTTTCCGGCGAAGCCACCCAGATGCCGCCCGCTTCATCCAGGCAGATGCCGTCCGGGTAATACCCTTTCATCTCCGCCCATACCCTGCGGTTGGTCAGCATCCCGTCAGGCAGAATGTCAAAAGCGGTCAACCGTTGTCCGAACGTTTCCGCGACAATCATCGTTTTTCTGTCCGGGGTTATGACCGTCCCGTTGGGAAAAAGAAGATCGCCGGCAACCTTGACCGCCTTTCCTCCGGGACGTACCATGATGATTTCAGCAGGAACCAATTCCCTGAATGATCCCAGGTCAAAACCAAAATTACCGATATAGGCGCGCCCCAATTCGTCCACAACCATGTCGTTGCAGTGAAAGGTGGCCAGGTCGCTTAAGTCGGCCACCTGCTCCAATTTCCCATTTTCAAACCGCAAAAGGCGCCTGTCCGTCATGGAAACAACCAGAAGCCGTCCGTCCGGCAGCCATCCCAGGCCCGAAGGGGATCCTGGTACTTGCACGATGGTTTCAAGATGGCCGGACATGTCGACGGTCATCACCTTTTGGGCATTCATGTCAGAAAACCACAGCCGGCCGTCATGCCAGCGCGGTCCCTCGGGAAACTGGAGCCCATCTATAAGAATAGTTGTAGTGAAAGTGATCATAATTAGTT
>JBDLJD010000153.1:0-9654 GCA_039714495.1 Thermodesulfobacteriota bacterium
TGGCACCCAGCGCCTTCCAAGGTTGATTGGCATTGGAAGGGCCAAGGAACTGATCCTCACGGGCGAACATATCACCGCTAAGAAGGCCCTGGATTACGGCATGTTGAGTCGTGTCGTTCCTTCTGCTGAACTGGATCAGGCCGTCGCGGAAATGGTCGAAAAAATTTCAGGGTACGGCCCTGTGGCGCTTCACATGGCCAAAACTGCCATCAACAAAGGCATGCAGGCCGACATTCACACCGCTCTGGATCTGGAGGCGCGATGCTACTCTCTTTGTTTTGCCACAGAGGACAGAGTAGAAGGTATGAACGCATTTCTGCAGAAACGGAAACCCGAATTCAAAGGAAGTTAAATGGCCCAAAAATACTTTGGCGAGAGGAATCTGAAATTTCTCCTTTGTGAAGTTTTCGATGCGGAGTCTCTAACTCGATCAGAATACTACCAGGACCACAACCAGAAGACCTTTTCATGGTGGCGAATTACTCTGTGGCCGTCTATTCAGGGCTCAGTGACGGCCCCGCCCGTCTGATCGAAAACTTCGGCAGCCAATCGTTGCAGTATGTTTATTAACATTGACAAGGTTTCAATAACCCTAAAAAGAAGGAGGAAAACCATGCTTTACAAGAAAACGTTAACTCTTGTTGCTGTTGCTTTGTGTTTACTATGTTCAAGTGGGCCGGTGTTGGCAGAAACAAATGGTGTTACAGACAAGGAAATCGTTGTCGCGACGATTCAGGATCTAAGCGGTCCCATAGCATTTATTGGAAAAACAACGTACCAGGGAATAAAAATGCGCATTGATGAGGCCAATGAAGCCGGCGGAATCCATGGACGGAAAATACGCCTCCTGGTTGAAGACCATGGGTATGACCCCAAAAAAAACCTCCTTGCTACGCAAAAACTTATTCAAAAGGAAGGTGTATTTGCCATTGTCGGCACGATCGGTACGCCTACCAATATGGCCGCCTTGCCGATCATCGTCGAAAATGAAGTTTTCAACCTGTTTCCCTTATCCGCACACACCGCGATGTATGAACCGGTGAACGATTTCAAATATGCTCATGCGGTCACCAACCGGGCCGGTATCCGACTAGCCCTAAAGCATATGGTGGAAAGCGGCGGTTATAGCAAACCCGGCTCGATTTATCAGGATGATGAATACGGCCATGACGTTTATAATGGTTTTAAAGACGCAATAAAAGAGCTCGGCCTGACTCCGTGCGAGGTTACCACCTATAAGCGTGGCACCACCGATTTCTCTTCACAGGTGGCCAAGCTTAAGGCCGCAGGTTGTGATCTGGTTGTTTTGGGCGCGACGGTACGGGAACCGGTTGTCATTATTAAAGAAGCCAATAAGCAAGGATTTAAGACCACTTTTCTTGGGGGAACGGCGTCCATGACACCCCTCGTTCATAAACTTGGTGGGGCGGATGTGGAGGGATTTTATGCTCTTTCGCAGTTCATTCAACCCTATGCCGACACCGCTGACAAAAACCAGAAAGCCTGGTTCGAAAGCTACGTGGAAAGGTTTGGAAGCGAGCCCGATACCTATACGATTTGGGGATATATCGGTGCAAGCCTTTTCGTCAAAGCTCTTGAAAAAACCGGTGCGGATTTGACTAAAGACAATTTCATTAAAGCGATGAACTCTCTTAGCTACGGTCCGGATATTTTCAAGGCTGAGTACAAGTATTCCAAAGATAACCATCTGGGTGTTTCCGGTGTCCGAGTTATGCAGATCAAGAATGGAAGGTGGGGCAGCGTATCGGATATGCTGAGGTAGACAACTTTGAAGCGCCATTAATGGGATGTTTTTCGACTGGCTGTTTTCTGGTAAACCAGCCGAGATGATCAAGGTGGGAAAACGGTTAGGCCGAAACCCCCACTCATTTCTTAACAGGGGCAAAAAGAATGAGGAATAGATACCATGCTAAACCAAGTGCTACAGCTTGCCCTAAGTGGAGTCGCGATCGGGAGCGTCTATGGGCTCATCGCGCTTGGCTTTGTGCTGGTGTACAAAGCTACGGAGATCATCAACTTCTCGCAAGGTGAATTGATGATGTTGGGCGCGTTTGCCGGGTTTACGTTTGTCAGTTTGCTGGGGCTTCCCTACTGGGTGTCGTTTATTTTGTCAATTGCTTTCATGTTTTTAATCGGTGTGCTGCTTGACCTCATTGTCCTCAGGCGGATACTCGGGCATTCCGCTTTTTCAATCATTATGGTGACAATTGGTTTTGGTTATTTCATGCGCGGAATTGTGTCCATGATTCCCGCTTGGGGCACAGATACGTACAATCTGCCTACACCATTTAGCGGGTCCGTATTGAGGTTTGGCGGGTTGGCTCTCTCAGGCGAGTATCTTTCGGTTATCGTCATGACGATAATAATCTGCGTCATTCTCTTTTGTTTCTTTAAGTGGTCGCGAGTAGGAGTAGCCATGCAGGCCAGTTCTCAAAACCAGCTTGCGGCGTACTACATGGGAATCCCGGTTCGCAGGGTTAACACATTGACCTGGGGAATCTGCGCAGCGGCCGCAACCTTCGCGGGTATTCTGTTGGCTCCGATTACCTTTGTACACTCCAACATGGGATTTGTCGGCCTTAAGGCTTTTCCTGCCGCTGTGCTGGGCGGTTTCGGCAGTCTTCCCGGCGCCATCGCCGGGGGAATCATCATCGGCCTGATCGAGTCGTTCTCAGGGTTTTATCTCCCTGAAGGCATCAAGGATATTTCTGCCTACGTTGTTCTGTTGATCGTTCTGGTGATCAAGCCTAACGGTCTTTTCGGTGAACGTCTGACCAAGAAAGTGTAGCCTCATGCGATTTATTTTCAAAACAGATTATGACCAGGACATCAAGCTCTTCAAACACGCGGGTGCCAAGTTTTGGTATGCGGTGCTGCTTGCCGTTGCAATCGCGGCTCCGGCGGTCTTGGGGAAGTATTATATATCCCAGCTTAGCTTTATTTGCATCTATAGCATCGCAGGCGTCGGCTTGATGCTTTTATCGGGATATGCCGGCCAGATTTCAATCGGTCACGCCGCCTTTCTGGCTGTTGGCGGATATACAGAGGCGATCGCCGTGAAAATGGGCCTGCCTTTTCCGCTTTCTCTTATTCTGTCTTTTATCGTGGCAGGATTGATCGGTATCATTATCGGTTTGCCGGCAATTCGCATTAAAGGTATTTATCTAGCCATTGCTACGCTGGCTTTCAATTTCATCTTGGAGGAAGTGCTAGTCCGTTGGTCCAGTGTTACCGGTGGGAATAACGGCCTGATGCTGGATCACGCAAAGTTGTTTGGTGTTGCGTTTAAGTCAACAGACAGTTTCTATTATTTGTCTTTGGCAATCCTGGTGATTGTCATCGTAGGCGTACTCAATCTCCTTCGCAGTTTCACGGGCAGGTCGTTTGTCGCCATTCGCGACTCGCAAATCTCCGCCCAGAGCATGGGGGTGGATCTTGCGAAATACAAAACCATGGCTTTTGGTTTGTCTGCAGGGATCACCGGGATCGCAGGCTCGCTTTATGCATACAAGATCCGCTTTATCAGCCCTGAACAGTTTGGCGTGATGGTTTCCATCGAGCTGCTGATGATGATCGTCATCGGGGGAATCGGTTCGCTTCATGGAGCCGTTTTCGGCGCCATATTCTTCATCTCGCTTCCTGAATTGATTTCGCTGGTAAAGAACTACCTGCCCGAGGCCATCGCAAACCAGGCTGGGCTGCAGCCGACCATATTCGGTTTCATCCTTATCTGCGTGGTTATTTTCCAACCGGAGGGGATATACGGGTGGTGGATCAAAATACGTAGCTATTTTGAAATGTTCCCCTTCTATCGCAAAGCCACGTTCAAGCGCACTAAGACCTTCATGAAGTCAGATAGACTGAGCTAGGAGGCGAATATGATTTTTTTTCAAACCGAAGACCTCAGCATTCGTTTCGGCGGTGTCCTGGCTGTAAACTCGATGAGCTTCGGCGTTGATAAAGGCGAAATATTTACTATTATCGGGCCGAATGGTGCCGGAAAAACAACCATCTTCAACCTCATCAGTCTCATCTACAGGCCAACCAGTGGACGGATCTTTTTTGAAGGCAAAGACCTAACCAAAAACCGCCCCAGTGATGTGGCGCGCCATGGCATTGCCAGGACCTTTCAGAATATTGAACTGTTTGAGCATGAAACCGTATTGAAAAATATGCTCGTAGGGCGGCACCTGAAAAGGAGGACGACCCTTTGGGAACAGGCCCTGTTTCTGCCGAAAGTCAGAAGAGAGGAGATCATGCACAGGGATGCTGTTGAAAAAGTTATCGATTTCCTTGATCTGCAGCATTACCGCGACAGCGTTGTAAAGAATTTGCCTTACGGCGTGCAAAAAATTGTCGAACTGGGTCGCGCTCTTTGCACCGAGCCGAAACTGCTCCTGCTGGATGAACCCTCATCCGGTCTTAACGTCGAAGAGACCGACGATATGGCCTTCTGGATAGAAGATATAAAAAAAGATCTGGGGATCACGGTATTGATGATCGAGCATGACATGAGCCTAGTTAACCGAGTTTCGGATCGGGTTCTGGCAGTAAACGAGGGTTGCGTCCTGGCTTCGGGAACGCCGGCGCAGTTGGTCGCTCATCCGGATGTTATTGCCGCCTATCTTGGAACAGGGGAGAATGATAAATGAGCGACACGATTCTTCAGTTGTCCAATGTCGAGTCGAGCTATGGCGCCGTGATATCGATTCGCGGCGTTTCCTTCAGTGTTCCTGAGGGAAGTATCGCTACCGTCCTGGGGGCTAACGGTGCGGGCAAGACAACGATTCTAAAGACCATATCGGGAGTTATCGATCCGGACAAAGGAAGCATAAGATATTGTGGAAAATATATTCAAAAGCGGTATCCGGACTGGATCGTACGGCAGGGAATCTGTCATGTGCCTGAAGGAAGACAGATCTTCCCGCTTTTGTCGGTGTACGATAATTTGATGATGGGGGCCTATACACGCAAAGATCGCCAAAACTTCACCAAAGACCTTGATACCATCTATGGATATTTTCCGATTCTCAAAGACCGTACAAATCAGATGGCCGGGGAACTCTCCGGCGGTCAGCAACAGATGCTTGCGATCAGTCGCGCGTTGATGGGGCATCCGAAGCTTATGCTCCTCGATGAGCCCAGTCTCGGCTTGTCTCCGTTGCTGACCCAGGAGATCTTTGCCATTATCCGCCGGATCAATCGGGATAGCGGAACCACCATCCTGCTGGTCGAGCAGAATGCCAATATGGCTCTTGCCATTGCGGATTTCGGCTACGTTTTGGAGAATGGCCGAATCGTACTTGAGGATACCTGCGAAGCCCTGCTGCAGCATGAGGAGGTGCGGGAATATTATCTTGGTCAAAAAGAAAGCGGGGTTCGTGGAGAGCGCCGGTGGAAGAAGAAAAAGATGTGGAGGTAGAGGCTTGCCGTCAGCTATTTAGAATATTTGCGGCAATCCTGTTTAGGAAATATTACCCGCAATCAGAGCGTTAAACAGGATGCTTAATGCGATTGAACATCAGAGACAACTTGAAGAGAGCTACTGCGTCGAATAAGGCAACATCGAACATTGAACCCACGAGTGAAGATATACGGTCTCTATTTGAGGAATCCGGGCTTCCAATGGGCGAGACGATGCCGATCCTGTTCTGGGATGCCGTCAGGCGCCGCAAGGATAAGATACTCCTGCGCTATAAAGACTTCGGAATATGGAAAGCCGTGACCTGGCAGGAGGCCGGCAAGGCCGTAAAGGAAATTGGAATGGGGCTCATTTCACTGGGGTTTGAACCCGGCGACTGTGTCTCGATCCTCGCCAACACGGTTCCGGAGTGGCTTTATGCCGATTTGGGGACATTGAGTGTTGCCGGTGTTTCTTCAGGCATATACCCCACCGATTCGGCGGAACAGGTCGAGTATCTGGTAAATGATTCCTATACAAAATTTCTGTTCGTCGAAGATGATGAGCAGTTGGATAAAGCATTGGGGATTCGGAGTAAGACCTCCCAGTTGCGCAAAATAATCGTCTTTGACATGGAAGGGCTGAGGGATTTTGACGATCCGTTTGTGATCAGCCTCGACAAACTGCGCAAACTGGGAGCGGAACTCCTGAACAAAGACCATAGTGTCTGGGAAGAACGTGTCGCTCTTCGAAAACCGGATGATTTGGCGATCCTTGTTTACACTTCCGGCACTACCGGTAGGCCGAAAGGTGCGATGCTGAGCCACCGAAATATCATTGTCCAGATGCATATGTGCCGCAAGGCGATTCCGCAAGCTGAAGCTGACGAGCGAATGTGTTTTTTGCCTCTCTGCCACGTTGGCGAACGGATTATCGGGTGCTACGCCGCAATGTTGACCGGGACGAAAATGAACTTTGTCGAGAACCCGGATACCGTTCCTGAAAACGTTCGTGAGATCGCGCCGACCGTCTTCGCGGCGGTTCCGCGCATCTGGGAGAAATTTTATTCGGCCGTAGTCATAAAGTTGTCGGAGTCCACAGCCCTGCAACGATGGGTTTATGAAAAGGCGATGGCCGTTGGCTGGCAGTTGGCCGATTGTAGACTTCGATTCCAGGAGCCCAATGCACTGTTGAAAATGAAACACTGGATCGCCCGGCTCCTGGTGCTCAACAATGTGCGCAAGTTGATCGGGATTCATCGAGCCCGCATACTGGTATCGGGGGCGGCTCCGATATCCAAGGATTTGATCCGTTGGTACATCGCCTTAGGGATCGAAATGATAGAGCTCTGGGGGCAAACCGAATGTGCCGGGATGACTACCTGTATGCCTTTGGGAAGGACAAGGCTTGGCACGGTAGGTATTGAGTTGCCCTTGTCGAAAGTGAAATTATCCTCTCAAGGCGAGCTTCTAATCAGCGGTCCTCACGTTTTCATGGGGTATATGAACAATCCTAAAGGGACTGCCGAGGCTTTAAAGGATGGATGGCTGTATACCGGCGACGTAGGAGAGATCGACGAAGAGGGGTATGTCCGCATCACGGATCGCATGAAAGACATCATCATCACAGCCGGTGGGAAAAATATTACGCCCTCGGAGATAGAGAACCAACTCAAATTCTCGCCATATATTACCGATACAATCGTAATTGGAGACAGGCGGCCATACCTGGTCTGTCTGGTCATGATAGACCAGGAAAACGTCGAGAAGTTCGCCCAGGACCGCTCGATTCCGTTCTCCAACTACGTAAGCCTTTGCCGGAGGGAGGAGGTCCAGGAACTGATCAACGGAGAGGTGAAAAAGGTCAACGGGCAACTAGCACGTGTGGAGCAAATAAAAAAAATCCGACTCATCGAGCAGCAATTGACTGCGGAGGACGAGGAGCTTACGCCCACAATGAAACTCAAACGCAAGCTGGTAAATGAAAAATACAAAGAATTGATTGAATCCATGTACAAATAATTCATTCAGGGGATTGTTTTGATTACAAATGTCTACACCATATCAAGCCTTTTGCCATCGGTTTTTTTGAGAGGAACCTCCTGCATGATTTGATAGATAAAGAGTATTCCGAATACTTCGAGGAACATTTTTCTGAGTTTTCAAATTGATAGGGTTGGGGGGATATGCCTCACCCTTTAGTATTTCATTGAAAGAAAAAAGGAAAAATAGGGAATGGAATATTTAACACTCAGAATTGAAAATCATATTGGCATTGTCACTATAAATCGGCCACCCGTAAATGCAATCAACGGTCAAATGTTTAATGAAATAATCACAATTTTTAATTCGATGAGTAACATAGGTAATATAAGAGTAATTATTTTACGGGCAGAAGGAAAAACTTTTATGGTGGCGCCGACGTAAATGAATTATTGAAATTCAATAAAGACATAGCCCTTGAATATGGGGAAAGAGTGAAAAAATGCGTAAAATCAATATATGAGTGCCCGATTCCGGTTATCTGTGCTGTTAATGGACCGGCTTTGGGAGGTGGATGTGCCATCACTGCGTTATGCGATATCATAATAGCTTCCGAAGGTGCAATATTCGGAATCCCCGAAATCATAGTTGGAGTAATTGGAGGCGCTGAGTTCCTCTCGCTTATAGTACCCCGGAAGGTTGTAAACTATATGGCCTTAACCGGGAAGGCAATTAAAGCTGAAGTAATACAAAACTACGGCGGGATTTATAAGGTTGTTCCAAAAGAACGGTTGATGGAAACTGCATTAGCTGTGGCTGAAGATCTTTTAGCTAAAGGCCCAACGGCTTTACAGTACTTTAAAAAATCATTACAGATCAATCTAGATGCTAGACTGGACGAAAAGTACGATGTTGAGATTCATTATACTGCTAAGTACTGTTCGACTGATCATTCTAAAGAAGCACAAAAAGCATTTCTGGAGAAGCGAAAGCCAGAATTCAGAGGAAAATAAATGGCAAAGAAATATTTTAGCGAACGTAACCTGAAGTTTTTGCTTTACGAGGTTTTCGACACAGAAGCCCTGACCCGATACGAATACTATAGTGATCACAATAAAAAGACCTTCGATCTGGTATTGAGTTCTGCCGGTAAAATCGCCAAAGATTTGCTATGGCCGATATTTGAGGAAATGGACCGCAATCCACCGGAACTCGAGAAAGGCACCATCAAGGTCCACCCTACTGTTAAGAAAATTATGCGGGAATTCGGCGAAGGGGGATGGATTTCCACTATTGTCCCCTATGAACTCGACGGTGAACAGCTTCCCCACGTTATTGCCTATGCCTGTCAGTTCATTTTTATGACAGCCAATTATTCCGCGACGGCCTATACAGGACTTTGCGACGGTGCTGCCCGGTTGATCGAGAACTTCGGCAGCAAGGTTCTTTACGACAGCTATGTCCCCAATATGCGTGCGGGCAAATGGCAGGGGACCATGGCTCTGACGGAACCCGAAGCCGGCAGCTCGCTATCCGACATCACAACAACCGCCCAACCCACCGAAAAAGGTTACTATTCAATCAAGGGGCAGAAAATCTTCATTTCCGGTGGCGACAATGATGCGTTGGACAATGTCGTTCATTTGCTACTGGCCAAGATTGAAGGCGCACCTGCCGGCGTCAAAGGCATTTCGTTATTTGTGGTCCCTAAAAAACGGATTGAAGAAGACGGCAACCTGGTTTTCAACGACGTCAACACCTCCGGCGTCTACCACAAGCTGGGATATCGGGGTTGTCCGATTGCCCAGCTTAGCTTCGGGGACAAGGATGAGTGCCGGGGGTGGCTGGTAGGCGAACCGCATCACGGGCTGATGTATATGTTTCAGATGATGAATGAAGCGCGCATCGGTGTTGGCCTGGGGGCAACCGCCATGGCAACCGCGGCTTATTATGCCTCCCTGGAGTATACCAGGGAGCGTAAACAGGGGCGCAAGATAGGTCAAAAGGATCCCACCTTGCCACCGGTACCGATTATTGAGCATGCCGATGTCAAGCGCATGCTGCTCTTCCAGCGCGCCATTGTGGAAGGTTCTCTTTCTTTGGCGATTCAGTGCAGTCAATATGTCGATCTCCTTATAGTTTCTGAAGGGGAAGAGAAAGAAAAATACAGCCTGCTGCTGGACTTGCTGACACCGATTGTGAAAACCTATCCGTCTGAAATGGGCATCCAATCCATCAGCCAGGGTCTGC
>JBDLJD010000154.1:0-9585 GCA_039714495.1 Thermodesulfobacteriota bacterium
AACATAGAAACCCTGGCCATCAGGGCCAGGTCAGAGTTCAGTGGCCTTGCCTTCTACAAATCGCAAACACGATCTTTCGATACTCTGGAATACGACCATTAGTCCACGCTTTCAATTTTTAGATGGCCTACACAATATATGGGGGTTGGTACATTTTTTAAGAAACTGACGATTTCTGGCATAAATCAGTTGCCCAACACCGTGAATAACTCCAACTCATCAATGGCGAAGGGGGCCACTAAAACCCTGTGATACCATATTTTGTTGTGCACGCCCTATCATGCTAATTTATCGGAAGTTAATTCTGGGAGCCTTCCTTTCCGGCAGCCGGTAGTACTTGGGCTTGGCATAGCCGATCATCATGGGGTAGTGATGCGCGTGCCCCTCGGGAAGGCCGATGGCCTCCTTGAGCGGCCCCCAGGAGAGCATGGCCCCTTGGAGCAGACCGGCCCAGCAGGTCCCCAACCCCATGGACGTGGCTGCCAATTCCAGATAGGTAAGGGCAATAGTTACATCGACCAGGCCGTTTGGGTATTCTTTGGGTGCGGAAGCCACGATCAGTCCCGGGGCGCCCCTCAGGACCGCGTCAAAGCCCATCTTCCAGGCCGCTATGATCATGGGCATGTAGGCAGCGGTGGGATCCCCTGGAAACTTTTCCTGTATGTGTTTCATCCAATCCACCGTCAACCCGGCCAACTCGTGGATCTTTTCCTTGTCCGTAAAAACCGTGTATTGGACAAGCTGCGAATTGCTGCCCGTGGGCGCATAGCGTGTAACTTCGATCAATTGTTGCAGGGCTTCTTTTTCAACAGGTTTGTCCTTGAAGAAGCGTACGGACCTTCTCGACCGCAGGAATTGAATTGCCTGCTCCGGCGTCACCTTCAAATCCTTTATAATGGGTGGGCATGCCTCAAAAGGGACATCCCTGTGGTCGAGGGCACCGTGCGGGCATACTGCCACACAGTGTCCGCAGCACAGGCAAAAATCCTCCCCCCCTTTTACAATCTGCGGCACGCTTTCCTTGTCTTTCAATTTGATAATGGCGGTAGGACACTCCCGCACGCAGATCCCGTCTCTTTTACACTTTTCCGCATCTATCGTAATTAAGCTCAATTTTCCCCCTCTGGATTAGGTATCCCCTTGTGGGGGATTAAAATTTTGGTTAAAACAGATAATATCTCTCACAGAACTCTCAGAGACCTCAGAAGTGTTTTCTTACTTTCAAATAAAACGCTCTGTGTTCTCTGCACACTCTAACGAAGTGGGCGAGAGATAATGGCATCCTTAAACCCAGCTTCCATCATGCCGCATTCACAGCATGATTTGGTTCCTTACCGAGCGTGACTCCCCGGCCGCAATAACCCGTATGGCCGGCCGGCCCTTGACCACGCACTTGTTTTCACAGATACCGCACCCCACGCATCTTTTCAAATCCACCTGGGGCAGCTTCACCTTGACCCGGGTGTTGTCCGGTCCAATAACCTCTCCTTCGTAAAAATAGATGGCCTTGGGGGACGTGGGACAATGCTCCACGCACACGATGCAGGGGCCGTTGCCCGACCAGGGAAGGCAGCGGCCCCGGTCAAAATAGGCTGATCCGATACTGACGGGTGTTTCCACCTTTTCCCTGATGGTGATATTTTTTATTGCGCCCGTTGGACATACGCTGCCACAAAGGGTGCAGGTGTATTCACAGTACCCCCGGGTCATGATCAGGTTGGGCGTCCAGAAACCGGCCAACCCTCCCTCTGTCAGGGCGGGGTTGATCACATTGGTGGGGCAGGCTTTCATGCACTGGCCGCAGCGCTGGCACAGGCTCACAAAGTCCTTCTCAGGAAGCGACCCCGGCGGCCGGATCAGGCGGGCATCGGAGACTTTATGAATCTGCCCGTCCAGCCTGGAAAGAAACGGCAGGGAAACACCGGCAGTCAATCCGCCTAGAACCGCCCGCCGTCCCATATCCGGCCCTGCCCCGTTGACGGGACGTCTCCATTTGAAGACCACGGCGCCCGCGGGACAGGTGTTGTGACAGTTAAAGCACATGAGGCAATCGCTCTTCTGCCAGGATTCCCCGGGCACGGGTTGGGCGGCTCCCGCACAGGATTGGGTGCATTTGCCGCACTGGGTACAGCGGTCAATATCTTTGCTCAGCCCCAGGATACTGAACCGGGAGCAGAGACCCAAAAGCGCTCCCAACGGGCAGAGGGTGCGGCACCAAAACCTGGTCTGGATGCGATTCAAAAAAAGAATCAGCAGAAAAATTGTCCCGATGAGCCAGCCGGTCGTGAAGGCCTGGTAACCGTACCCGAACACAGGGGATACCAGCACCTCTGCCGTGTAACTGAGATAGTTCAGCGCTTTGATATCCGTGTGCGCCATAAAATCGAACATCTCTTTGAGGCCGGTGCCTGCGCCCGGAAGAACTGCCAACGCAAGGGAGCGGAAGAATAAAGAAATGGGGTCCATGATGCCGGCAAAATTGACGCCGGCAAAGGCTGCCGTCAGCAGCAGGATGAGGATGAAATATTTTACCCTGCGGGAGCCTGTGCTGCTGTTGGCCTTGGCCAGACGTTTTCCGTTAAGGGCTGGCCTGACATAGCTGAACAGATGATGAAGCGCGCCAAAGGGGCAGATGAATCCGCAGAACACGCGGCCGAAAACCAGCGTTAAAACCAGGACAACCAGGGCCCAGCCAAAGCCTTTGATGAGTACATGGCCGGATATCAGAGACGTCAGCCAAACCAGCGGGTCTGCCTGAAAAAAAATGGTCACCGGCTGTTGCAGACGAATCTCCTGCTCCCCGTTGACGAGCTGGGTGTAATCCAGGTAAAAATCCTGGGGCAGCCGGCTTTCCACAACGAGAAACACGAACAACAGCAGGAAAAAAGCCTGGCTGCACCGCCGCAACCATACCAGATGCTTTATCTTCAAACAGCCACCTCCAGTTGTCGGGAAATGGCCGTGTCATAGACACCCAACCCCTGCTGATGGCCGATTTGGACAAAACCGATGCTATCCGGTTCAAAATCGAACAACCTGGCCGCCCGGGCATCCGCGGCCACAGGGTCATTGCTCAGAATGAGGCGGTTCATCACCGCCACATCTGACGGGCTGCCGCCTGAAGGTCCGTTGCGCACCATCACCCGGGTGGCGTCTATCAGGGTGACATCGGGCTTGAAAAAATGGGCCAGATCCACAATGGTCTGGTGAATGTCCTGGTGCAGGGCATTCCTGCGCCCGCCCACGGCGCCGATCCAGTTCTTCATGCCCAGGGTCAGGCTGCTTAAGGCATGGACCTTGGCCACGGGCAGGTTGATGAGTGTGTCCGCCTCAACCACCGGTGTAAACACCGGCCACACATCCAGGCGGTTGCCGCCCATTTTCATGTCACGCATAAGCGACGAACGGGGATGCACCAGATCGGCACCCGTATTTTTAGCAGCCATGCCCGCGCCGTTAATCGCAAAACAGCGTTTGGCGCCGTGAATGGTATGATCCACAATCCTTACCTTTTTGGCGCCGGCTTCCTGGCAGAGTTCGACCACCGCCTCCAATACCTCGGGATTGGTCGTGGCTGCCAATTGGGGTGCCCGCGCCCAGGAAATATTGGGCTTAATGGCCACCACATCCCCCTTTGACACAAATTTTTCCATACCCCCCACAGCGTCGAAGATTTTCCGGGTAAGGGCCTTGACGGAATAGCCTTGTGTCCGCCCCACGCCGTCCACCAGGAATCGGCTTGCATTCGCGGATGCGTTTGCGGGCTTGATACCCGGAAGAGAGATCAGGGATGCCCCGCCCAGGGAAAGGCCGCCCCACAGACGCAGCAATTTTTTTATACTTTCCCGTCTGGTTATCGAATGCTCGGATTTCATAATACCACCTGTTCATTAGAAACAATCAATCGTATGTTGGTTATGTGCCGCCAACCTACTCTTAACTCTTTTCTGGTAACTCTTAACTTTTTTTCTGTCCTCCGACACTCTGTCTTCTGGTAGCTCTGAACTCCGCGAACTATGCCCCTGTGGTGAAGAATATCATTCGCCGCCTTCCAAGGCCTGGAGGAGCTGTTTAACCACCGGGTGCATGGATTTCCCGGATGTGTTCAGCAGGATGACATAGGGGTGGAGGCCGCTTTCCGGATCCAGATAAAATCCTGCCTGAGTGCGAATGCCCTTCAGGTGGCCGGTCTTGTAATACAATCGGCCTTTATTCTTCATGAGTGCGTAGTGGGGCTCAAAAGCAGTCACCACTTTCAGCATGTCCCTTGCCGTAATTCTGTTGGTCCGGGAAATGCCCGATCCTTCGGCGATGACAACACGATCGAGCCCAAGTTCATTTACTGCATAGGCTTGTGCGGCCCGCACGCCTTTCTCCAGCGTGCCGGGGGCGCCGTACTGCTGGGCACCCACGCGCATGAAAACCTGGTTGGCAATAAAATTGTTGGAATATTCCAGCATCCTGGCCACAATTTGCTCCATGGTGAACCTGGATCGATAGGCCATGACAAGGCGGTCCTGTGACGTAACAGGCTCGAGGCCGACCCCGCCTGAAAAATCAAAACCGGCCTCCTCCAGAAAATGACGGAACAGGTAGCCGGCGTAATAGGTAATCTCATCCTGGCGATGGCTCAGGGTAATCCGCCCCTTATTGAGCCCCGAGACCTTGATCTCCGGCAGCACCATGGGCAAAAGTGGCGTCTGGGGTTCTGCGCTCACGAACGTTCCGTTTTTCTTTTTGAAATTGACGGTATTGAAATTGACGCACAAAGCCCCGATGGGTGCATCATAGGGTTCTGACGAACCAGATACGCCTGGGATGGCGATGGGGGAGGCAAAATAGGTATTGTCCAGCCAAAGGCGATTGAAGGTCTGATGGGATGTCTTCAGTTCGGTTGCCAGGGCAGCGGCAATGTCGCTGACCACCTCGGAAATCAGCAGGGGGTCCCCCTGCCCTTTGATCTTCAGGTCTGCCCGGCTGTCCAGGAAAAATTCGGTGGTGAACCGGAAGTCTGTGTTCAGGTAATGAAAAGCAGTGAGGGCGGTGAGGAGCTTGATGGTCGAGGCAGGCACACGTTCAGCGTCAGGGTTGTGGGTAAACAAAATCTCACCTGACGGTGACGCCACCATGGCGGCATCCTGGTCCCCCAGTAATGCGGCCATTTTTGAAAAATCCGTGTTAGATAAAACAGAGCCTGCTGCGCCTGCAACCGGCAACAGCGCAACTGACAGGCAAAAAAAAGATAGGACGAGCACCAAAACTATGAAAACAGACCTTCGAACCAAAAACCGGTGCGCCATAACTGCTGGTTTCTTCATACGCCTTCCCTGACCGGGAATTCCAGCACCAGTGTTACCGGCCCGTCATTGATGAGCTTTACTGCCATCATGGCCTGGAATTGACCTGTTTCCACGTGCACGCCCTTGCTGCACACAGCCTCCACAAAATGCAGATAGAGGCGGTCGGCAATTTCAGGCGGGGCAGCTTGTATAAACGACGGCCGCCGCCCTTTGCGGCAGTCCCCCAGCAAGGTGAATTGGGAAACTACCAGCATTTCACCCCTTACATCCATAAGGGAGCGGTTCATCTTGCCATCGGCATCTTCGAAAATCCTCAGGTTGGATATCTTTTCGGCCAGGTAATCCGCAGCCGACGGTTCGTCCCCTCGGGCCACACCCAACAGCACGAGCAGCCCCTTGCCGACTTTGCCTACAACACGGTCGTCTACGGTCACCGAACTCTCGCTCACTCGCTGTACTACTGCGCGCATGATAAATTCCAAATGATTTATGTTTTATGCAGAATAGTTAAGAACTTATTATCACGAAAACACGAAATTCTTAAAACACGAAAAAAAGATAGATTTCGTGCTTTCAGTGTTTCGTGATTAACCTAAAAATGCGATGATGGCTTTCATGAATGCGGGCAGGTCGTCCGGTGTGCGGCTGGTCACGAAATTGCCGTCCACAACCACTTCCGCATCCATCCACTCGGCACCGGCGTTGATCATGTCGTCCTTTATGGCAAAAAACGAGGTTGCCTTTTTTCCCTTGAGAACGTCGGCAGAAGCCAGCATCCATCCGGCATGGCAAATGGCGGCCACCAGTTTGTTTTGTGCGGACATCTGTTTTACCAGATCCACCATGGCCGGGAAGCGGCGCATCATATCCGGGGCATATCCCCCCGGAATCACGATCCCGTCGAAATCATCCGCAGACACCTGGTCCGCAGCGACATCGGCTTTAAACTCCGTGCCGGGTTTGCCGTTGAATACCTCAACCCGGCCCGACCCCACCACGGTCACCTCGGCCCCGGCTTCCTTGAGTCGAAAGTATGGATACCAGAATTCGAACACATTGAACATTTCCTCGATCAGGATGATCACTTTTTTTCCTGTTAGCGGCATACAGTACCTCCTTTAACCTATAGATTGCTTATTCCCCACTTTATGAGCCAGGAATATTTACGAGTTGTATTTCTTCCAGCGTTTAATGGTTTTCTGCCGCGCCTTGGCCACATCCTGGTTGCGAACCTCGGCTGCGCGCGAGGCCCAGTAAAGCGCCTCCTCCTTGTTCTGCATGTAAATACCGCACCACATGAGCCCTGACATGGCGCCTGTACCGGCGGCATTCACGAGTACGGCCCTCAGAAAACCCGTCCTGGCTTCCTGATAGTCCTTGTTCCGGTAATGGGACCATGCCAGCAGGTTCTGGGCCATGAACGACTCCGGCGCCAAGGCTACCGCCTTTTCAAAAGGGGCGGTGTCGATCCGGCCGGTCCGGTCGGTATACGCGGAGTAATAATAAAACGACTCCAGTGCGCGCCCGATTACATCCAGGCCTTCACGGGAAATATTTTCTGGCCACAATGCCTTGGGCTGCATCGCCTCCGGAAATGCGATGCCGTACCCTGATAGTTGCCGGATAAAGGCCTGGCGGAATCCTTTGAGGTGATCCTCCGTAGAAAAGCGGATTTCGGTGTCGGCATGGCTGTCTGCAACGCTGTCGTAGATAGAAAGGCTTGCCGTATCCCCTTTTACCCGGCCGTAAAGCCAGAAACGGATCTTCTGCTCCTCGCTCAGTTGCTTGAAAGCCAGGGGTTTGTTCTGCCCGACCAGGTAGGTGGTCAAATCCTCCTTTTTGGGAAACAGTTTCTTAGTGCGCCACCCGAACCAGAACTCCTTCAGGTTCGTATTCAGCACCACCGTGTTGCCCAGCAAAAAATGCAGGGATAGCCCTACCCCGTCGTATTGACCAGGCGTTTCCGGCTGAAGGGGTAGTACGATGAAACGCAATTTTCCTTTTTCGTTTCCAATTCTGTCCATGGTGTCTCCTTGCGTTAGAAACCGCCATCATAATGTAGCAATTAATTAGAAAGCAATGACCTATGGGGGAGCATAAAAATCCATTAGAATCAATTGCTGTTTCTAACGCCTATATTAGGTAATCAGCCATGGTTGCGCAAGCGCTAAAAGTATTTACTTTTGAATCCATTCGGTGTTTATTGTGACAAAAACCAATACAATAACAACGTCTCTCTGCTCCGATCTACGGCTTAGGGAAATTCAAATCAAAGGAGGTTGAAATGGAATCGTATATGGACAAAATCATGGAAATGGCCAGCCTGTACGGGGTTAAAATCATAACAGCCCTGGTGGTGTTTATCGTGGGGCGCTGGATCGCCAAAGGCGTCCGCAACCTAATCGTGCGTCTGATGAAAAAAGCGCATGTCGATCCCATTCTGATCAACTTTACCAGCAGCATCGCCTATATCGCTCTTCTGGCGTTTATCATCATAGCCGCCCTGGGTCAGCTGGGCATTCAGACAACCTCCTTCATCGCCATTCTGGGTGCTGCCGGCCTGGCCATCGGCCTGGCGCTGCAGGGGAGCCTCTCCAATTTTGCCGCCGGCTTCCTGATGGTCCTCTTCCGGCCGTTCAACGAAGGTGACTACATCCAGGGGGGCGGAGACGAAGGCACGGTGGAGCAGATTCAGATCTTCACCACCACCCTGGTAACCCTGGACAACAAAACCGTGATTATCCCCAATGCCAAACTCACCTCAGATAACATCGTCAACTGGACGGTCAAGGGCACCCGACGGGTGGACCTGGTCTTCGGCATCGGCTACGGCGATGACATCGACAAAGCCCGAAAGATCATTGATGACGTTCTGGGCAAGGATAACCGCATCCTGAATGATCCGGCCATCCAGGTTTCCGTGGCGGAACTGGGCGACAGCAGCGTCAACTTTGTCGTGCGCCCCTGGGTTAAATGCGACGATTACTGGGATGTCTACATGGACACCACGGAAAATATAAAGAAGGCCTTTGACGCCGGCGGCATCAACATCCCCTTTCCCCAGCGCGATGTACACTTGTACCAGCACTAATAAAATGAGCCCGGCCCCACGGCCGGGCTCATTTTATTAGATAACGCGGCTTCGCCGCTATTCCACTTTCAGCCGGGCTGGCAGCACCTCTCCGAGCGGATGCCAGCCCGAAGATTTTATCATTGTCACCCTTCTTATTCTTGCCGGGACACGAGAAACCTACCCCCTCTTGCAATCAGATAAATACATCTTATCTTTCAATTATTCCGTTACATCACACAAGTCGTGTGGTTGATTTCACGCTCGGTTTTGCGAAATCCTTATGAGGCGTTTTTAACAATCATTAATATAGGAGGAGGTAACATGGGAACAGAATCATACATGGACAAAATCTGGGAAATGGTCAGTTTATACGGCGTGAACATCATTGCCGCCCTGGCTATTTTCATTGTCGGTCGCTGGGTTGCCAAGATCGTACGTAATGTGACCACCAAGGTGATGACCAAAAAAAATGTGGACCCCATCATCGTCGGGTTTACCTGCAACATAGCCTACATCGCCTTGCTGATTTTTATCATTATCGCCGCCCTGGGGCAGTTGGGTATTCAGACAACATCCTTTATCGCCATCCTGGGTGCTGCCGGCCTGGCCATTGGCCTGGCTCTGCAGGGCAGTTTGTCCAACTTTGCCGCCGGTTTTCTGATGGTCATCTTCCGGCCGTTCAACGTGGGTGACTACATTGAAGGCGCAGGTGTATCCGGCACCGTGGAAGAGATCCAGATCTTCACCACCACCCTGGTGACACCGGACAACAAAACCGTCATCATCCCCAACGCCAAGATGACCGGCGACAACATCATCAACTGGACTGTCAAGGGCACCCGCCGCGTGGACATGGTCTTCGGCATCGGCTACGACGACGACATCGACAAGGCCCGCAAGATCATGGAAGACATACTGGCCAAAGACGAACGCATTCTCAAAGACAAGCCCACCCAGATCGCGGTGGTGGAACTGGCCGACAGCAGCGTCAACTTTGTCGTGCGCCCCTGGGCCAAGGTGAGCGACTACTGGGGGATCTACATGGACGCCATGGAAAACATCAAGAAAGCCTTTGACGAGCAGGGCATCAGCATTCCCTACCCCCAGCAGGATGTACATCTGCACCAGGTATCTGAATAACGCCATAAAAAAGCGAAAAAAGAAGCGGCCACCAACCGGGTTGGTGGTCGCCTCATTAATTCGCTATTTTTT
>JBDLJD010000155.1:0-9443 GCA_039714495.1 Thermodesulfobacteriota bacterium
ATTAAAAACTGAACTACGAAAGGGAGAAAACAATGGCCAGCCGCGAGAACGAATTTATCAAAATCAGGAATTTCATAGATAACGAATGGGTGGAAGAGAGTAGCGTGGCATACGAGCCGCTTTACAATCCCTCCACCGGGGAGCAGATCGGCGAAGTACCCATTTCTACGCCAGAAACATCGGCGGCAGCCGTAGAATCGTCCTATGCCGCCTACGATGCCTGGCGGCATCTCCCGGTTGGAAAACGGATGAGTTATCTTTTTGACATGCGAAGGGCTATGCAGGAAAACACTGAAGAACTCGCGGTGTCCATTGCCGTTGACCAGGCCAAACATATTAGCGAAGCCAGGGGCGAGGTCCAGCGGGTCATCGAAATCCTGGAAACCGCCTGCAGTATACCGACCTTGATCCAGGGGGACACCCTGGAGGGTATCGCCGGCAACATCAACGGGCGGGTGATCCGTCAGCCACTGGGTGTTTTCGGCGGCATTGCACCGTTTAATTTTCCAGCCCTTGTTTTTGGATGGTTCATCCCCTTCGCCATCGGCGTAGGCAACACCTTTGTCTTCAAGCCTTCCACCCAGTCACCCTACTTCATGCAGAAGATGGGCGATATCTTCAACGACATCGGACTGCCCAAAGGGGTTGTCAACATCGTCCACGGCCACCGCGATGTGCCCCAGGTCTGGTATGATCACCCCAAAGTTTCCGGGGTGTGCCTGGTGGGATCCACCCCCACGGCCAAAAAGATCGCCGAAAATTGCGGCCGGGGCGGCAAAAGGACCATGCTTTTGGGCGGCGCCAAAAATTACCTGGTGGGCATGGAAGACGCCCAGGCCGATGTGTTTATCGAAAACTTCATCCACTCCTGCTACGGTTCCGCTGGCCAGCGCTGCCTGGCAGGGTCCATTGTGGCGCTGGTACCGGAGGTGTATGACCGCCTGATCGAAAAAATGATGGAAGCTTCCCACAAAGTTGTGGTGGGGGATGCCATGGATCCCAATGTGTACATGGGACCGGTGATCTCGGCAGCGGCCAAAGCCAAGATCGAGAACTATATCGATATCGGCATCGAGGGCGGATCCAATCTGATCCTGGATGGACGTAATCCGGCATTGCCCGAAAAAAATCAAAACGGGTATTTTGTGGGGCCCACTATTTTTACGGATGTCACCCCCTGCCGCACCATCGCCCAGGAGGAGATATTCGGACCGGTGGTGTCGGTCATGAAAATCAGCGGCATCGACGACGTCCTGAATCTGATTCGGGCTCAGGAATTCGGCAACGGCGCCTGCATTTTTACCCAGAACCTTTTCTATGCCGAAAAATTCATTGCCGAGGCAGACGTGGGCATGGTGGGGGTCAACGTGGGTGTTCCGGCGCCGCATCCCTATCTGCCTTTTGGGGGCATCAAAGACTCCCACCTGGGCACCGACAAGGTTCAGGGTAAAGACGGTATCGACTTTTTCACCCAGAACAAGATCGCCACGGTGCGCTTTGCCCCGCCCAGCGGCTATTACACCGAAGACGATGGTAAAAAGACCGTGGCAGCAGCGACCAAGCCGCAGGATGTGCGCAGTTGTGTCGCGCGATAGATGAAAAACTGGATTGTTTCGGCATATATCCTGCTCTCGGGCATTGATATTGGCCGGTAAAACGATTGCCTGTTTTTAAAGCAATAGTAAGAGGATTGTATGCTCATCGCCCAGATCAGCGATCTCCATATTGCCGGATGGGGAAAAAAAACATATGGTATCGCACCGATGGCCGAAAACTTGGCACGCTGTATCGATCATATCAATCGGCTTGACCCAAAGCCGGATGTCGTTACTGTGACTGGGGACATCACCATGAGCAGTTTAAAAGAAGAGGCCCAACGGGCGGAAAAAATTTTGGGCAAGCTGCAAATGCCGTTTTACATTATACCTGGCAACCACGATGACCGATCAACGCTTTGGTCGGTTTTTGGGGGACAGGCCTGTCCATCAAAGCTTGATGGATTTATCAATTATGTGGTTGACGATTACGATGTCCGGTTGATTGGAATGGATAGCACGGTACCGGGCGGGCCCGGGGGAGAGATATGCGGGACAAGGGCGGCGTGGCTCGATAAGCGGCTGGCCGAACAAAAGAGTAAACCCACGGTCGTTTTCATGCATCATCCACCGGTTAAGTGTGGTGTTTGGGAAACCGATGTAGATGGTTTCATCGGCATGGATCGATTAGGGGATGTCATTGAAAAATATGCGAACGTCGAACGCCTGATGTGCGGGCACATCCATCTCCCGGCCCATGTCCGATGGCGGGGGACCGTGGTCAGTACCGCGCCGAGCACGGGAATGGAGCTCATGCTCGATCTTACAATGAAGCGCGAATCCAAATTTATCTTGGAAGCGCCGGGTTATCAGCTACATTACTGGACCCCCCAGGGAGACCTTGTAACGCATACCGTTTATGTCCGGAAGATTGACGGGCCTTACCTGTTTGAAGGTTACCCGGAAGTTGACAAAGCGATATCGAACTGAAAGCGTTGGAAAAGTTGTAAGGGGTCGCAGAAATATTTAGAGCCAGGCCGTTTACAGTTCCTCCCATCGGTGGCAGGCCACATCATGCTCCTTGCTGCTGTGTTCCAGCCTGGGCTCTTCCTTACGGCAAATATCGATGGCGAATCGGCACCGGGTATTAAATTTACACCCCGGCGGAGGATTGGTCGGAGAAGGAATTTCACCTTCGAGTTTTTGAACGGCGCCTTCATGGTCAGGATCGATTGAGGGGATGGCGGACAGCAATGCTTTGGTATAGGGATGGCGTGGCGCCTGAAAAAGCTCCCGCGTGGGCGCCGTTTCTACCAGCCGGCCCAGGTACATAACGGCGACATGATCACAAATATGGGCCACTACCGATAAATCGTGGCTGATAAACAGATACGTCAACCCAAATTCATTTTGCAGGTCTTTCAGCAAATTGAGAATATCGGCCTGGATGGAGACATCCAGTGCGGCCACACTTTCATCAGCCACCACAAATTTTGGATTGGAAACAAGCGAACGGGCGATTGAAATGCGCTGGCGCTGGCCCCCGGAGAAAGCGTGCGGAAAACGCCGCAGATGTTCCAAGTTGAGACGGCATTTGTCGGCAATATCACGCACCCGTTGATCGCTTTCTTCCCGGGATTTTGTAATCCGCATCACCTCCAGTGGTTCGGCAATAATATCCCGCACGGTCATGCGTGGACTCAATGCAGCATAAGGGTCCTGGAAAATAAGCTGGGCGCGCTTGCGGTATTCTTTCAAATCTGCATGGTTCATTGCTCTTAAAGAGTAGTCCACTTCACCGTCAGAATATCGAATCTTTCCGTCTGAAATCGGAACCGCCTTGAGTAAAGCGCGTCCAAGGGTTGTTTTACCTGAACCGCTTTCCCCCACCAATCCAAAAAAAGAGCCTTTGGGAATATCAATGAAGACCCTGTTCACGGCTCTTAAGAATTTTTTAGAGGTAAATAAGCCGCCACCGATTTGAAAATCAACCGATAGATTTCCGGCGGAAATAATAGGCGTATCGCTCATGCCGCCCCCCTTTTTTCCGCTTCAACAAAACAGGCGACGGTGTGCTGCTGATCTAGCGCGACCATCTTTGGTATCGACTGGGAACAGCGTGGCTCGGCCAGCGCACAGCGGGTATGAAATACACAACCGCTGGGTCGCTCCAGCGGACTGGGAATGTCACCGGGCACCGGTGTCAGCGGCGCATCCATATCTTCCAGCTTCGGCAGCGCATCCAATAGACCCAGGGTATAAGGATGAGCGGGATTTTTAATAACATCACGCACGGTCCCCTGTTCAACAATCCTGCCCAAATACATGACCGCCACCCGGTCTGCGGTTTGAGCAATTACACCCAGATCGTGGGTGATGAAAATGATTCCCATCCCAAATTCCGTCACCAGATCTTTCATCAGATCGATCACCTGGGCCTGGATGGTTACATCCAGGGCCGTGGTCGGCTCGTCAGCAATCAACAATTTAGGCCGTGTCGACAACGCCATGGCAATCATGGCCCGTTGGCGCATCCCACCGGACAGCTCAAAGGCATACTGTTTAAAACGTTTATCGGCATCGGAAATCCCCACCCTGTCCAGCATTTCAATGGATATGTCCGATGCTTTTTTTTTGGTGATTTTTTTGTGCAGCACCAATTGCTCTACCATCTGGTCCCCGATGGTAATGGCCGGTGCGAAGCTGGCCATGGGTTCCTGGAAAATCATCGACACCGATCCACCGCGCACCACCTGCATGTCGCGTTTGTGCTTCAGCGACAGTATATCGACATCACCGTCATCCAGTTTCAGCAAAAGACGGCTTTCGGGTGCATATACGGCATTGGACGAATTGAGGCGCATGATCGATTTGGCGGTTACGGTCTTTCCTGAACCGGATTCACCCACCAGGCCCAATACACCGCCACTATTCACTTCAAAAGACACATCATCAACCGCGGTGATACGGCCTTCGTCCGTGTCAAATTGCAGGGTCAGATTGTTTACAGTCAGTAAGCTCATTGTTTTGTATGGGAATACGGGTCAGCGGCGTCACGAAGGCCATCTCCGACAAAGACGAACGCCAGCACAAAAGCAATAAAAAATAATACCGGAATAAAATACCATTGATAGTTCAGCAACACGTCCGCTTTGGATACATTCTGCATTAAGGAGCCCAGCGAATTGACCGGATCGGTCAATCCCAACCCGATGAAGCTGAGCGCGGTTTCCGTGCGCACCACATATGGAAAGGTTATCATCAGATCGACAATGATGTAGCTGGTAAAGCTGGGCAGCAAATGCTTGCGGATAATATGGCCGGCCGGTGCGCCGCATAATTCTGCCGCCAGTACATATTCCTGACTGCGCTCGGTTAATAGATGGGTGCGTATGCGTCTCGCCAGGGTTGGCCAGCCGATCAGGCCGAGGATACTGGCGATGAAAAAGAAGCGTGTCTCGGCGCTCCAGGTATCCGGCATAAATGCCGCCAGGGCCATAAACAGTGGAATAGGGGGCACGGTCCGGATGGCATCGGTAATCATTTGCAGGATCGAGTCAATCCAGCCGCCAAAATAACCGGCTACACCGCCAATAACCAATGCCAGTACAAAGGAGATCAGCACGCCCAGGGTTCCAACTGCCAAC
This sequence comes from Thermodesulfobacteriota bacterium, assembly GCA_039714495.1. Taxonomy (GTDB): domain Bacteria; phylum Desulfobacterota; class Desulfobacteria; order Desulfobacterales; family B30-G6; genus JAJDNW01. Next base: position 5,183 of record JBDLJD010000155.1, read on the forward strand.
GAAGTATAGACGGCATGCAATGTCCTCGAAAAGATGTCTTTGCCGGTCCCGTCCGTGCCGAACAGATGTATTCCACCCTTGTCCATCCCGAACAGATGGGTCTTGAACGTCAGTGCCTTGAAATTCACATCAAACATCTTACCCGGCAGATCCCAATCGATGTCAATAAAACTGTATTCCCAGTCTTCAACAAAAAGCTTTAAGTATCGGCGTTTTTCCCGGTTTTCAGTGAGCACCCACCTGAAATTGGTTTTGATCGATCGCTCACGTTCCGTGGTGTAGAGAAAGGGCCGGATCGAAAATCCGTTCTCGTCCCAGAATTTGGGAAATTGCGGCGGACCGTTTTCATATTCCTTGTCGCGTCCGGCGATGTTGGGGCTATAAGGCGACAGGAAGGGTGCAAAAAAGCCGGCCAGGATCATGATGATCAGCGCCCAGCCAGCCACCACCGCGGAACGGTTTTTCTTGAATCTGGCGCGGATCAACTGCCCCTGGGAAGCGGTAAAATATGCTTCTTTCAGTTGCTGCTGATCGTCACCGATCTTTTTTTTCCAGAACAAGAGCGTCACTTTAGATCTACCATTTATCCGATCAGGCCTTTTCTGATACGCGGATCCATTAATGCGAGCAGGATGTCGGTCACAAAATTAATAAATACGATACTTGCCGTCAGCAGAAAAATAATCGCACCGGCCAGTTGCTGATCGTTGGATCGTGCCAGGGCTTCAATCAGCAATGCACCGGATTCAGTTAAGGTTAAGATCAAGGCCACAACCGGCAATTCGTTGAAGATCCGATTCAGATCAAATCCCAGGGAATTGATAACCGGTGCCATAGCATGGCGTGCGGGATACTTCCACAACAGCTTTCTTCCATAAATACCTCGAGCGGAAGCGGCCGTTACATATAATTTGCCGATTTCATCCAGCATCAGCGCCCGTACCGTCTGCATTGCAAAAGCGGTTGCCGACCATCCCAGCACAAAAATCGGCAGCCAGGCGCGGGTCAAAAAGTCCCCGAACTTGGCCATTGACCAGGCAGCATCACGATATTCCTTGGAAAAAAGCCCGGTTAGCGATTCGCCAAAATAGATGGTGGAAAACAGCATAATGATCAGCGCCAGCAGAAAATTGGGCAGTGCCAGGCCGAAATAGCTGATAAGGCGAATCGAATTGTTGGCGACCGCGTTGGTGGTGGTCGCCGAGTAAATCCCAACCGGGATAGCAATCAGATAGGAAAATACCAATGCCGACAGGCAGATCCCCAGGCTGATCCAGAACTTGTCGCTGAGCAGTTCATTGATATTTAAGCGCAGGATGCAACTGTCACCAAACTCTCCCTTGAAAAAAACATTGCCGACCCAGATGCCCCATCGAATTGGAAAGGGTTTGTCGAGCCCCAGGCGCCTTTCTTCAGCCGCAATATCTTCGACGGTAATATTCTGGCCCTGGGTGTTTTTAAATGCAAGGTAGCGCTCGGCACAGTTGCCGGGCACCAGTTCCATCAGTGAGAACACGATCAATGAGACTATCAATAGTGTTAACAGCGACAACAACGCCCTTGTAATTGTAAACTGGAGAAATTTTAGCATTGCGGCAAATCAACAACTTCTGGTTGAAGGACAGTAACACAAACTACATTAAAATTTCTAAACAGGGCCGGGCGATGCATTGCCCGGCCCTGTTGCTCACATAAAAGTACAGATAACCCGACGGTTACTTATCAAGATACCACTGGGTACCCCGATAGGGAAAGTTCCAGTAGTATTCGTAGGAATGCGTCTTGAACTGGGTGACATTCTTCAGGCTGTTATGATGATAGATCGGCCCTTTCGCAAGCACGGTACCAATAAACAGCGTATGGCTGGCCATGTTTTCCACCAGGCGCGCACCGATTTCGTTGAACTTGGCGGTACCCGTGGGTTCGGATTGGAAGGCCTTGATATCATCAATCAACGCATAAACCCATGCGGGTGGTTTTACACCATTTGCTCCTTTTGAGTCGATATATTCTGCCCATAACATTCCTGTCCGCAGCTCGAAATAACTGTCATATGGAGGTACAAAATAGATGTCGTTACCCTGAACTATCGCCAGTGGAACACCTTTTCTCCACATAGTCACATCAAGCTGGTTTGAAGACTGAGCAGACCTGTATTCATCTGGTGTGACTTCTTTAACGGTAGTTTTAATACCTACTTCAGACCAGTGTTGAGCAACCAGTTCAACGACTTGACCTGCTACTCCCTGCGTTGCAAACTGTAGATTGAGTACCAGTTTTTCGCCATTGGGTAGTTCTCGAAAACCGTCACCATCGATATCTTTCATCCCAACCTGATCCAGTAATGCTTTTGCTTTACCAGGACTATGAGAAGTCATATGCTTGGCCCATTTTGGATCTACAAATTTGGGTTCTGGTGAGAATCCGGTATACTGTTGAGGTATTCCCTGGCCGAAGAACGCCACCTGATTGATCTCTTCACGATTCAACGCCAGTGACATGGCCTGTCGGAAACGAAGGTCACCAAACACTTTTCGCTTCTCCAGATTTTTTGAAGTTACGTTGAATGAGAATGTGGGAGCGGAAATTTCCGGTTTTAACTGCACTGAATAATTTCCAGCTTCCTGCTTCTCAAGCAGGATAGGTGCCATCGCCATTTGCAGTGTTTGCGACTTGAAAGTTACTTCACCGTTGACCAACTTAAGGATTCGCACCTCATTGTCATTAACATAAATCTCATCCTGTTCGTTGATGTAAGGAAGTTGCTGGCCTTGGGTATCGACCATGAAGAAATAAGGATTAGCCACAAGATGTCGACCATCAGGAGAATCAGCCACATAGATGTGAGATTCCAGAGTAGGTGCGGTATCAGCTGGGAGGTTTCCTGCCAAATTTGGTGCCTTCAACATCGGAGTGGGCGTGTCCATCCAGTCTGAATTACCGAAGTAAGCTGATAGTACAGCCAGTCCATCTTTGAATCCGGCGGCTTTCGCCATTTTGTCAGCATTTGGATTCAAATCAGGATCCCATTTGCTCAGAAAATGCTTGGGCTGGAACCCTTGAGCGAAAGAGGAGGCAAAATGTGCAAGCAGACCCGGTTTCGGTGCAGGCAACTCAAAGCGAACCGTCTGTGGATCAATAACCCTGACGTTCATTCGTTTACCGGCAACCAGTGTATAACTCTTTGGCTTTTCGATTACCTTAGGATTGAGTGCCAGATTGTCGTACCAGTATTTGACATCTTCCGCGGTAAAGGGTGCACCATCTGACCATTTATGTCCTTTACGTAAGAAAAAGGTGAGCTGAGTAAAATCACTGTTCCATTTCCAACCTTTGGCCACCATGGGCACGATAGTCTGCAGGTCATCGGAATAGCGCACCAGGTTGACGTGGCGAACCGACATGAATCCCGCCGTTCCCGCTTCCGGCGCATTGGACAGATTGTCATAAGTGCCGCCGTATTTACCGATGGAGTGGTACGGTGCAACAACCAGTGGTTCGGCCGGGATGCGATCCGCCAGTTTAGCCGGCAGGGACGGATTACCACGAATTTTGCTATTTAACGCCTCAATTGCAGGGTTGGCACTGAAGGTCATGGTACATTTGGCCAGTTTTTCAAACTCCGCCAGGTCATACTGTTGCGGAAAGGCACCTGCAGGCACCCCCTTGGAATCGGCCACAGTTACCGGCGGACAGTTTGCCGCATACGAAGCCGCAGAAAATATAAGCAGCACTATAATTGATAAACATAACTTTTTCATACAATCCCCCTCATTATTGATGGTTAACAAATACTAACAGAAAATAATGTCCCATTCGAGAAATGGAAGAAAATCCCTCGCTTTTAGACAAAAACCGTAGCCTTACAAAATGTGGTTCTAAGGATCCAGGGCTCAAGGATGCGAATTGAATAGCCAATAGGTGTTTGCTCTTAGCTAGTGCGTTCCATAAATGGCCAATTTGACCGATATGATAGACTTGTAGCACCGGGAAGGCAAGAACTTACCATTTGAATAAAATATGGTCAAGCGTCAAATAATTATAATATTATAAAATGAATATTCACCATTCATTGATTCCGCTACATCCACCGAAATGGGAGCCATCCTTCAGACCGCTGCAGCTAGACCCGCCGGGTGATTGATAGGGTGCCGGATCAGGTGTCGGGCCCCGCAATTTGCCATCGATACGCCATTTGAATGGTATCTCAACTACGGTTCCAAAGCATCCCTTGCGGCAGATCTCTTGCTGTAGTAGGCTG
>JBDLJD010000156.1:0-9380 GCA_039714495.1 Thermodesulfobacteriota bacterium
CCAGCATTTTATTGGAAATCAGGTCCAGCAGGATTTTGGAATAGTTGCGTTTGAGGATGTAGGGGGTAATTGCCATGGCTACCACAAAGGGCAGCGCCACCAGGGACAAAAAGCGGGGGTGAAAGAGCTGGTTGAATATGACCATGATCCCCGCTCCGGTGAGGGTTCCCGCTTTGATGGCGTAGCCCCTCAAGAAGGGCATCATGACGGCCCGCTGAGCGGCCGGCAGCAGCCCGGTCAGGACCGCCCTGGCCGGCAGGTGGATGGTGGACTTCAGCACGGTGGTGGACAGGCGCGCATAAGCCGCCGAATACACGTCGAACCGCAAAACGAGCGACACAAAGGCCAGGATGTAATTGACCGGGTGGAACATCAGGGCGGTGGGTAGACCCCAACGGCCGTAAATCCGGCCCACAAACAGCAGGATCACCAAACTGATGACGCTCATGGCTCCCCGGAAGTAGCTTAAAAAACGCAGCTTTGAAGGTTCAGAGTGAAAACTGTCGTCGATGATCACGTTGAATTGAAAATTCAGGATCGGTAGAACGATGTTGGGTATCAGAAAGAGCAGAATCATGATCTTGATCAGCAGAGATCCCTTGATCATCGGCCTGATTTGTTTGAACTGCCGGAAAAATCCGGGTTTTTTTTGTTTTTTTCCGGCCTTCTTTTCCTTGACCAGCAGCGTTGGAAAGCGTTTGCCGATCTGCCTCAGGACGAGAGCCCCCAATACCATGATCACCACGTAGATCAAAAGAAGATTGTCCATGGTGATGGTTCTGGCCAGAAACGGCGTGCCGAAACTCAAGGCGATCTGTCCCACGATGGCCCCGGCTGAAATAAGGGGAAAAAGTCGTTTGGACTGACGGACATTGAATAAATCGTTGGTAAGATTCAGGTATAAAAGGCTGATCACGGCTTCGAACTGCGTTTTCAGAACATACAACACCGGGTAGATCAGATCGAGGCCCAGGGGAATCAACAACCGGATGGCCCCGATGGCCGCGCCACAGAAAACGAAGATGATGGCCAAAAGGCGTGTGCCCGGCATGCGGGCCATGAACCCGGACAGAAAGCTGACAATGCCCACTGCCAGGATCGCATTGATGAAAACGATGATCGGCAGCTTTTGCACGTCGTAGCGTGCCAGAAAGGTGGTATCCGCGTAATTGTTCAGGATAATGAAGCCGCCCACCAGCAAAAAACGCATCATCAGGGTCCAGAAAAACAGCCCGGTTTCGTCCTCATAGATGTTCATCCACCTGCGCAGGGTCTTTAGCATTCAAGTTATCCTGTATGAGTATTCCGAATACGATTCCAGCCGTTAAAGTGCTTCCCTGACAACTCTTAATCCGGTGATATTGATCCTGTTTGAAGGGTGTGAATAGGCCCGGTTGGCAGAACGCAGGTCATACCATTTCGAGACCCAGGAGCCGCCCCGGCGCACGCGAATATTGCCTTTAGGAGGACCGATGGGGTCCTTGACGCGCTTTGGATCGTAATCGCCATAGCGGTCCTGAACCCACTCCCACACGTTGCCATGCATGTCATATAGCCCCCATGGATTCGGCGCAAAAGTCTTTACAGGTACCGGTCCTCCGGCCTTGATCTTGAGGGATTGGAAGTATTGCAGGCATATGCCTGATTTCTTCTTGTTGCCATACATGGCTTTGTCACAGTCGATGTCCGTTCCCCAGAAAAAAGCCGTCTTTGTACCCGCCCGGCAGGCATATTCCCATTCCGCCTCTGTCGGCAGCCGATACACCCCCTCTCCCCTGGCGTTCAGTTTCTTAATGAATTTCTGGCAATCTTTCCAGGATACACGGGTGATCGGCATATTCCCGGCACCCCTGCGCCAACCGATAAGCTTTTTCCCCATGATGCTTTCCCACTGGTCCACGGTTACCTCGGTGGTCTGCATGTATATGGGTTTGGTAAGGGTGACGTGATGCTGAACCTCCCGGCCGCCGCCATCCCGGCCCTTTTCACTTGCAGGGCTGCCCATAAGGAAGCTGCCCGCTGGAATCAGGATAAACTCCATGCCGATGCTGTTGCGGTAGGCTTGTTCAGCGGATTGGCTTGCCTGCGGAGACAGCGTGGCCATCAGAACAATAATCAATAGATACAATGATACGCGTCCTGTGTGTCCTATCTTTAGCATACCCTACCCCCTTTGTGTGCATAGGTATGAACAAGATCAAGCTTAGCTCTTTCCTATCACATATCGGCTGATAATTAAAATGCAGTTCAAGATTCGATATTGGGCCCTCCATGTGCGATGTTCATATGTTCCCAATTGTCCAGTGAATTCGTTTGACAGAAAACGCTCTATTTTATAGATTTTCGCACATGGCGACCACAGCAACCACGGCGGCATTTAAACATCCCCTTGACCTGACAGCGCTTAAAAAAACAGCTGAAACAGGCAGTCGGGAATGCATATTGATACACAAGGGCGGGCTTGATATTGCCGTCGATAAGCTGCCATCCAAAGGCCGGGCATCCTCTCATATGCAATCCATCGGCCTGATGTTGGACCCGGGTCAACAAGCCATTGAGGCGGATATGGCCGGCCTTTTCGACAAAGGAGTAAAACTGGTCCTTTGGAAATCACACGCCGCTCAGACCGATGCACAGAAAAAATCTTTGTGGGTATCAAGCCGGGCCGGCATATGGAACCACTTGATATTTCTGATAAAAAAGGAAGAAATTGACACAGGCCTGCTCGGGTTTGCCTTGAACAATCCCAACATTGTCCATTCGTACAGCTTTGACGACCGATCCATTGCTCCATTGCCCGCGACCGTAGACCATCTTGTTGAATCCCTGCCAAGGTATGGCAAGGTCAAACCACTCCCGGGTACCCCCATCTGGAAGGTAATGGATACGCCTAAGCAGTTGCTATGCTTTCTGAACACATTTGGCTTGAAACAGGTACAAAAATGGCTGGTGATGGAAAACACTAACGAGGTTCATTGTCTAGGCGGATCTATCCAGTACCATTATTCAAGGCCCTGTGATCTCCCGATAGGTTTTTTTGAAGAAATCTGCCGGATGGTGGAATCCGGCGGATCGGTGAACATGCAGAAGGTGAGCTACAACCTTGAACACGCTTTTCTCATTGGTTACGCCATGGAATTCGACCTCATCGTCGGCAATTCCAGTCTCAAACACCCCAGGCCGGAATACATCCAATCCCTGAACCAAAACACCGGGCTTGATTTCAGCGGTTTTCTCGAAAGGGGCTATACGTCGGTCAGACCGGAATACAGGGGCATGGGCATGGGGACCGAACTCCTGGAAGGGCTGACCAAACGCACAAAAGGGAAAAAACTGTATTCGATCATCAGCGAAGACAACCTGGCGACCCAGAAAATCGCCATTCGGAACAAAACCCGCAAACTGACCACCTTTTTCAGCCAGAAAACAGGCAAACAGGTGGGGGTGTGGGTAAAGGATTAGGCCTTCAATTGGATATTGAAGGCCTAATCCTTTACTGTACGCGGCTTCGCCGCTATTTAATCAATAATGAATAATATAGACTACTATAGGTGACCCTGAATCAACCGAGAAACTGTTTCAAAATATTGGTGTTCGTACCCTTTTATCTTTAACCTTTTACCTAAATACCTGACTATGAACATTGGAATCATCACCGTCCGAGATAGAAACTACCACCCCAACGGGAGGCTTCTAAAGGCTGCAGCCGAAAAGGGACACCAGGGCCTGTTGATCCATCCCTACAAGGTGTGGCCGCACGCAACCCAAAATGGCCTCGGTTTCGAAGGCGAATTGGATGTAAAAGACCTGGATGCGGTCATGCCCCGCCAGGGGGCAACCATAGGGGAATCGAGCCTGACCCTCCTCCACCATTTCAGTTGCCTGGAAATGCCGATGGTCAACGGTTTCAATGCTGTCTGCATTGCCCGCAGCCAGATCATGACCCTGCAGACGCTTGCCGCTGACGGCCTGCCTGTGCCGGAAACGTTGTTCACCAATTCTGAGGAAGGCTTCCATGGGGCAGTTCCTCTGGTGGGCGGCTACCCGGTGGTAGCCAAACAGGTGAGCGGGCGCCAGGGCAGCGGCATTTACCTGGTGGAAACCGGAACCCAGGCCGAAGCCATCCTCAACGACCACATGGAGCCGCGTACCGGTATCCTGGTGCAGCGCTATATTCAGACCCCGGGCAGGCTGGACATTCGGGTCATGGTAATCGACGGCAAGGCCGTGGGGGCCATGGAGATGACCCCTTTGGAAGGGGATTTCCGGGCCAATTTCCATCTGACCCGTGAAAGCCGTCCTTTTAAGATCACATCATCAATTGAAAAACTGGCTGTAAAGGCCGCCTGTGCGGTTGGCCTTGACATCGCCGGTGTGGATATGATTGTCGATAGGCACAAAAACATGTATCTGATAGAGGTGAACTATGCCCCCGGGTTCAAAGGGCTCGAGAAGGCCACGGGACTGGACATCGCCGGATGCATGATCGATTGTGCCATATCCAGAGGACGGAAGACGGAGCCGCAGAGGCCAGTAAGCAGTAAGGAGTAGGCAGTAGGGAGAAAACCTCAGAAGACGGAAGTAATTTTTTATTGGACAGGATGAACAGGATCTTCAGGATTATAATATAAAGGGTAAATCGCTATTAGCGTATAGCCACCTTATACCTTATACCGTTTACCTTATACCTAATTTATATCTTGTAAATCCTGTTAATCCTGTCAAAAATTGTCTTAGAATACTTACTCTTGAAACCTGTAAACCTAAACACAAAACACTAAATACCAAATACTAAAATGCGCATTGAAAATCTCAGAATGGAACGCTCAAAAGGGCTGGTGCGGGCAGCGGCCACGGTCAAGTGGGAGACCTGCCGGGAGCCGGACAAGGACATCTACATTGAAACAGAAGAAGCCTTTGCCCAAGGCTTCTCCTGCAATCCGCACGCTTTTGTGGTGGGCTGCATCATTCCGGCCATGCATTTCGGAGAAGAGCGTCTGAAAATAGAAGCCGACATCTGCCCCGCTTTAAGGGAGGGCCTTGACCTGGTCATGGCGCTCATGCATCTGTGGTCGAATGGCGCCTACACCCCCCTGAATTTAGAAGCAGGCACCGCCTCCATGGATCCTTTTCAGAGCATACAACGGCAGGCCGGACTCTTTCTGTCAGGGGGATTCGACTCCCTGGCAGCCTTGCGGCTCAACCGCCTCACCTATCCGGACAGCCATCCGGGATCCATCAAAGACTGCTTTCTCGTACATGGTTTCGACATCGGCGGTGTTGTGGCCAGGGGCATGAAATATCACGTGTTCGATCGCGCCAAAGCGGCCCTGGCAGATGTGGCTGAAGACGCGGGCGTCAGCCTCATACCGGTCTATACCAACATCCGGCATCTATGCGACGAAAGGGAACTGTGGCTGGACAAGTTCTTCGGGGCCGTGCTGGCAGCCGTGGCCCACGCTTTTGTGCCGCGCACCAACCTTGTTTACATCGGATCATCCTACGATCTCCCCAACATACACCCCTGTGGTTCACACCCCTTGCTGGATCCGGAATTTTCAAGCTGCAATCTGCGCATAAGGCACCGGGACCTGCACCTCTCCCGCGTTGAAAAGCTCAAAATAGTGGCTGACTGGGATGCGGCTTTTCAACATTTCAGGGTCTGCCTGGCCAATGCCAAGGACCGGCTGAACTGCGGGAAGTGTGAAAAATGCGTGCGCACAATGGCGGGGCTGGTGGCCATCGATAAGCTCCACCTCACCAGAGCGTTTGTTGAAGATGATCTGGATCCGGACCTTTTGGCCAGCTTCAATATCCGCATCCGTGTCAGGGAGCCTTTCTATGAAGAACTGATCCCCCTGTTGGAAGAAAGGGGAAGAAATGACCTGGTTGACACCTTAAATAAGATGCTTGGCAGATAAAATCGTGTTCCACGATTTTATGAAACGCGACGATGTCGCTATTTACTGCAGTATTTGTTTATGCTTGTTCAATTGCTCGACTTGACAATGAAATAACTACAAACCATTATGCTAAATGAAATGCTCATATGGAAAGAATAAACAAATACAATTGGAGTGCGCCCGTAAATCTCAACGAATGGGTGAGACGCGTTTTTGCTATCCGTCCCCTCTTGGTCTGTCTCATATTCCTGGCCATCATGATTTCCGAGCTGCGTTTCGATTGGATGGAGCGAACCATGGGCGCGTTCCTGGTCTCCACTAACAGCCGGCGCCCGGAATCCGGCACCATCTGGGAAACCGGCCGGCAAACCCGTAAGGCCCGCAAGACCCTTGATCAAATCGTTTCCGACCGGCAGACCTCCCAGCAGGAAACCCGACAGGCGGAAAGCTTTAAAGAGATTGCCGCCACCATCCTGCCGGATCAATGGGTCATGATATCCCCGGATCAGTTCCGGCGGCTCTACCTCCAGCTTAACCCTGAAACCGCCGTCCGGATAATATCAAGCTTCGATCTGGTGCAACTCATCAATCGTGAACATTGGGACCGGACCTATTTTGAAAAAGACGGGGACGGCCTCAACATTTACCTTCTGGACACGGAAAACCGCGTGCTGCGGCAGTTGACCATTTCCCCGGACTTGCTCTACGGCATGGGTGAGAGCCAGGTGGAAATGGACACTTCCCTCGAAGAGATGCTTCAATTTGGCAACCGGATTTACACGGCCGACCGTTTTTTTCAGGCGCTGGACCGTCTTGAGGACGGTGTCAGGAGGGATGTCCTTCCCCAACCCGATCAACTGCTGCGATATCCCGGTCGGATCACCCGCGTGGGCATATCGGGCCGGGACTTATCCGGGTTCACGGAACTGGGTTTTGAAATCGAAAGCGCCATGCAGCGCATGGTCATCCTGATGAACGGGCACGAGAACGCCGTCCTTGAACTGCGGTATAGGCTGGATGGTCGGAAGATCAAGCCTCACAAGCAGGAGGGGCGGTGACCTTGCTGGAGAACAATTTCAGTAAGGAGTAAGCAGTAGGGAGAAATACCCTGAGGACAGAAAACAGAGTATCAGAGGACGGATCCACAGAGGGCAGAAGTCAGAAGCCGTAGCGCCGGACGATGCAGGGCTGAAGCCCTGGCCTACATGCCCATTCCTCGAATCAACCATGTAGCGCAGGGATTTATCCCTGCTGCATACTCCCTACTCCTTACTTTGAATTATCGATTACGAATTTATGACAACAACAAAAATCATAAGAGTTCTCACCACCCTATTCTACCTAACCGCAACCATGGCCGGTATAGGCACCCTGGTGGTGGCCGGTATGATCTTTTATCTCATAAAAGACCTGCCAAGGATTCCCGAACCGCTGAGCCGGATCATAGAAACGGAACCCACGGAGATTTTCGCGGCCACAGGGGAAAGAATTATGCTGATGGGAGGCCGCGAAGCCATCCCCTTGAGCCGTGTGTCGCCCCATTTCATCAGGGCCATCCTGGCCACCGAAGATCACAGATTCCCGCATCACCACGGTGTGGACAAGCTTCGCACGCTCAAAGCCATGGCCATCACCCTATTCGTGCCCGGGAAAATTCAAGGGGCCTCCACCATTACCCAACAGTTGGCCAAAAATCTGTTTTTCAGTTTCGAACGCTCTTATTTACGCAAACTTCAGGAACTGATGGTTTCCCTGCAGATCGAATCCCGATACAGCAAAGATGACATCCTGGAGGCTTACGCCAACCAGATCCCCTTTGGAGTAGGGGCATATGGCATCGAAAATGCAGCCCAGACCTTTTTCGGCAAACCTGCGTCCGAGCTCAACCTGGAAGAGTCCGCCCTTTTAGCCGGCCTTCCCAAATCACCTACTCGCTACAACCCCTATCTGCATTTCGAGCGGGCCAAACAGCGGCAGAGGGTCGTGCTGCTGAGAATGGCGGCGGTCAACTTCATTGCCCAGCAGGATGCAGACGCTGCATCAAAGGCCCTGCTCCAGCTTAAACCCTTGCCGCCAAGGGCGCGGACTGGGAGCTATTACCTGGACACCGTGATCAAACGCCTTGAAAAACGATACGGTCCGGAAGTGGTCTTCCACGGCGGACTCAAGGTTACCACCACCCTGGATCCCCAGATACAGGCTTGGGCTGCCCAATCCGTTCAGGCAGGACTGCAGAAATTAGACCGGAACATGGGCTTTTCAGATGAATCCGATTCATTTGACCTGGATACTGCCCAGCTTCCGCAAGGGGCGCTGGTGGCCATCCAGGCCAACTCCGGGGCGGTAAAAGCATTGGTCGGCGGCCGGAATTACTCGGAATCGGAATACAACCGCGCCGTTCAAAACAATCGGCTTCCAGGTTCGGGATTCAAACCCTTTCTCTATTACACGGCTTTTGACAAACTCGCTGTACATCCGGCTACTGTTTTCATCGACAAGCCCATAACCATATCCCCGGCCGGCGCACCTGACTGGACACCCAAGAATTTTTCCCGCGACTACAGCGGCCCCATGATATTGAAACAGGCCTTCCTGGATTCGGTCAACACGATTGCGGCCCAGTTGGTGGATCAGACCGGACCTGCGGATATCATCGCCACGGCCAAGCGCTTTGGTATTAAAAGTCCGCTGTCGCCTGTTTACTCCGTTGCCCTGGGGACATCGGGCGTCAGTCCCCTTGAAATGGCCTCGTCTTTTGCAACCTTTGCCACGGGCGGCATTCACCACGAACCCTTTCTTATATGGAGAGTGGAAGATTCCGTTGGCAGGGTCCTGGAGGAAAAAATCGTCAGCGGCGAAAGATTGCTGGACCCGGCGATTGTGTACCAGGTGGTGGACATGATGCGCGGTGTTGTGGATGAAGGTTCCGGGTCGGCTGTGAGGCGCCTGGGATTCAACCTGCCGGCGGCAGGTAAGACCGGCACCACGAACCGCTACAAGGATGCGTGGTTCACCGGTTTTACCCCCACCCTCTGCACCTCCGTGTGGGTGGGCTTTGACAGGGATATCGGATTGCGGGACAGTCGCAATGTCGGCATCACCGGTGGCAGGGGGGCTGTCCCCATCTGGACGGATTTCATGAAAAAAGCCCTGGCCAATGAACCTGCCCGGGAGTTCAGCGTCCCGTCGGGCATACGCGTGAAAAAGGTCAATGCCACTACCGGCCGGCCAGCCGGATATTTTACGAAAAAGGCCATGCCGGTCGCTTTAAGGAATGGGCAGACCCTTACGGGCGAACTGTTGGATGCTGACCGGCAGTAGCTCGGTTTTATGGTTTAGTACCTATTTATTGAAATCACATCATGTTTGCATAGGATTTTGGTTCCGGATTCACCGGGTTGGATGTAAAAAAATACTAAATTCTAATTCACCAAACTCTAAACAAATACCAAATCCAAATGTTCAAATATGCAAAAC
>JBDLJD010000157.1:0-9334 GCA_039714495.1 Thermodesulfobacteriota bacterium
ACAATGGGTATTAAATATCAACTGTACGAATGCATGTTTCTACATCGATTGTCATATATCTGTTCCGATTCAGTATTGTGATGGGAGGCGTAGCCCCTTGGGTATTTGGAACGTTATTTTGACAAACACTACAATGACGTTAAAAAAAGGGCTATTTTGTATAAATTTTCATGCGTTGGTGTAAAACGAACATACACATAATTGGGTAATTGTATATGTTTCATGCTTGGCTGTTCGCGTCCGGGCATGAAAATTTCTTGACATCACTATGAATATTATTTAATCGTCAAGGCACGTTATCGAATTCTCGATTGCGGCACGGCCGCATCAATCCACAGCAGCAGCAAGGGAACGCATTTTGGCAAATACGGAGGTCCATACGGTTTTGGTGAAAGCCCCGCCACGGGTCGCTGAATCAAAGCCCTTGAGTAAGCGGAAAAACCTCTACGGTGAAGCCATCTAACTGCGTCACCTGTTTATCTGTCAGTTGGTTTAATCCAATACCAATCCTTAACAGCGCTAATACGTTAAATAGCGGCGAAGCCGCGTAGAATAAATGCGTGACAAACGCATTAATAGAGGGAGGAGAAAATGAAACCAGGATGTTACACAGCCATCGTCACGCCTTTTCAAAACAATGGCGCGGATGTCGATTATGACGGTCTATCCAGGCTCGTGGATTACCAGATTCAGAGCGGCATCACCGGCATTCTCGCCGTGGGTACCACCGGTGAAAGCCCCACCTTCGCGTGGGAGGAGCACAACCAGGTCATCGAGAAGGTGTTCGAACAATCTAAGGGGCAGTGCCTTGGCATTGCCGGAACCGGCAGCAACAACACCCGGGAGTGCCTCGCCGCTACGGAACACGCGGTCAAGGCGGGTGCCGATGCCGTGCTGTTGGTGGACCCTTATTACAATGGGCCCAGCTCCCTTGAAATTCGAAAAGAATATGTGGCGCCCGTAGCCCAACAGTTCCCGGACACAACCATAATCCCCTATGTCATCCCGGGCCGCACCGGGGCCCAGCTTTTTCCGCAGGACCTGGCCCTTTTGTTCAAGGAATTCGGCAATGTAAACACGGTTAAGGAAGCCACCGGTAACCTGGACAATATGAAACACACCCGTGAATGCTGCGGACCGGATTTCATAATCCTGTCCGGCGATGACGGCATCACCTTTGACATGATGACCGATGACAACATCGCCGCAGCCGGCGTCATATCCGTTATCACCAATATTGCCCCCAAGGCAGTGGCCGACATGGTGAACTTCCTGCGCGATGGCGAGACTGCCGCAGCACAAAAATTGAGGGATGCGCTCAGTCCGCTGTTCGGACTGGTAACGGTGACCACCAAGGAAGCGACGCCATACGGGGAAGTGGTCTGCCGCGCCAGAAACCCCCTGGCCATCAAAACGTTGATGACCATCCTGGGCATGCCGTCCGGCGGCTGCCGCCGCCCCCTTGGAAAAATGTCCGCAAACGGCTTGAACAAGGTTCTCGATACTGCCCGCACGGTTCAGGAGCGCAACCCGGAAATTTTGGCCCCTGTGGCTGAATTTTTCAATGTGGATATCGAAGAGCAGCTCGGCAATGCCGCCTATCAAGAAGGGCTCTGCTATAACGCTTACTAAAGATAAAATATGCCCGCCTTCAAAGGCGGGCATATTTTATCTTCGGGCCTGGTCTTCGGGTGAGGACTGCTTGAAAAAGATTTCCTTCAGCCAGTTAACGCCAAAATTGAGCAGTTCGATATCGTCGTCTTTTATTTTTTCCTGGGTTTCCGCATCGACCTCAAAACGCTGCAGAAAGGAGCTCCCAAACACGAATTCTCTGAACTTATCGATGTTGTAGCTGACCATGAAAAACATCTCTTTGGCCTTGTCGGTGAGCTTGATATTGGGCGGAAAGGAGCGCTTTCTGACAACCAGGTCAGTCCAGTTGCGGTTGATCTCATCGTGAATATCCACCCCCTGGTCCCTGCGCCATTCCGTAACGGTCCACTCCCGGTCCTCTTCAAAACCCAGGCAGTGGGGCTCGTTCACAAAAAAATAGAACCCCTCATCGTCAGCGCCTTCCTTGTGGCTGAGCGTCGCCACTCCCAAAGGATAGTAGCGGCAGGTCGTCGGCCGGTCTTCGTACAGGAAGCAGCCGTCTTCCCTTAAGAAGGGGCACGATTCCTTTTCGTCATCCACCATCTTCAGGGTAACCACCGGCAGGTCGGTCTTCTCGAGAAGATGCGGTTCCGTGTATATGGCCAGAAATTCATCGGATGTCAGCTGCAGCCGTTTCTTAAGCCGTATAATGTCGTACGGCGTCAGAGTGATGCGGATGCCGCTGCAGCATTTTGTGAAGCATTTCACACCTTTGTGGCACTCGAATTTGAATTTGCTGTTGGGGCCGAGTCGAACCGGTTCGATGTTGGCCATTTTATCCATAGATTCCATATGTGTTCCTTTCACAAGGCATTATACTATTTAAAGCCCGCCTAAAAATATAAATACTCAATATATCCATTGTCATTATAATTTCAACCTTGGCACGCACTTTAGGTTCAATCGTTCAAATTCAATTTCCTGTTCACAGCGCACGAAAGGAAGTGTTCGGCTCATTCTATTTTAAAATTTTCTTTCCTGAAACAGTATGGTACAGTATTACCATTAGAAACAAGTCAAATATATAAGAATATCAATTGGAAATATGCCCGGGGCACGGGATAAATCAGAGGAATAGGTCAATGCCTGCTTCCAATGTCCTGCAAACACAAGTACTCATCATCGGCGGCGGCATTACCGGGGCCGGGATCGCGCGCGACCTGGCCCTAAGGGGGCTGAACTGTATTCTGGCTGAGCGGTATGACGTCAATGCCGGTGCCTCCGGTGCAAACCACGGATTGCTGCACAGCGGGGCCAGGTATGTCTCCAATGATGCCACGGCAGCCGAGGAATGCCGGCAGGAAGGTGAACTCCTGAAAAAGCTCGCCGCAGGCTGTATCGAGGACACGGGCGGCCTGTTTGTGGCGATACAAGGGGACGACGATAATTTTGTCGCGGATTTTCCCGGCCTGTGCGCTCGATCCGGCATCGAAGCCCGGCCGTTATCCCTTGAGGAAGCCCGGGAAATGGAACCCGTTCTTTCGGACAAAATGGTGGCCGCCTACCAGGTTCCTGACGCCTCCGTCGACCCATTCAAGCTCACCCTGGAAAATATTCTCCAGGCACGCTCTTTGGGGAGCACCCTTCTGCGCCACTCTGAAGTGGTTGGCTTCGAGATCGAAAACCGGCGCATTGTCCGCACGCGGCTGAAAAATCTCCTGACCGATGAAGAATTTCTTGTGGAAGCCGAACAGGTGGTAAACGCCTCCGGTGCCTGGGCCAAATCAGTTGCCGCTCTGGCCGGTTGTCCCGTCAACCTGCTTTACTCCAAGGGCAGTCTTCTGGTCACCCACAACCGCATCACCCAAAAGGTGATCAACCGGCTACGCCCTTCCTCCAACGCCGACATCCTGGTGCCCGGCGGCACGGTTTCCATCCTGGGGACCACCTCCATCCGGATTGAAGACCTTAGTGCCATCCATCCCACGGTTAAGGAAATCGACTATATCCTCGAAGAGGGCTCCGCCATGATCCCGGCGCTGGAAAAGATGCGCTATATCCGCGCCTATGCCGGTGTTCGGCCACTGTTGGGATCCACCACCGCCGGAGACGACCGCAGCGTGAGCCGCGGATTTGCCCTCCTGGATCACAGGGAAAACAATCTTACCAACTTTTCCACCATCACCGGCGGCAAACTGACCACCTACCGCCTGATGGCTGAAAAAACCGCTGATCTGGTCTGCCAAAAAATCGGTACGACCGCACCGTGCCTTACGCGCACGGAGCCGCTCCCATCCGGGACCGGAGCCAAATGGACCAAACCGGGCCTAACCCCCAAGCTGTGGGCCAAACATCACGATCCGGACGACCAGCTGCTCTGCGAGTGCGAAATGGTGCCCAAAAGCGTGGTGGACAGCCTGATTTCCTCCATTCACGAGCAGAACGGAACGCCTGACCTGAAAGCATTGGGCGTACGCAGCCGGATAGGCAAGGGCGCCTGCCAGGGAACGTTTTGCGCTCTGCGCACGAGTGCTTACCTTTACGACACCGGTGAGGTGAAAGGCGATGAGGGCCTGAACGGCATCCAGGCCTTTATCTCCGAACGCTGGCGGGGTATCCGGCCCCTTCTGTGGGACACCCCGCTCATACAGGCCGAACTCCAGGAAGCCATTTACTGCGGCATGTTCGGACTGGAAATAAAATCGTGTTCCACGATTTTATGAAACGCGACTTCGTCGCTACAATACAAAAAG
The DNA here is from genome assembly GCA_039714495.1 of Thermodesulfobacteriota bacterium. Classification (GTDB taxonomy): domain Bacteria; phylum Desulfobacterota; class Desulfobacteria; order Desulfobacterales; family B30-G6; genus JAJDNW01. Next base: position 4,347 of record JBDLJD010000157.1, read on the forward strand.
GTCGTCTATCGGGCTAAAATGCCTATTGGATATCCATGGAAGATATAAAAGAGATAACATGTGAACTGGCAGTAGTCGGCGCCGGTATGACCGGTATGGCGGCATCCCTTTTTGCAGCTAACCGGGGTATTGACACCGTTCAAATCGGTGTTGCCAGCCAGATCATCTTTTCCAGCGGTCTTATGGATATTCTGGGGGTTCACCCGGTTGAAGAGGGAAAAACCTGGGACGACCCCTTCCTGGCGCTCGATCAATTGATGGCCGACCTGCCGGACCACCCTTATGCCCGGGTCCGGAAAAACCACATCCTCAAATCGTTCCAGGAGGTAACCGATTTTCTGGCAGAAGGGGGGCTGGTGTATCAGGTAAATAAGGGCCGTAATACCCGCGTGCTTACCTCTCTGGGGACGCTCAAACCGACCTATGGCGTCCCCCTGACCATGTGGAACGGCGTGAGGGGCCTTGAAGAAAAACAACCCGGTCTGATTATCGACATCAAGGGCTTGCGGGGGTTCAGCGCCCTGCAGATAGCCGAAACGCTGGCGCCGGAATGGCCCGGCCTCAAGCATGCCAGAATCTCATTTCCGGACATGCAAAAAGCCCAGGAAGTGTACACCGAACCCATGGCCAGGTCCTTGGCCGTCCCTGAAAACCGGGAAAAACTGGCTGGTCTGATCCGGCCTTTGGCCAAGGATGTCAGCATTGTCGGCATCCCCGCCATCTTGGGCATACAGAATCCGCAGGACGTTCAACAGCACCTGGAAGAGATGATTGGTTGTCCTATTTTTGAAATTCCCACCATGCCGCCCTCTATCCCCGGCCTGCGCATCAAGGAAACCTTTGAAATGAAACTTCCCGAAAAGGGTGCACGGCTTAAATACCAAAATCGGGTTTCACAAATCAGCCGGGACAAGGACGCATTTCTGCTGGAGATCGGAAGCGGTTCCCCGGTCTCCCGGGTCAGGGCGAGGGGCGTTATCCTGGCCACCGGCCGTTTTCTGGGCAAGGGCCTCTACGCCGACCGGAAAGCCATCCGGGAACCGCTGCTAAACCTCCCTGTGTATCAGCCTGGCCTGCGTCCGGAGTGGCACCGGTTTGACTTCATGGACCCCCGCGGGCACCTGATCAACAGAGCCGGCCTGGAAATCGACGACCAATTTCGGCCGCTTGACAACACGGGAAAGCCGGTCTTCGATCGTCTGTTTGCGGCCGGCTCCATCCTGGCCCACCAGGACTGGATGCGCATGAAATGCGGTTCAGGGATGGCCATGGCCACGGCTTATGCGGCGGTGAACTCGTTTATCGAAGCCACCCGATAGACGCCATCCTTCCTGTCCTGTTGGCAGTTCTTCCCAGATGGCCGTCAGCACAAACCTTATCCGGCGCTAATTATTGGGTCAAATTTCGATAATTTCATTGTTATAGTAGCCAATAGATTACCAGAGGAGCAAGGGGAGGCTGGTGATTGCCACCATCCGATGGTTCCCCTCCCTTCACTCTTCACTGGGGGGAAATGGGGACGGGGAAATGGGGACAGGCTCTTTATGTTGACAAGCCTCAACAAATAGTATAAAAAGAGCAGAAATGAATAAGAATGAAAAATGACGGGAGGCAGACTATGCCACGAGCATCGAGAATGATCATAAAAGGCGAGCAGGCAGTATACCATGTGATGTCGCGAACAGCCTTGCCGGAGTTTCCGTTGGGCGATGTGGAGAAGGATTTTTTACTTGATCTTATCAAGCGAATGTCCAAGCTGTATATGACTGAAATTTTAGGTTTTTGTCTGATGGGCAACCATTTTCACCTGTTGGTAAAGATGCTTCCGGATAGTGATTTTAGTGATGCAGATATCAAAAAAAGATGCCAGTGGTTTTATGGAGAGGAATATGTTTTTCCAGTGGATAATATGTCCTATTTTCGCACCAAACTAAGTAGCCTTTCCGAGTTTGTGCGGGACATCAAGGTGAATTTTACCCGATATTACAACAAACGCAATAAACGCCGAGGCTACTTCTGGGGGGATCGCTTCAAGAGCGTTATCGTGGACAAAGGCGAAACTCTTGTGAATTGTCTGGCTTATATCGACTTGAACCCCTTGAGGGCGGGCATAACCAAGCGTCCGGAAGAATACCGTTGGAGTTCAATTGGTTATCACATGCAGACCAACAACAAGGACAAATTTTTGTCCACTGATTTCGGTTTTAAAGAGTTTAATGTCAACAATGAAAAGGAACGCGTACGCCGCTACCGCAAATACATGTACCATGCCGGTTCCATAAACCGACCGGAGAAAAACAAAATCAAGGTAATCGATCCGCGCATTCTGAAAAAGGAAAAACGAAAAGATTTCCAAATAACCCAGGCCAGCCGGTTGCGCTACCGTACACGCTATTTCACAGATTCCGGCATCATCGGGTCCAAAGAGTTCGTATCCAAGCATTATCAGCAGTTCAAGCATCTGTTTCAGTCGAAAAACGAGAAAATCCCTAAACCCATCCAGGGCCTTTCCGGGATATATTCCATGAAACGGCTCTCGGAATTGATCTGATCCAACAAATCCTTCCCAATAAACCCATTCACAACCATTTCAAGCGCAGAAGTGCGTGTTCAGTCAGAAAATTTCACATCAAAAGGCAATCGAATTGAATTCGCAATTTGTAAATATTCTTGCCGTCAATATGCATCTGTGACATCAATGATTCCACATCTAAATTCCGGGCAAAGGGCGGGACTGACCTCATTATTGCTGGATATTTCAACGTAAAGAAGGAACCGTAACCATGATCAATTTAAAGGACAAACTGTCGCACCTTTCGTTTACCCGGGCCTGCAAGCTGTTGGGGCCACATGGAAAAGCCCATCTGATCCAGGGCGGAAAATGGGAAATCGATCTGGATGAGCAGGTCATTCTGAAAAGAGACCTTTTTCATCTCGATTTGGGAGAAGCGGGAGTGACCATCCGCCTTGATCCCGCCCGAAACCACAAGATCGATATTGCCTGCAGCGCCTGCACCGGCCCTTGTGACCATCAGGGGGCGGCCCTCTCTTTAATCCTTGAGGAAAAACTTGTTCTGGGCCTGGCCAAGCCCCCCAAGGAAAGAATTCCCATTGAAAGCCTCAGCGACGAAGAGCTTGTGGCCCAGGCCATTGCCGAGCGGGCTGAACGAGCCAAAAATGAAAAGATGCGCCTGACTTCAATGAACCGGAATATGCTATGGACGGATTATACATTGACCAATGCCCAGTCAGGAAAAAGCTACCGCCTTGCCCTGCGGGGATGGGAGCGGGGCGAATCCTTCTGTTCCTGCCCGGATTTTCGCAAAAACACCCTGGGAACCTGCAAGCACACTATATATGCCTTGGGCCGGGTCAAACAGCGCTTCAGCAAAAAGATCAGACAGACGCATTATAAAGCTGAAGAGATCGCCGTGTACCTGAAATATGGAAAAACGCTAGATCTTAGCCTGCAAATTCCCGAAAATCTGGACACAACTATTACCAAGCTGGTGCGACCGTTTAAGGCAAAAGCCGTAACCAACCTGAAAACACTTTTAAAAAATATCCGTTCGATTGAAGCGCTTGGACATCCCGTTACCATCTATCCGGATGCGGAAGCCTATATTTCCGAGCAGTTGTATCGCCAACGTGTAAAAACCCGTGTTGACGCCATACGCAAAGATCCCCAAAATCATAAGCTGCGCACGACCCTTTTGAATGCCGAACTGCGTCCCTACCAGCTCGACGGCATCGCCTTTGCCGTTGGGGCGGGAAGGGCGATTCTGGCCGACGACATGGGGCTGGGAAAAACGATTCAGGGTATCGGCGTGGCCGAGCTTTTGTCCCGGGATGCAAATATATCCAAGGTCCTGATCATTTGCCCGGCTTCCCTGAAGTCTCAGTGGCGCATAGAGATCATGCGTTTTGTGGACAGAAGCTGCCAGCTGATCCTGGGCAGCGCCAAGGACAGGGCCCTTCAGTACGACAATGACTATTTTTATACCATCTGCAATTACGAACAGGTTCTGCGGGACATTATGGCCATTGAAAAAGTGAAGTGGGATCTGATCATTATTGATGAGGCCCAACGGATCAAAAACTGGGAGGCCAAAACAAGTCGGACGATTAAGGCCCTGCGATCTCCATTTGCACTGGCGCTTTCGGGTACCCCCCTTGAAAACCGCCTTGAGGAACTGTTTTCGGTGGTGGAATTCATCGATGACCGTCATCTGGGTCCTGCGTTCCGGTTTCATAATCAACATCGGGTCGTCGATGAAAGGGGCAAACTTCTCGGCTATAAAGACCTGCATGAAGTGCGGGAAAAGCTGAAACCCGTCCTGCTGCGCCGGACGCGGGAAAATGTGCTGGAGCAGCTGCCTCCCCGGACCACCGAAATCATGCGCATACCGCCCACGGATGAGCAGCTCCAACTTCACAACAGCCACAAACAGATTGTATCGACCATTATCAACAAGAAATTTCTCACGGAGATGGATATTCTGCGCCTGCAAAAAGCGCTGCTCATGTGCCGTATGTCTGCCAACAGCACTTTTCTGGTGGACAAACTGCCGCCCGGTTATTCGAGCAAGCTGGAAGAGCTGTCCCTCATCATCGAGCAACTGCTGCGTGAAGAGGACCGCAAAATCCTTTTGTTCTCCGAATGGACCACCATGCTGAACCTGATTGAACCGTTGCTGACAGAACGGCAGGTTAATTATGTGCGGCTGGATGGAAGTGTTCCCCAAAAAAAGCGGCAGGGCCTGGTGCACGAATTTCAGAAAAATCCTGAATGCAGACTGTTCGTGACCACCAATGCCGGCGCTACCGGCTTAAATCTGCAGGCCGCCAACACGGTCATCAATGTGGACCTGCCGTGGAACCCGGCCATCCTCGAGCAGCGCATCGGCCGTGCCCACCGGATGGGCCAGAAAAGACCGGTTCAGGTGTTTGTCCTGGTTACCGAAAAAACCCTTGAAGAAAGCCTGCTG
>JBDLJD010000158.1:0-9195 GCA_039714495.1 Thermodesulfobacteriota bacterium
ATACTGATATTACAACCCATATTGATTTACACAACTGTCGGTTAGCGCCTTTCAGAAGTGTTGATTTCTATATCATGTCAATAATATCTTTATATTTAGAGGAGGCTGCATAAGCAGATCTATCAAAGATTCGATAGACTATTATTACGGCTGGCAGCAATAAGGGTGGATCAGTCCGGTGGGACCTAGGGGCTTGAAAATAGGAGGCGCGCCACCGTTGTTGCAAGGATGGCGGCCCCCACCAGTAAAACCAGAATCAATTGCGCTCTGCTGAACCGCTTCAAGTAATCTCGCAGTCAGCGTCGAGTCCAAAGGCGGTGTGCAGCACCCGCACGGCCAGTTCAGTATACTTCTCCTCGATGATGCAGGATATTCTGATTTCCGACGTACTGATCATGATGATGTTGATGTTCTCCCGGGCAAGCGTGTTGAACATGATCGACGCCACGCCGGAGTGGTTTTTCATTCCCACTCCGATAACCGAGACCTTGGCGATGTGGTCATCGCCATACACGTCCTCGGCCCCGATCTCCGTGGCAATCCGCTTTTGTATTTCTAGCGTTTTCTTGAAACTCGCTTTGGGCACGGTAAAGGTCAGGTCTGTTTGCCCGCCGGCCCGCGTATTCTGTATGATCATATCGACAATGATGCCGGATTCCGCCACGGGTGAAAATATTTTGGCCGCTATCCCCGGTTGATCCGGTACCTTCTTGAGGGTGATGCGCGCCTCATCCTTATTGTGGGTAACCCCGGATACCATCAACTGCTCCATTCCGGAATCTTCGTTTACAACCATGGTTCCCTCCTCCTCGGAGAATGACGATCTCACGTGCACAGGTATGTTATATTTTTTGGCAAATCCCACCGAGCGTATCTGAAGCACTTTGGCTCCGAGGCTTGCCATGTTCAGCATTTCGTCGTACGAGATCTCTTTTAGTTTTCTGGCTTTGTGACAGATGTTCGGATCGGCTGTGTAAATCCCGTCCACATCCGTGTAGATCTCACAGGTATCGGCCTGTAATGCAGCGGCAATGGCCACGGCGGAGGTGTCCGATCCCCCGCGGCCCAGTGTGGTGATATTGCCCTTAAGGTCTGCCCCCTGGAAACCGGCCACCACCACAATGGTTTTTTTATCCAGCAGTTGAACTAGGCGTTTGGCCCCGATTTCAATAATCCGCGCATTGCCGAAATCACAGTCGGTGACCACTTCGGCCTGGTGCCCTAAAAGGGACTGTGCCGGATAGCCCCTGGATTTCAGCATCATGGCCAGCAGGGCTGAGGTGGTCTGCTCACCGGTGGCCAGGAGCACGTCCAGTTCCCGTTTGTCCGGATCTTCTGTTACCCCGGCAGCCAGGCCGATAAGTTTGTCGGTCACGCCGGCCATGGCCGACAGGATGACGACGACATTGTGCCCCTGTTCATACGTCCTGACCACCCGGTCTGCCACATTCCCGATTCTGTCCAAGTCGGCGACCGAAGTCCCGCCGAATTTCTGTACGATCAATCCCATCTTGTTTACCTCAACTTTTTTTCAACCTCTCTTAGCAAATCAGACCTGCCCTGTCCAGCACCAGATAGGCGAACTACACGGGATGTATCGCCGGTCGTTTCGATCGCAACTTCCAGGTGTGCCCCCAATTCCTGCACGGCGATTCTGTCGGCCCATTCAATGGCCACAACCCCTTTCCCATTGACCAGGTCCAGCAACTCGAGGTCTTCCAGATCGGTCCCACCCGCCAGGCGGTAAAGATCGGCATGATACAGCGTCAGGCGCCCGGGATACTCGTTGATCAACGTGTAGGAGGGGCTGGTGATATAGTACTCCCCGGGCACATCGAGCCCCCTGGCCAGTCCCTGGACAAAAACGGTCTTGCCGCTGCCGAGATCACCGGTCAGAGCGATAACCATGGGTGCCGATATGGACTGCCCCAGCACTTCGCCCAGGTTGAGAGTTTCCGATACGGACGTCGTGGTTAAAGCAAGCGCCATTAAACCTTGCCGCCCTTCATCAATAAATTGATTTCCTCCGGTATCCTGTCCATAACCTCCGTGGCCAGATATCCGAAGGGACCTCTGTATTCAAAAAGATGGTCGGCCGCTCGACCGTGCAGATATACGCCAAGGCTTGCGGCCGTCTTCGCCGAGTGCCCCTGGGCTATAAATCCGGCGATCAAACCGGTCAGAACATCCCCCATGCCGCCGGAGGCCATTCCGGAATTGCCGGTGGCGTTGATATAAATACTCCCATCCGGATTGGCAATGACGGTGGCCGCCCCCTTGAGGACCACATGGAGGCCGAACGTCCCGGCCACATCGCGGGCACATTCGATCCGGTCCTCCTGGATATGTTTGGGGGTCGTATGGAGCAGGCGGGCCATCTCGCCGGGGTGCGGTGTAATGACCACGGGCACGCGTACTTTTTTAAGGACTTGCGCGTCGCCGGCCAGCAGGTTGATGCCGTCCGCGTCGATGACCAGAGGCGCCTTGGCCTTTTTCAGGAGGTTGTGCAGCAATTGTCTTGCCCCATCCCCCGTACCGATGCCGGGTCCTATGGCAAGGCAGCGCTTGCCCGCAAGATGCGCCTTTATCACTGCCATGGCGGAGGCGTCCAGCCGGCCGTTGTCCGTTTCCGGGAGGGGAATGGTCATGACTTCCGTCACCTGCGGCTCAACCGCCTGGTTGAGGCCCTCGGGCACCCCCAGACTCACGAGTCCGGCCCCGGCACGCATAGCTGCCATAGCCGTCATGGCCGCAGCACCGGTTTTTCCGGGCGAGCCGGCTATCACCAGGACATGGCCGGTGGAGCCCTTGTGAGCTTCCGGGGCTCGGTCGCCAAGACCAGTCCGTAAGGTGTTCCGTGTTAAAAGGAACTGGCGCGGGTTGACGGCCTTTGCAATGAATGGGGGAATGCCGATGTCGATGACTTCCACCGTTCCGCACAATTCTGCGCCGGGAAACACATTGAGGCCGAGTTTGGCAAAGCCGAATGTTGCCGTGGCACGTGCCCGGATGCATGTTCCGCAAACCTGCCCGGTGTCCGCATTCAAACCCGAGGGGACGTCCACGGAGAAGACCGGTTTTTCCTGTCGGTTGACAAAATCAATAGCTTCCCGGTAATGCCCTCTGACATCCGCGTTCAAACCGGTTCCCAGGAGCGCGTCAATCCAGATATCCTGCCTGCGTATGGCATTTTTTTTCTTCTTGAGGCTTGAACGGTCTTCAATTTCCACCACCGGTATGTCCAAAGGGCCCAAAAGAGCCAGGTTGGCGCCGGCATCCCCTGTGACCTTCTTCTTTTTTGACAAAAGGAAAACGGTAACCTTCACCCCTTGAAAAGCGAGGTAACGCGCCATAACGAAACCGTCGCCGCCGTTGTTGCCTCTTCCGGCCAGCACCCCCACTTTTCCGGATGCAAGGCCGGGAAAATGCGCCTGCATCACCCTTATGGCGCCCCGCCCGGCATTCTCCATGAGGACCCGGCCCGGAACGCCGAATGATTCGATGGTCAGGCGGTCCATTTCGCGCATCTCTTCAGCTAATACCAGATACATCTCAACCTCCGCTGCCCGTGCCGATCGCCTCCAGCACTGCGGCTGTTTTCTTATCCATGCGGCGGGCTTCATCCTCGTCATGTTCATGATCGTAGCCCAATAGGTGCAGCACGCCGTGAACCAGCAGCTCAACCGTCCGCGTCTCCACATCGACGCCGCCCATCACACCTTCCCGTTCGGCCGTTTCCACGGATATGACCACATCACCCAGGAGGTCCGGAGAAATGCCGGCAAACTCACCCTCCTGCATGGGGAAAGCGATAACGTTCGTAGGGCCCTCCCTCTGCAGGTACGCCGCGTTCAACTCGGCTATCTGAAGGTCGTCGACGAGCAGAATAGAAAGCTCTTTCTCAGGACATCCCAAGGCGCCTAAGACGGCCTGAGCCTTCTGTTCGATTTTGGCCGGCATTGCCGAATGCGCTTCCTGACGGTTGTCTATCAGTACTCCCATAGTTCTCTTTTCCATTTTGCCGGGTGGTGGACTCCGAATATTCAATACGATGGTGATGGATCCCAGTCAGTATCTTGTAATAACTTTTGGCAATTTTGTGGAGGTCTTTCAGGGTGAGTTCGCAATTGTCGAGCTGCCCGTCTGAAAAAATTTTATTGAACAGGTCCTGGGCCAGGCGCTGTATCCTCGAGGCTGTCGGGTTTTCAAGCGTCCGCGATGCCGCCTCAACCACATCCGCCAGCATCACGAGCCCTGCCTCACGGGTCTGGGGCAATGGCCCGGGGTACCTGAAATCTTCTATTTTCACGGCATCATCCCCTTTCTGCTGCCTCGCTTTTTCGTAAAAATAGCTGATCAGGCTTTTCCCGTGGTGCTGCTGGATGGTGTCGATAATGTTTTGCCCCAGCTTGTTCTCTCGGGCTATCTCGACGCCGTTCTTGACATGGGCGATCAAAATCAGGCTCGACATGGAAGGCGCCAGTTTGTCATGGCGGTTGACCCCGTCGGTCTGGTTCTCTATGAAATATAGCGGTTTCTTGATTTTGCCGATATCATGGTAGTACCCGCACACTTTGGCCAGCAAAGGGTTGGCGCCTATCTCCGCAGCTGCCGCCTCCACCATGTTGCCCACCACCATGGAGTGGTGGTAGGTTCCCGGCGCCTCGATCATGAGCTGGCGCAAGATAGGACGCTCCAGGTTGGCCAGTTCCAGCAGGGTGATATCCGTGGCATACCCAAATAGAAATTCCATGAGCGGCGCCAGGCCGAGGGTCGTGATTCCCGTGGCGATGCCGCCCGCGAAAGCAAAAGCAGTGCTCCACAGAAGCTCCCCCCCCGACAGATTCCCGGCATACACTTCCGAGGCAATGGCCAGTACGATATTCAAGAGCCCCAGCTTTAAACCAGCTTTGATAAAGACCTTGCGTTCACGGCAGTCCTGCACCCAATAGGCCGCCAGTGCATTGTTGAGCAAAAAGTAGATGAAGGCGTCGAAACGTCCGTGGAATATGCTGGCCGCGCAGAATGCCGTAATGATGGCAAATGGAATGGCCATCTCGAGCCCCATGAACAGGCAGATGATCATGGCACCGGACGCCAGGGGGATACCGTAAAAAATGGCCCGGGCCGGAATGGGAACCGGCGCTCCGGCAGCCAGAGATGCAGCCAGGGACGCCGAAATTTTGGCAGCGAAGACAAATAAGAGCAGCATGGTGGCGATAAACAGCAGGTTTTTATTCACACCGCCCGGGATGTTGAAAAAATTCCCCCGGTGGAGCACGAAAAGGCCCACCAAAAGGCACAGAATGATAATGGCCGAGCCAATGCTCTTGGCAAGAACCTGTTCTGTTTTGGTCTGCGCTTCGAAAGCCTTGAGTTTCAACAGCTGGATCTCGGACACCCTTTCGCCTTCTCGAAGCAGCATTTCACCGGCCTTGATTTTGTAGAATATGGGCTGGATTTCGGCGGCAGCCTCTTTCTTGCGTTCTTCTGTTTCACTGCTGTTGAGAGTGATGTTCGGAACCATCAGCCGCTGGGCGACGTCGACGATCAAATTTCTCAGGTTGTAGTTGACGTCCTTGAGAAGGGGCTGCCCCACGATGCGTACCATGACTTTGGATTGGTCCAGGCCATAGAACTGTTTCAGGTTGGTAACGGTGTGTTCGGTCTTCTGACCGATCTGCCTCAAGGTAATCCCTTTGTCCGATTCCCGCAGCAGCAGCTCCTTGTTGGCCACGACACCGTTGTCCAGGATATCCGACAGGATACGGGCGATGTAGCCGGAGATGTCAACCGAAAAGCCTTCCTTTTCCAGGATGACAAAGGCCCCCTTGCTGAAAGTGACCCCCATGCTTTTTTCAAAGGCCGGTTTTTGAGCGATCATAAGGTCATGCAGGGAAAGGGACGTTCCCTGGCTCTCGGCTGCCGGGGTGTCTGCTGCATCGGCCGGTGGTTTCACTTCATTCTCGTCCGCGGCCTTGGTATGCTCGGCCGGCGGTACCGCAGCAGTAACCACACCGCGCATGTCGTCAAATGCGGTGTCAACCCGCTGAATCAGTTGGGCGGTGAGTGCCGTGTTGTGGTCATAGACCGTGAGAATTGCTTCGACTGCCTGGGCCCGTTGCCTTTCGGTGGCTGGTTTGTCTTCGAAAAGAAAATCCTTGGTGGCCTTGATGTCCCTTTCGACCACGTCGCCGGATACATATGAACGCTGACTGATAATCAGGCTCGGAAAAAGCACCACGATGATCGCGGCGGTCACCACCGCCAGAAGCAGCCATTTGAAGTATTCTTCCAGGCCGAAAAAACGCTCGATATTGTTTTTCTGTTTACCGTTGTGCATGGCCGCAGCCTCTGTTCCAAGGTTACCTAATCTACGTGGAAATTAATAGATATTCTGTTGTAATAATTATTCGGTAACTATTCCCGGTTTTCACGGGCCTGTTTTTGTTCTTCCAGCTCTTCATAGGCTTTAATGATATCCTGAACCAGCCTGTGCCGGACGACATCTGTTTTTGAAAAAAAGACGAACTCGATGCCTCCTATATCCTTCAGAATATTTTTGCACTCGATGAGCCCGGACGCTTTGTTGGCCGGCAGGTCGATCTGGGTGATATCTCCGGTGATAACGGCCTTGGAACTGAAGCCGATACGCGTGAGGAACATCTTCATCTGTTCGGACGTCGTGTTCTGGGCTTCATCCAGGATGATGAAGGAGTCGTTCAGCGTTCGTCCGCGCATGAAGGCTATGGGGGCCACCTCGATAATGCCGCGCTGCAGCAGGGAGGATACCTTCTCAAATCGCATCATGTCGTGCAAGGCATCGTAAAGGGGCCTCAGGTAAGGATCTACCTTTTCCGTCAAATCACCAGGTAGAAACCCCAGGGCCTCACCGGCCTCCACGGCCGGGCGCGTCAGGATAATCCGACTTACAATTCCCTTGGAGAGAGCGGCGACCGCCATGGCCATGGCCAGATATGTTTTGCCGGTCCCCGCAGGTCCTACGCCAAACACAATGTCAAAGGACCGGATGGCATCGATGTAGGCTTTCTGGGCCCGGCTTTTGGGTGTGATGGAACGCTTTTTGGAAGTGACATATACCGTATCCAGAAAGATGTCCTTGAGCCTGGCCTTGTGATCCCGGGTCAGTACCCGGATGGCGTAATCAACATCGTTGTCATATACCGGGTATCCCTCCTTCAACAGCCCATACAGTTGATTGAGGGTGTTGCCCGCCAGATCTGCATGGATGTCATCACCGCGTACAATCACACGGGTCCCCCGGGCGTTGATTTCCACATCCAAGGCCTCGGCCAGCTGCTTGAGGTGCCGGTCGTAGTCCCCGAAAAGCTGCCTTGCCAGCTCAATATCAGGAAAGTTGAACTTGGCCGTACGGTCTTCTTTGCTTTGATTTTTATTTTCTGCCACACCATGCTCCATTGAAACGATTTGCCGGATCCGGCGCAAGCCGAGCCGAGCATCCTATCTACCATACCCTTTTTAAACTTTGCAAACCCAATTGGACCCTGCCGGGCCATGGAAAAACCCCTTGACGGAATAAATGGGCTTTGTTAATTTGGGTATTTGGTTTTCGCGACCAAATGCTTTTTCCCAATAAAACAATTACTTAACCTGAACCCGAAACAGATCGGATGTTTTTCTGCCTTTACACAGAATTCAGGTGTGATGTCAATCCCCGCCCAGTGCGGATACATATATGGAATAGACGGTCGCCATGACAGCACTCGATATAGTAATAATCATAATCGTGGGGTTTTGTTTGATCAGGGGTATTTTCCGGGGCCTGATCAAGGAGATTTCTTCCATTGTCGGTGTTCTTGCCGGGTATTACGCAGCCTACACCTATTACGGTTACCCGGCCAAACTCCTGTCAAAATGGATGTCAGATGCCGGCTATATCAACTTGCTCAGCTTCTTCATCATATTCTGCCTCATTTTTCTGACCATCAGCATATTGGGCGTCATCATCAAGTATCTTTTGAGCATCTCATCTCTGGGATGGATTGACCGAATCTGCGGCGCCGTGTTCGGATTGGCAAAAGGTATTCTCATCGCAGCCATCCTGCTGGTTGCCTTGACGGCGTTTCTGCCCAAGGGAACGCCGGTTATAAAAAAGTCCTTCCTGGCTCCGCATGTATCCCTGATTTCCGAGACCATGGCCAAGGTGGTCCCAAAACAGATGAAGCAGCAGTTCAAAGTTAAACTCAAGGATTTGCAAACAATTTGGAAAACCAAATGAATCCGGAAACATCCCCGTTCCAGGGGCTGATCCGGCTGATCGAACACCTGCGGGGAGAAAACGGCTGCCCGTGGGACCGCAAACAGACCCCCCAGACCCTGTCGGTTTACCTGGTTGAAGAGGTCTATGAACTCGTGGAAGCCATTCAATCAGGGGACCCCGAGGCTGTCCAGGAAGAGCTCGGAGATGTGCTCTTCCTGATCTTTTTTCTGGCCGCCATGTACCAGGAGCAAGGTCATTTCGATATCCGGAAAGCAGTCATCGCCAACACCCTTAAAATGCGCAACCGGCATCCCCATGTGTTCGGTGACACAACCGTGGAATCGGCCGAAGATGTCAGGCAGAACTGGCACCAGATCAAGGCCGCCGAAAAAGCCAAACCGCAAAATGCCTCCCTGCTCGATTCCGTTCCCAAGCAGCTGCCGGCCCTGATGCGGGCCTACCGTATTTCGGAACGGGCAGCCCGAACCGGTTTTGACTGGGATGACATGGGAGGCGTCCTTGACAAAGCCGAAGAGGAGTGGCGGGAATTGAAAACAGAGCTGGCCAGGGATGCCTCCGCGTTCAACCCTGAAGACGTGGCCCTGGAATTCGGCGATGTGCTGTTCACTCTCACCAATGTCGCGCGTTTCGCCAGCATTCATCCGGAGACGGCCCTGTCAGCCGCAACCCGCAAATTTGAAAAACGGTTCGCCTATATGGAACGCGTGTCCAGCGAAACGGGCAAGGCCTTCGAAGACCTTACCTTCGACGACATGCATGCATTGTGGCAACAGGCCAAAAAGCACACACGCTAAGAACCCAATCCGGATGAACCGGAAATTCTAATATCGAATATCAAAATACTAAACAATTTCAATAAATAGGTACCAATAACAAATATCCAATAACGAATAATCAATGTTCAAGGGCAGACAGCAAACTTGATCATTGGA
>JBDLJD010000159.1:0-9191 GCA_039714495.1 Thermodesulfobacteriota bacterium
GAAAACAAACTGTGCGAAATTTTCGGTGTAAGCCGCAGTATCCTGAGGGAATCCATTCGGGTTTTGGTCTCCAAGGGGCTGGTCGAGGTAAAGCAGGGGCATGGAACATTTGTCCGTCAACCCCAAATAGATGTCCCTGAAGAGGCCGTCAGAAATTATATGATGATCCATGGATATGCACTCGAACAACTCATGGAGGTTCGGATGCCCATCGAAGTCGAAATGTCCAGATTGGCAGCCAAGCGGCGTCGGGAAGAACATATAGAGGCGATGCAGGCATCACTGCTGGATATGAAAGAATATACAAAGAGCGCGGAAGATCTTTCAGACGCCGATGATACTTTTCACAGGGCGATTCTCGAAGCATCGGGAAACTCCCTATTCGGGGTCATGATTCGGTCTATTATGGGAAACCTGCACATCGGGCGTCAATTGGCCATCCGGCACTTCGGGATCGAAGTCGTGATCCAAGAGCACGAAGCCATATATACAGGCATCAAAAATCAACAACCCGCCTTGGCCGCCGAAAAAATGAAGGCACACATGGACGGGGCGCTTTTACGCATCGAAAAAGTCAACAAATTGCTTGCCAAGCGGGAATAGATGCGGCCGGCGCATCTTTGCTCCCCCTCATAACATCTCAATTACTCCCCAAATCCCATTTATTCGCCTATGCCGATGATCTAATTCCAGATCAAGCGGAATCTGTACTCCACCTGTTCTCAGGATCTGCATAAATTGCATTAAATTAAGCTGCTTAACGGATAGAAGGGGGGCGTTGCTGATGTTGAATTTTTCCCTTGACAACACGCTATAAATATGATGATGATAAACATCATATGTTTAGCAGATTTCTTGATTCCGACCTTCTCATAAGGCTTAGCAGAAAGCAAGAGCGCAGGCCGGAGAGAAAGAATTCTTCAAATCACCTTGAAAGGAGGAAAGTATGACCAAGTCATCATTTCTACACCGTAAATTCGTTTGGGTAACTGTCGTTTCTGCTGTCTTTACCTTGATCTTCGGATTATCAAACCCGGTGGCAGCGGCTGACTGCAAAAACCGTGGTGATTTAGATTCACGCTATTGCGACAATAACTATGACCTTGTCGCGGATACACCAAGTCCCAAACAGTGGCAAGATCCCAGCACGCTTATTTTTTCCTACACACCGGTTGAAGATCCTTCACTTTACGAAAACGTCTTTGCCGAATTTTTGGAATATTTGGCGGAAAAGACCGGCAAAAAAGTGAAGTGGCACGGTGCAGAGTCCTATGCGGCCCAGGTGGAAGCAATGCGTTCCGGCCGGGTGCATGTCGCCGGTGTTTCAACCGGTCCCACCTGTTTTGGTGTTAATATGGCCGGATATGTGCCTTTTGCCATTATGAACGGCCCAAAAGGCTATGGTTACACGCTGCAGTTGATCACCCACAAAGACAGCGACATTAAAAAAGTAACAGATCTCAAAGGTCGCAAGATCGCGCACGTCACCCCTTCATCCAATTCGGGCAATCAGGCCCCCCGGGCACTGTTTCAAGCTCTGGGTGTCGTTCCAGACCAAGACTATAAAGTCATTTACTCCGGCAAACACGACAACTCGATCATGGGTGTCGCCAACAAGGATTACGAGGCCGCCCCAATTGCTGGCACTGTTCTGGATCGGATGGTCGACAAAGGTGTTGTCAAAAGAGAGGATCTGCGCGTTATCTGGGAATCCGATCCGTTTCCGACCTCTTCGTATGGATACGCGCACAATCTGCATCCCGATTTGGCACGTAATGTAATGTATGCATTTTACAGCTTTGATTGGAGCGGTACGGCACTTGCAAAAGAATTTAGAGCGAATGAATGGAACGAATTTATGCCCATCACATACAAAGATCATTGGGAGGTTATTCGAACGATTCAAAAGTATAATGGTATCGTTTATAACCAGGAAACACTTAAAGGTATGAAGGTCAAAAAGAAGAAAAAGAAAAAAAAGAAAAACTAAAATTATCACACTAAAATATAGTTTGCCGTCCCGGCGGTTGGGGCGGCAAACTAAACTGCGAATCCTTTATGCTCAAGATTACCGACCTTAAAAAAGTCTATCCAACAGGAACGGAGGCAATTAGCGGCGTTAGTTTCAGCGTGGACCAGCCCCAGGTGGTTGCCATCATCGGCCCATCCGGGGCCGGTAAAAGCACCCTGATTCGCTGTATTAATCGTCTGGTTGAACCTTCTTCCGGGCAGGTGATGCTTGATGGAACCGACCTCGTAACATTGAGCAAACGTGAATTGCGCAAAATGCGTCGCCGTATGGGTATGATATTTCAAGAATTCAATCTGGTGGATCGCCTAACGGTGATGGAAAACTTGCTCTCCGGCCGCCTGGGATATGTCAATTTCTGGAAAGCATACCGCCGCAAATTCCCTCCTGATGATGTAGCGGCTGCTTTTCAGCTACTCGATCGAGTCGGACTTAACGGATACCAGGACACCCGAGCCGATGAATTGTCCGGCGGTCAACGACAGCGCGTCGGCATTGCCCGGGCATTGATGCAGCAACCCGACCTGTTGCTCGTCGATGAGCCCACCGCCAGTCTCGACCCCAAAACATCCCGCCAGATTATGAGAATTATCGTCGAGCTCGCCCATGAACGCGGTACCCCGGCGCTTGTAAACATCCATGATGTCGGGCTGGCGCAATCGTTTTCAGATCGTATTATTGGTCTGCGACAGGGTGAAATTGTTTTTGATGAGGCCACTACGAGTTTAAATGCAGACGTGCTGACTGAAATTTATGGCGAAGACGATTGGAGTACAACGATTCGCAAAGCTGAAGACGATGAAGGCGAAGATAGGCCGGAGGACAAATCCAAAAAAGACAACAGCCTGGTGCGGGAGGCGGTTACAGGATGACACCCAGCTCTGAAGCACAGACCATTCAACCACTCAAATGGAATCGCATTCGGATCATTAGCAATCCGAGGGTCCGATACGGCTTGATTCTGATGGCTGTCGGATACCTGATATGGTCGACCGGCACCCTTGAACTGGATTGGGCCCGGATTAATAATGGGTTACCGCGGGCAGCTAACATGTTTGCGCGCATGGTGCCACCGAGTTTCAGTCGCTGGGAGCTGTTAGTCAAAGGCATGCTGGAAAGTGTTCAGATGGCTTTTTCTGCAAGCTTCATCGGTATGGTTCTGGCGATTCCGCTGGGCATCTGTGGCGCCTCGAATCTGGTTCCAAGACCGGTTTATCTGGTGGCCCGCACACTCATTATCCTTTCACGCACTTTTCATGAAATTATCATTGCTATCTTATTTGTTAAAATCTTTGGTTTCGGCCCTCTGGCCGGCATCCTCACCCTGATTGTAGCCAGTACCAGCTTTATTTCAAAAATGTTGGCCGAAGATATCGAAAATATGACCCCGGGACAGCTTGAGGCCATTCGGGC
This sequence comes from Thermodesulfobacteriota bacterium, assembly GCA_039714495.1. Classification (GTDB taxonomy): domain Bacteria; phylum Desulfobacterota; class Desulfobacteria; order Desulfobacterales; family B30-G6; genus JAJDNW01. The sequence continues at coordinate 3,443 of JBDLJD010000159.1, forward strand.
AACGGGAGCAAGTTTTCCGAAACTGCTCTTATACTGTATCACTCCCCACACCTTGCCGCGCTATCTGGGAGTTTCCATCTACCGAATGGATGCCAACATTCGCCACTCAACCGTGGTGGGTATAGTCGGCGCCGGTGGTATCGGGCAGGTGCTCGCGGCTTCTTTCAGCCGATACGATTATGATTTCAGCCTGGCAATCCTGCTGACCATCATCACGCTGGTTTTTCTGGGCGAATTCTTTTCCAACTGGGTGCGGGAGTACCTGCGATGACAACAGACAAACATGCCGCTCACTACCCCGAGGTATGGCGCCGTTTCAGTCCCCGTCAGACGCTCATGCGCTTTGCATCGTATTTGATCATTGTCTTTATCGCCGTCTGGTCGGTCAGCAATCTGGATATATCCTGGTTCTATTTTTTAGATGCCCATGTGCAGGCAGGCGATCTGATCTACCGCATGTGGCCTCCGGATTGGGAATTCTATAAGCAGCTGATCGGCCCGCTACTGGAAACCATACATATTGCTACCCTCGGCACCGCGGTGACGGTGGTCATTGCCTTCCCAGTTGCGTTTCTCGCCGCTCGCAACACGACCTTTAATAAGGCGACCTGGTTTATCGGGCGCTTGATTCTGGTTACATCGCGCTCGGTTAACACAGTGGTGTGGGGACTGCTGTTTGTCGCTATCTTCGGACCAGGACCCATGGCCGGAATCTGGTCGATTGCGTTTCGATCCATCGGGTTTATGGGAAAACTGGTTGCGGAGGCGATTGAAGAAATCCATGAAGGCGTGGTGGAGGCAATCGAGGCCACCGGCGCCTCCCGCCTCCAGGTACTGATATACGGCATTTTGCCCCAGGTTTTACCGGTTATCTACGGCACAACCGTGTACCGCTGGGATATCAACATTAGAGAATCCACCGTCCTCGGGTTTGTAGGCGCCGGCGGTATCGGTATATTACTGTATTCATCCATCAATCAATTCTTGTGGCAGGAGGTTGCCCTGATTTTAATAGCAGTTTTTGGCGTGGTGATTATCAGCGAGTTTGTTTCGGCCACGATCAGACAACGAATCAGTTAGATGAGGGGTCGCCCCTTTAACGGGCGACCCCCTCAATTAGATGCTTTATCTATAAGTTCGTATACCCTGGACATTTGCAATGGGTACGCAGAAAAAGTCTACACATGCTCAAAGCGATCATCTTCGATTATAACGGGGTGCTGGTGGACGATCTGATTTTTCATCGGGATGCCTACCTGCGTGTAGCCGAAGACCTCGGGTATTCCATCTCATCCCAAGGTATCTGGGATCTCATTTCAGCCACCCCGGATGAAAAAAGGATCCTCTTTGGTGACATATCCGATGAACAGTGGAAAGACATCAAGGCCCGTAAGGATATATATTATTTTGAAATGATCCGAAACGGCGATATCATGCTGCCTGATGTGGAAGAAATACTGCTGCATCTTGCAAAATCCTATGATCTTGCTCTGGTTTCCAATACAGCCCGGTCCTATTTTGAGGAAGTATTTCCCTCCCGGCTTTCAGCGTGTTTTAAAACGACCCTGTTTGCCGGTGAAATCAATCCACCGAAACCGGCACCGCAACCTTTGTATAAAGCGATGGACATACTCGGGGTGACCCAGGGTGAGTGTTGTTACGTGGGGGATTCCACATCCGATGCAGAAATGACGCAACGGGCCGGGGTCACCATGCTCGGAATAACCACCGGCCATCATTCCGGGCAGGCACTCAAGGAAGCGGGGGCTGAATACATCGTAGACAATCTGAAAGATCTGGCAGATAAAATAAAAGGATACCCGTCACTATGAAAGCTGCCCTGCTTCACAAACCCAACGGTCTCAGGGTGAAGATATCGATAGTCCTGCCATCGGATATGAGTATGACGGTGGGTTTCAGGAGTATATAAGAATCCCCGAACCGGATTCATATGATTGTCAGTCCTGGTTCCCCATAGCATCCATTGTGCCATGCCAGGTTTCCCTCCGTATCAAACACTATCTCGGCAAGAGTGCCCATGATGTCGATGTCGACCGACTTTTCGGCCTCGGCCATCAACGCTTCGGATATCTCCATCTCCTCCAGCTTGAGGGTATTCCTGATGTGCACCATACGAACGTTTCCATGATCGACTCCGGGTATGGTCTTGAAAGCCGCCTCCAGCATTTCGCTGTCGCTTTCGTAGTACGGCGGTATCCGGGTAATCTCCGGACATGAAGAGGTGATGGAGTTCATGTAGGATGTCTCACGGTCGATCTTGTCCACCAAACGCCGGGTGGTGAAATCGGCATTGCCGATGCCCAGAGCGTTTCCGCCTGAATCCGGGGAGAGATCCCGCACCAGGATACGGGAAATCACAGGACGAGTCGGGACCTTGTGATAGGGAATTACTGTCCGGGCAATCACATTCTGGTCCATGCCGGTACCGCTGAAGTTCTTTCCGATTTCATCCACGATGAGAATATCGATGGGGTCGAAAGGAATCCGGGGCAATATTTCCTTGGCCCGAACCAATAACTTATGCTCGGTTTCTTCGATGTACTCCGGGGCGATAAATTCGAGTATTTCGGTTTCGTCTTTCTGGTTTTCCACGATGGCCAGCCCAAAGGCGATGGGGCACTTCTCAAGAATGATCCGCGCCGTAGTGGTAATGACACGGTCATGCCCCAACCGCATGAATTCATTGTGGTATATATCGGCTGCCGCCTGTTTCCCCAGACCGATGGACATCATCTTCATGAGCCCGCTCCCGATCTTCCCCTCGAAATCGGTGTGGGGCTTGACGCGGTTGACCACCACAATGTGATCCGCCCCGGAAGCGATTTTGTCCACCAGCACCGGGATCCCGTCGCCGGTCGTACCGACCTGGATGACATCCATGGAAGATTTTATGGGTACGCCCATGAACTCCTCGGTGATCCCGTAGTGGGCCAGAAGCGCCACCTGCCCCTGGGCGGTTGCGCCACCGTGGCTGCCCATGGCCGGTACGATGAACGGTTTGGCGCCGATCCCCTTAAGCGCCCTGACCAGGGCGGCCAGGATGTCCGCGATATCGACGATACCCCTGCTTCCCGCCGTGACGGCCACGCTTTGACCGGGGGATATGATCTTCCATGCTTCGAAATTACCCAATTTCGAATGGATAACTCCCGGAATATCCGTTATGGTCCGGGTCTTGAAGTTTTGCCTGATCTTAACCGTGCGAGGCAGTTTCATCTTCAAACAAGTCCTTAATCTTTAAGCCACTGCATCCATGGCCAGTTTTGCAGCGCCGGTGAGCGTGGTTTCCCCCAGCTGGATAAACGTGTAATTCCTCAACATGCCCTGTTTATATCCCGTGTAGGCGTCGCTGGCGCCACCCCCCACATGGTATATGCGATCAGACAACCGCAGGCTTTTTTCCCATTGGGGGATGCTTTCGAATTGAAAAGAGACGATCCCGTGGGCAAGGGAAAGCAGCAGATCCTCGCGCGTAGTATTTAAAGTCAGGCGGGTGAATGATCCGCTTTTGCGCTTGATGCGGTGACGATCGCCGGCTAGGAAGGGTTGGAATCGGGCTTCGGGCGTTCCATTGAGAGACAGCACTCTTTTTAAATACTCCTCGTAGAATATCTTTTTGGTCATTTCCCGACAAAAATTCCGCCTGAACCACTCCAGCGAAGCCCCGCCCGCACCCACTGTTCGCATGACCAACCACTTTCCGGGGTAAGCGTGGGTCCTCAGCAGATGATCTCTGGAAACCAGCGGTTCTTCAACGCATAGTACCAGGATTTCCACCGTCCCCGAGGTATTCATCATCTTGCCCGAGCGGATCACCCCGGCGCCGATGGCAGCACACGTCGTGTCGTTGGCGCCGATGATAACCGGTATGTCTTGGGGCAACCCTACCACATCGGCCGCCTTTTTGATCAATCCACCGGCAATGGAACCGGAGGAAATTATCCGGGGGAGTACCTTCCGGTCAATTCCCAGAGGTTCCAGCAGACGGGGATCCCAATCGCCGTAACCCACCGTGTCGTAGAGCCCTGTAAAGGAAGCATTGGTGGGCTCGATCACGAACCGGTCGGTGAGACGCTTTAAAAAGAAGGTCACCGCATGCCCGAAACAGACCCCTTTTTTATGGTAGATTTCAGGTTTATGGTCCCTGATCCACAACAGGCTGGTGGCCGAGATGCCACCGGGCACCGGCAAGTTGCCCGCGATATTGAGAAAAGCCTCATTACCCACCCGGTCCAGGGCCCACATGGCCTGCTGATAGCTCCGCCGATCCAGGTGGAGAATGATGGGATGCAACGGAGTTCCCTCGTTGTCCAAGGGAAGCAGCGAGGGGCAAAGCGTAGAAAAAATCATTGCTTTCAGCCGGTCCCGGTGCTTCAATCGCCTGCAGGCCTGAACCAGCGCATCCCACAACAGCTCGGCATCGAGCTCCACCCTGTCCCTGGATTTCACCTGGGGAACATAGGGCACCTGCTGCCGCTCCAACAGGTTCAACTCCGGATCGATGACACAAGCCTTAAGCGATTGGGTCCCCACATCTATTGCTAATATCGAGTCCATCATTTCAGCAATCCAGCCTCGGCAACGGCAGCCTTAATGGCCTGCTTGTTCTCCGCATTGATCGGCAGGACCGGTTTGCGGGGGTCTCCACCGTGGTAGCCGCCAAGCTCCATGGCGTATTTGACGCCGGCAACGCCGAAGCTGCCCGAGACCGCGCGGTTCAGTTTGAAGAGCATGAAGTGAAGCTCCCTGGCCCGTTCGATGTCGCCCGCCCTGCACTTCTCGTAAAGCTCGCAACAGGGAGCGGGAAAGGCATTGGCCGGGGAGATCACCCCGCCCACGGCCCCCAGAATCATGGCGGTGAAAAGGGTGCTTACTGTGCCGGAGAGGATGTCGAACTCATCGCTACAGACGCTGAGGTAGGTGCTCATGTTGCCTTTGGAGGTGTCCTTCATTCCGGCTATATTGGGGTGCTTGGAGATCTCGGCGATCACCTTGGGCGATAAGGTAATGCCGGTGTAACCGGGGGCATTGTAGGCGAACAGTGGAACCGGAATGGCGTCGGCCACGTCGGTATAGTAGCCGGTGAGGGCCTCGTCTGTCATCCTTTTCTTGAAATATGACGGCGTCAGGATGGAGACGAAATCGGCCCCGGCCTCAGCCACTTTTTTACTGAAGTCTATGGTCTGCCGCGTGGATTCATAACCGGAGCCCGCCAGCACGATCTGGTGGTCGGCTTTGCCTTCGACTACCACATCGAGGACCCGCAGGCGTTCGTCCCTGGACATGCACTTGCTCTCCCCGTTGGTACCGAGGGCAAAAAATCCCGCCAAGTCCGTCTCCCGGTATTTCTTCATATTGTCCCTCAAACGATCGAGGGCCACTTCATCATTCTCGAAAGGTGTCGTGATGGGTGCCAGAATTCCTGATACTTTCTTTGACATTGGATAATCTCCGCATCCTGTTGTGGTTAGGTGTTATAAGGAAAACTACGAACCGAGATGTCGCCATCTATCGCGAGTCAACACCTGCGGATTGGCCACATTGGGGGGCACTTTGCCGGTAAACACGTCCAGCACGCAACGGGCCGCCCCCGTGGCCATGCGGATGACGCAATCGTTTGTTAGCCCCGCCGTGTGAGGTGTTACAATCACGTTTTCCAGCTCAAGCAACGGATGATCCGCCGGGACCGGCTCCCGGCTGAACACATCCAGCCCGGCGCCGCCGATTT
>JBDLJD010000160.1:0-8994 GCA_039714495.1 Thermodesulfobacteriota bacterium
ATTAAAATTCAATGTGACCGGACAGTTACTTGCCCGGCCACATTTAATTTTTTGGTACGCCCGGCCCGATTCGAACGGGCGGCCTACGGATTCGAAGTCCGGCGCTCTATCCAGCTGAGCTACGGGCGCAGAGATTTATGTTTTCATTCAAGGTGGCTCAGGAATCTGTAAGCCATATCTCCTTGAGAATTTTCTGATACAGGAATGAATGGGATATTGCAAGATATATTCAAATAGTTATGGTCAAATCTGGTTCAAATTGAGGGTTCAAGGCATTCGGCACATAACCCCTTGGGTTGCAGATGATCCTGGTTTCCCCCAGGCAGTAATCAAAGCTGTCATGCGTGTGCCCGTGGATCCAGAGCCGCAGCTGGTGTTTGAGAATAAATTCCTCCATATTCGAGGCAAAAGCAGGCGTCATCGCATGCCCTTGAAATCGATGGGGAATTGACTTGATGGAGGGCGTGCAGTGCGTGATCACCATTGATTTCTCCGGATTCCCTGCTTCAATGAATTTCTCAAGTTTTCTGACTGACTTCGCATGCCATTTTACGGTTTCCCCGGGAGTCAGCACCTGGTCTGTATGGCTGTTCCTGATTACATGATAATCGTTCATGCCGCCTGCTGCCGCATCCATCGCCTTGTCCGGATTTCCAAACAAATCCATGTCCGACCACAGGGTACACCCGAAAAAACGGTATCCATTGAATTCCAAGGCGTCGTTTTCGAGAAGATGGACATTGGTGCCCTTGGACTTTTCCCGCAATTCATCGATGAGGCCGGGGAACTTGTAATGGTAAAATTCGTGGTTGCCGGGGACATAGATCACCGGAGGCTGGGGCCTCTGCTCCAGGATCCACTTCAGGCCCCGGTCACCGACGTGGATGTCTCCGGCAAGGATGATCACGTCGGCGCCGACTTCCGGAAGATTGAAATCGCCGAATTCGATGTGCAGGTCGGATAAGATGTGCAGCTTCAAAATATTTCCTCGTGGCAATTGATAAATGTTACTTATTTTTGCTTACAGGCAAAAATGTTTGATTGTATTCATAAAAAAAGATTGCCCGGGTCCGACAGGACCCGGGCAATCTTTTTTATGGGGTGAGTGATGGGACTTGAACCCACGGCCACTTGGGCCACAACCAAGTGCTCTACCAACTGAGCTACACCCACCATAAGATGATTATCTATAGAAATAACAAAATTAACAGAATGATATCCATATTTCAAGAGGAAAAAGCATACACATTAGAAATATGTGTCAGCACAGAAGGTGTTTTTTAATCCTGGTTTTTGAGAAGGTAGAACTGTCCCGAATTACGACAACTGTTTCTAATGGACAGAATCCCTTAAGATGTATGTAACTTATCTTATAGTTAAAATTTGGAACGCTCACATCAGGTTGAACCTGATTGAGCGATTGTCGAGGTTGCCGTAGGTGCAAGGAAGATGTTGTTCCGCAATAGTGGGCTATGCGGTATGACATCTGACGCCGCAGATGCGGTGAGATCGGCAATCCCGTAGGGTTTCAAATTTTAAAACTCAAATGGACAGAATCCCTTAAGATGTATGTAACTTATCTTATAGTTAAAATTTGGAACGCTCACATCAGGTTTATTTTATTGACCGTTAATACCTTCTGCTATACATTTATAGGTTGTTAAAAAGGATAAAATATCACAAATTTAGGCATCCATCATCTTGGTGGATGTCCATTAAGGTTTGAATATATTGAAAAATTTAAGTATAATGGTCATGCGGGTCCTCCTGGGGGTATTTTTTGCCGTCATGCTCACCCGTTTTTTCTACGGGCGAGTCGAGCCTGTGTGGGTGGCGGGCCTGGCCATCTTCCTGGTGGGGATGTCCTACGTCACGGAATTCTTCCGCAATCGAAAGCGCGATAAATGAAGCAGATCATATTAGGTACAGCCGGACACATCGACCACGGCAAGACAAGCCTGATCAAGACGGTCACCGGCGTCAACACAGACAGGCTGAAGGAAGAGCAGGCCCGGGGCATCACCATCGAGCTCGGGTTTGCCTCCATGGATCTGCCTGGCGGCTGGCACCTGGGTATTGTGGATGTGCCGGGCCATGAAAAATTCGTGAAAAACATGGTTGCCGGTGCCACGGGCATCGACATGGTTGCCATGGTGATCGCCGCGGATGAAGGGGTGATGCCCCAGACCCGCGAGCACATGGAAATCTGCGCCCTTCTGGGCATCCAGCACGGATTGATTGCGCTTACCAAAACCGATCTCGTTGATGAAGAGTGGATGGAATTGGTTATTGAGGACATCCGGGATTTTGCCCGGGGGACCTTTCTGGAGGATTGTCCCATCGTACCCGTCTCCTCTGTCACTGGAGAGGGAATACAGGCGTTTGTCGACGCCTTGGATACGTTGAGTGCTGCGGTGCCTGAAAGGGCCGTCACCAACCTGTTTCGCCTGCCTGTGGACCGGGTGTTCAGCATGAAAGGATTTGGGACGGTCATCACCGGTTCGCTGGTCTCCGGCAGGGTCAAGGTGGGCGACACCATCACCATTTACCCGTCCATGATCTCTTCCAAGGTGCGGGGCATCCAGGTGCACAACGAAAGCGTGGAAAAGGCCGGCCCGGGCATGCGTACGGCCATCAACTTCCAGGGGCTGGAAAAAGCGTCGGTAAACCGGGGAGAGGTGATCTCCACGCCTAAATCCTTGAAACCCAGCTACATGGTGGACGTGTCCCTCCATTTTCTGAAAAGCAACAAAAAGCCGGCCAAGAACAGAACCAAGGTGCGGTTTCACACGGGCACGAGCGAGGTGTTCGGCTACCTGGTGCTGCTGGACCGTGAGGAACTGCCGCCCGGGGAAGACATCGTGGCCCAACTGCGGCTGGATACCCCTGTTTCCCTTGTCCGGGACGACCGTTTTGTCATTCGGAGCTATTCACCCGTGCGTACCATCGGCGGGGGCAAGGTCTTGAATCCGGTCCCACAGAAGCACAAGCAGTTTCAGCCGGATGTGGTCGATGGGCTGCAGGGACTGATCAACAGCCCGCCGGAATGGGTGGTTTCTTTTCACGTGCAGGATGCGGATGTGGCCGGGGTGACCTTTGCCGATCTGGTAATCATGACCAATCTTCCTGAAAAGAAGCTGGCCTCCATAACCCAGGGGCTCTCTTCGACGCGTGAAATCATCCAGATTGATAAAGATACGCGCCTTTTTGTACATAAAAATGTTTTCGAAGCCCTGCAGGGCAACATTGCGGCATTCCTTGAAAAATACCACCAGGCCAATCCCCTGAAGGCCGGCATGTCCAAAGAAGAGCTGAAATCGAAGTTTCCCATGCAGGCCGCCGACAAACTCTTCAGAGCGGTGATGAATCAGATGCTCAAGGCCGATACCATCGTTCAGGAAGGTGAGGTCGTGAAACTGGCCGGACACAAGGTATCCTTAGGGTTTGACCAGGAAAGCTTCAAGGAAAAGGTGCTGGACATCTATCGTAAAAGCGGACTGACGCCCCCCTATTTCAAGGAAGTGACCAAAACCCTGGATGTGGATCCGGCCGTGGCTAAAGACGTGCTCATGCTGCTGGTAAGTGAGGGCACCATGATCAAGGCCAAGGAAGAACTGTTCTTTCATGTGGAACCTTATGAAGGCCTTAAAAAACGTTTGGTCGATTTTTTGACGGCCAACGAAGAGATAACCACACCCCAGTTCAAGGAGATGACTGGGGTTTCGCGCAAATATATCATCCCCTTGCTGGAGTATTTTGATGCTAAAAATGTCACCATCAGGGTGGGGGATAGCAGGAAGTTGAGAAACGGCTGACCCGTATTTTTTCGCAAATGGCTAATTTGCTTAAGTTCTGTGTCAGGCTTGAATTGTAATTCTCAAAATATACTCATGTGAAAGGATTGCGGACTTATGGGAGCAAATAACAGTACACCCGGGGCCGGCGGAGGCTTTGGAAGTTTTGCCGCAAAACAGATGTTGCCGATTGTCCTCGTGGCGGTGGGAGTCATAGCTGCCTTGTGGATCGGCATTCAGTATTTCGAGGCACAGGATAAGGACCAGCATGTTGCGCCTCAAAGTGTCGAGGCTCAGAATGTTGATAAACATGCGGCAATCCCGTCGGAGGCAGCCCGTGCCACGGAAGACACGCATGTGAACAAAGACGATCATGCTACTGCTGTTGAACCTGCCCACGAGCCGCAAGCCGTCTCAGCCGAAGATGAGTATATCGAAGCCGTGGAAACAGGCAACCCTGTTGCCGAAATACTCCATGAAACCGAAGAAGCCCACATGGAGGATCACACAGCCGTAGATGAAAAGCCGCATACTTCTGCGGAAAATACCGGGACTGCTCATGAGGAGCCGTCAACGGCAACCAACGGTCATGGTACCGTACAGGCAAAAACCTATTCCGTGGAGGGGCTGGCCTTTGTGGATGCTCTGATTCAGCCCATGGATTATGAGTTGAACCACCGGTTTTATGGCTGGCGTCCGAATGACATTATTGAATACACGAACAACGTCAACAATTTTCAGCTGGGGGTTCTTGAGGTGACGCGGCGCACAACGCGTATTCTGGCTGAACGCATTGCACGCACCGGCACCACTGCCCGGTTCGACCCCAATCTGGAAAATGCTATGAACTGGTTCATGATCAAGGCGGATCGTTACTGGTTCCCATCGGCGGAATCCAAATACAAGGATGGCTTGAAGGAGCTGCGCGCTTACTACGACAAGCTTGAGAAGGGTGAGGCTGAGTTCTATACCCGGGCTGACAATTTGATTCCTCTGCTGGCAGCCTACGGGGATCTTTTGGGGAGTTGTGATGAGAACCTGGTCAAAACCCATGAAGTCGACGGCAGTCCGGTCGGTTTTTTCAAGGCGGACGACTATTTTTTCTACGCCAAGGGTGTGATCAGTTCAATGCACACCATCTTGATGGCTGTTGAACATGATTTCTACAACGTTATGGCGACTCGCGAAGGAAGCCTGGAAGTGCTGCACCATGCCATCGAATTGTGTCATCACGCCCTGCAAATCGAACCATGGCTTATTTTGAACAGTGACTACGGCAGCATCTGGGCCAACCACCGGGCCAACATGGCGGCGCCCATCAGCCACGCCAAATTTTATATCGCGGTATTGATTAAAACTTTATCCACCTAAAAGAAATTGACGCCTTTTTAAGCTGAAGAAAAAGAGCGTCAATTTCTTTTAGATAACGCGGCAACGCCGCTATAAAACGGAATAAATTGAAATTATTACTATACAACATACGCTACGCTGCAGGCATTGGTAAACTGTTCCATCTGCCGGTGCCCTACAGCGGGTATTTGAAGAATACCAACGGCAATCTCAGGAAGATCATTGACTTCATCGTTTCCGTCAAACCGGATATCATGGGTCTGATCGAGGTGGATTCCGGCTCATTTCGTTCCAGCAACAGCAACCAGGCCGAATCTATTGCCTGGGAGCTGCAGCACAACCATATCTACCAATCCAAGTACGGTTCCACATCCATGGCCCAGAAAGTGCCGGTGCTGAACAAGCAGGGCAATGCCATTCTGACCAACCGGGAGATACTCTCCCAGAAGTTTCGCTATTTCAAGGAAGGTGTCAAACGCCTGGTCATAGAACTCGAGATAGACGAATGCGTTATATTCCTGGTGCACCTTTCCATCAAGTTTCGCCACCGCCACTACCAGCTGGAGGCTTTGCACAAAATGGTGGAACAGGCCACCAAGCCGGTGATCGTGGCCGGAGATTTCAATGTGCTGTGGGGCGACCGTGAACTGCAGTTGTTTCTGGCGGCCACGGGGCTGCAAAACGCCAACAGCAACGGTGAGCCCTCCCACCCCAGCCGCGCTCCCCGGCGGCAGCTGGACTATATTTTCTACAGCCCGGATATCCGGGTAACCTCTTTTGAAATTCCCCAGGTAAAGTTTTCCGACCACACGCCGCTGGTGTGTGAATTTGATGTCCTATCATGAGTTTTGCATGACATTTGACATGAATGTTTGCTTGATGTATTTATCTAATTATATCCACCGGTTCCTGCTTTCATGCTCGTGAGGATACTGCCGTTAGGTTTTAACAGCGGGCGTGGCTTTAAGGAGAGACACCATGTACAGCAATTTTTTCGGTTTCAAGGAGCGCCCTTTCAAACTGCTCCCGGACCCGACCTATCTATATCTTAGCAAAGGCCATGAAGAGGCCCTTGCCCACTTGAAATATGCTGTGGAACACGGGGACGGGTTCGTGGAGATAACCGGAGAGGTCGGTACCGGAAAAACTACGCTGTGCAGGGTTTTTCTGGATCGGCTGCCTGGTGACACAGAGGCCGCCTACATATTCAATCCCAGATTGGATGAAGTTCAACTGCTCAAATCCATCAACGATGAGCTTAATGTCGATTCATCCGCAGACAATGCCAAGGAACTGGTCGATGCCCTGAATGCCTTTCTCATGCAGATGAAAGCGGACGGGAAAAAAGTGATCGTGATCATTGACGAGGCCCAGAACCTTAGCATCGACGTTCTCGAGCAGCTGCGGCTTTTGTCAAATCTTGAAACAACGCGCAGCAAGCTCATCCAGATCATTCTGGTGGGGCAGCCCGAGCTGGCGGAAATGCTGGATTCACATGAACTCAGGCAGCTCGGCCAGCGGGTTACCCTGAGCTGTTATCTGGCGCCGCTCACGCTCAAGGAAACAGGAGCGTACATAGAACACCGGTTACAGGTCGCGCTTACCAAACCGGGGGGCCTGTTTTCGAAAGCCGCCCTAAAGGAGATATTCAAATATACCAGCGGCATCCCCCGCCTGATCAATATTATTTGTGACCGATCCCTGTTAATCGCTTTCAGCCGGAACCGGAAGAGGGTATCAGGCAATATGGTGCGCATGGCGATTCGGGAACTGTGGAGCCGCGGCGATCACCGGAAGCAGTTTCCCTTGAAGCGCCGTACAGCAGCGGCCGTCCTGGTGGCTGCTGCGGCTGTTGTGGCTGTATTGCTGTTGCCGGGCATTGTGCACTGGGAGACAGGGGTGGCCCCGCTGATCGCGCTGCCCGAATCTGGACCGGCTGTTAAAGATCCGCCTGCAGTCGCTATCCCAATTGAAATTCAGGAGGAAGTGGAGCCCGCTCCACTAGAGGCCGCCCCGACGGAAACGGCGCCTCTAAAAAAAGAGGCGCCCATGGCACTGAAGGCATATCTCGAGCAGGCAGAACCTTCAGAAACACGCTACAGTGCCATGGCGGAGCTGATGTCCCTGTGGGCGGTCGAGACATATATCCAACCCTATCTTGTGAGCATCAAAGACGATGATACATTTTTCAATCTGGTGGCAGAGCAGCAGGGCCTGAAGATCCAGGTGATCAAGGGCAATACGGATTTGGTCAGAAAGCTGAACCTGCCGGCTATTTTCAAGTTTGAGAGTCATGATGAAAACCTGCCCATATACCTGACGCTTGAAAAAATTAATGAGGATCAGGCCGTCTTCCGTGCCCAGGGTATGGAAGCGGATGTTACGATTCCATATGAAGCCCTGGCCTCCCAATTCAAGGGCACTGTATTCTTTGCCTGGAAGAATCATCTGGGTTTTAAAGGCACTATACCTTTTAGTTATCCCAAGGGGTCTGTCATTATGCTTAAAATGCTGCTGCGGGATATTGGATACGATGACGTCGCGCTGACACCGGAATACGACAAGGAAACCAAGATAATTATTCATAAAATTCAGCAGAGAAACGGCATCGAGGCCGACGGGTTCGTGGGACCGTTGACCAAGATCGTGCTTTACAACGAGAAAGGGGATTTTCCGGCGCCGCGGCTAGTGGATTATGAACCCCTGTTAAATGATCAATCGTGAAACAGATTGATCCCTAGGATTGTCCATTTTTTAAATTTTAAACATTAGAAACATTCATCAGCACGGATGGTATCATTATCACCAGATTTGTAGAAAGTAATACCATTCTTAAATGTGTTGGCTGTTTCTAATGTAAGGATGTTGGCATTTGAGCTCGATTCTCGATTCTCTAAAGAAACTGGAAAAGGAAACTGCACAGCAGGATCTTCCGCTGACACATACAGGGGCTGCCGGAAGAGGCGCTATTCCAAAATATGTCATCGGAATCATCGGGGCCATTTGCATATGTATCGGGGCCATTGGCTTGGCCGCCTACTATAAGGGAGGCGCCAGAAACTCTACTGAACCCCTTTTAAAGGATGCGACGCATGCAGCAAAGCCTGCGGCCCCTTTGGACGAACAGAGAAAAGTTCCGGTACCTTCTCAGGACACGCCAGCCCCTTTGCCGTCTGAACCTTTAAGCCGCAGCACGGCAGCTCCTGCAGCAGGTTGGAAAGCAAAAACCGACGGCAATAAATCTTCGGTTAAACCAGTGCCGGCAGAGGATAAAAGCAGCAAACCACAAGGTACCACTGGATCGGAACAGGTAGCAGAAGTGAAAGAATCGCCTGCCAGGGAAAAGGTGGAAGACAAGGCTGTAACGGAAACTACGCCGCAAACAATCACTACAGAAGAGAACAGCTCAGATCTCCCGGATGCAATATCCGAGAAAACAATCACACAGGAAAAGAAACCAGTACCCATCGACAGGCTTGAAGGCGTTGGTTTAAAGATACAGGCCATTTCCTGGAGTGATGTACCTGAACAGAGCCTGGCGGTTATCAACAACCAGGTTATGCGGGAGGGGGGGGCTATCGAGGGGTATCAAATCAGCCGCATCAATCCCGACGACATCATTCTTCAACGGGGCGGCAAATCCTACCGGCTCGATTTTCGTTCAACGGGGGCGCCTTAAAAAGGTCAAGTTCTGATTCCAGCAAAAAACACTGATCACAGACTGCCGACTACTGCCTGACCAGTAGTGCAACGATTCCATCCAGGAATCGCATTCCCTTGCGCGTCAGGGCACAGCGCGTTTCCGTAAGTTCGAGCATTTCCTGCATGACCAGATCATCGAGGGCCTCCC
>JBDLJD010000161.1:0-8900 GCA_039714495.1 Thermodesulfobacteriota bacterium
GGTCCCATCATGTTCAACAAGGACGCGGTGCAGGAGGTGGCCGAACTGGGTGTGGCCCTTTTGCTCTTTTCCATTGGCCTGGAATTTTCATTCAGCCGCCTTAAGCGCATGGGGGCCAGGGCTTTTCTTATCGGTATCCTGCAAATTCTGATCACCCTGGCGGTTTTTGCCCTGATTTTCGCCCTTCTCGGTCCAATCCGGCAGGGCCTGGCCATGGGGGCCATTATCGCCCTCAGTTCCACTGCCATCGTCCTGAGGGTGCTGGTGGACCGCATGGAGATCGATTCCATTCACGGGCGCAACGCCCTGGCCGTACTCCTGACCCAGGACATTGCCGTGGTGCCGCTGGTGCTGCTGGTGACTATTTTGGGGACCGGCGGCAGTGTGCAGCAGGTTGCGTTGCACATCGTCAAGACCCTGGCTGCGGCCGGCGGCCTGGCAGCCGTGTTTTTCGTGCTTTTTTACATCGTCATTCCCAAGGTGTTGATGACCGGGAACCTTTTTTCCAACCGGGAGCTGGTGGTGCTTCTGGCCATTGCCGCGGCCATCGGCTCGGCCTGGTCGGCCCACGCCATCGGGCTCTCACCCGCCTTGGGGGCCTTTATTGCCGGCGTGCTCCTGGCAGAATCCTCCTTTGCCACCCAGATCCGGTCGGATATCGGCTCCCTGCGCACCCTCTTTGTCACCCTGTTTTTCACCTCCATCGGCATGCTGGTCAATCCGGCCTGGCTCATGGCCAATGCTGTCCAGGCTCTGTTCTGGCTGGTGGTCGTATTTGCTGTCAAGGCCCTGGTGATTTTTGTGATCTGCACGGCGTTTCGCATGGCGCGTCTCTCTTCCCTGGCAACGGGTATTACGCTGGCCCAGGTCGGAGAGTTTTCGTTTGTCCTGGCCACGGTGGCTTTTCGGGGTGGTGTTTTAGGCCAGGGCCGGTTTGACATGATCGTCACCGTGACCATCCTGTCCATGTTCCTGGCGCCGTACATGGCCGCGTACGCCGTGCCGTTATCCGGGAAGATCCTGTCGATGATGAAACACCAGCCCACCTTCGCCTCCCAAGAGGATCCTGCGGAGAAGGGGACGGAGGCGACTCCCAACATTTTTATCATCGGGTTCGGGCCGGCCGGCCAACGGGTGGCGGACGTATTGCTGGAAGCGTGTATTTACCCGCAGGTTGTGGAGTTGAATCCCCAGACCGCGGCCCTGGCCCGCAAGAAGGGCCTGCCGGTGTACATGGCCGATGCCACCAACAGCGATGTCGTCTCCCACCTGGGAATCAAGGGCGCCTGCCTGGTGACCATTACCATACCGGACCCCAGGTCCGTGAAAGAAATCATTCACAACATGAGAACTTTTTCACCGGAATCCTGTATCGTGGCCCGCAGTCGTTTTCATATCGCCAGCCAGAGCCTGATGGATGCCGGTGCCGATGCCGTGGTGGACGAGGAGAATACCACCGGCGACAAGCTGGCCGAGGAAGTCATGAAAGCTATGCGCGAAATCAACCGGGATGCCCTGGGGTGTGCCCTGGCCGGAGAAAAACCCTGATGCCCATGATCGGTATGCGGGATGTGTGCTGGGGGTTCGGCACCCCCCAACTGTTGGAAGAGATCACCTTCCAGGTCCGTAAAGGAGAACGCATCTGCCTGGTGGGCCGCAACGGTGTGGGCAAGTCTACGCTGCTGAAGCTTCTGGGTGGGCAGATACTTCCCGACAAAGGTGAAGTCTGGCGCCGGCAGGGTATCGGCGTGGCCGCGCTGGATCAGGATGTAAAAGCGGGGTTCGATGGCACCCTATTCGAAGCAATCGCCCGGGGCCTTGGTAAAACCGGCCGGGCGCTGGCCGAGCACAGCCGGATCTGTAGAACCATGGAGAGCGGGGAGGGATCCCAGATGGCTGAAAAGCGCGACCAGCTGCAGCATCTCCTCGATAGCGATAATGGCTGGGAGCTGTCGAACCGCATCGAAAACATTCTTTCCCGAACCCATTTGGATCCCCAAAGGCTGTTTGCCGACCTTTCGGCAGGGCTGAAACGGCGTGCGTTGTTTGCGGGCGCCCTGGCCGGCAAACCAGACCTCCTCCTGCTGGATGAACCTACCAACCACCTGGATATCGAAACGATTCTCTGGATGGAGGAATACATCCGGCGCAACGTAAAAACGCTGCTGTTTATCACCCATGACCGGGCTTTTCTCCAAAAACTTGCCAACAGGATTCTGGAACTTGATCGGGGGCGCCTGGTTTCCTATGATTGTGATTATAACACCTTTATAGCAAGAAGAAAGGCTGCCCTGGATGTAGAGAATAGCCAGAACGGGGTATTCGATAAGAAGTTGTCCCAGGAGGAAGCCTGGATCAGGAAAGGGATAAAAGCCCGCCGCACAAGAAATGAAGGGCGCGTCAGAGCCCTGCAGAAGATGCGTGCCGCCTACCGGGACCGCCGCCGTAAAATCGGTACCGCCAAACTTAAGGTCCAGGCCGCGGAACGGACAGGTAAGCTCGTCATCGAAGCCCGGAATGTGGGCTTTTCCTATGGGCAGGCCTCCATTGTGCGGGATTTTTCCACGGTTATCCTGCGCGGGGACAAGGTGGGCCTCATTGGTCCCAATGGTGTGGGTAAAACGACCTTGTTGAAAATTCTATTGAAAGCTGAAAATCCGGAAACCGGCAGTGTGCGCCACGGTACCAATCTGAAGATTGTCTATTTCGATCAACTCAGGGCGCAGCTCAATGAGCAAAAGACCGTACGCGAAAATATTGCCGACGGTAATGACTTTGTTGTGCTGAACGATCGTAAACGTCACGTTATCAGCTACCTTCAGGATTTTTTGTTCCTGCCCGAGAGGTGCCGCACACCGGTGCATGTCCTTTCCGGCGGAGAGAAAAATCGCCTGCTGCTGGCCAAATTGTTTACCAGGCCGGCCAACGTCCTGGTTCTGGACGAGCCCACCAACGACCTCGATGTGGAAACCCTGGAGCTCCTCGAAGAACTGATTCTGGAATACCCGGGGACGCTGCTTCTGGTCAGTCACGACCGGGCCTTTTTGAACAGTGTGGTTACCAGCACCATCGTTTTTGAAGGCAATGGCCAGGTGGCCGAATACGCCGGGGGGTACGATGATTGGCTGCGCCAGCGCCCGGTGGTTCAGCCGCCGGAAAAGAGAGACCCTGTAAAAACAAAACCAAAAGGCGAGCCGCGTTCATCACCGAAACTGGGATACATGCAAAAACGGGAGATACAAGAGCTGCCGCAAAAGATCGAAGCCCTGGAGGCAGAACATGCAGCCCTTTTCGAAGTCATGTCCGACCCGCTGTTCTACAAAAAGGAAAAAGCCGCGATTGCCGGGGTTAAAGCAGACCTCCAGCGCGTGGAAAAGGAAATCGAAAGTGCCTACCGCCGCTGGGAAGAACTTGAAACCCTGGACGCAAATGGGGGCAGATAGACCCCGAGGTTGCATAAACAACATGACAGGGCACGCCAAAGAAAAACCCTAGAATGCATTGCAGGATGGAGGCTTAATGAGCCCCTATGTAAAAATAGCCGGCCTGGAAAATATCGTGGAAGCGCAGCTGATGGAATCTATCCTGAAGGAGAAGGGGATACCACACCGCATCCGGTCTTTTCACGACACGGCCTATGATGGTTTGTTCCAGTTCCAAAAGGGCTGGGGCGAAATCTATGCGCCTGGTGAGCTGAAAGAAGAGATACTGGATATCATGGCCGTGGTCAGGTCGGAGGATGAGACAAAGAAATAATTAACCACAAAGACACAAAGATCACAAAGGTTTCATATTATTTCAGAAGTATTATATCTTTGTGTCCTCTGTGTCTTGAGCGCAGCGGGTGGTAAAATAGATTTTCTATGATACTAAAGGCATAAGGGCCCATTTGATAGCCGGCGTGTCTTGGCTTTCGATCCGGTCCAGGCACAGGATGCCGCCGTTCTGCAGCTTGAAGACCACGGGTTCTTTCTGGCCGGTGATGAGAAAAGAGGTCAGCCGTTCCAGGAACGGCAAATGCCCCACCACCATGGTGTTGGCCTGAAAATCCACCCGGGGGGCAAATTCCGCAACATCATCCAACGGGTTGATACCGCTGATCTCTTTGATTCCCTGGGCTGGTTGCAGAACGTCCCCTATAAGCTCGGCGGTCTGCTGGGCGCGCTTCTTCCCGCTGTGCACAATACGCGCCACCTCCACCCCGTAGTTTTGGGCAACTTCGGCGATTCTTTTTACATCCTCCATGCCTTTAGGCGTCAGGCCCTTTTCAGGATCCTGGTCCTTGGGCAGGCTCAAGCCGTGCTGTACGATGTAGAAAGCCATTGTTCCTCCTTACGCATGATCCAGGTGGGAATTCATCAGTGTTCCTTCGAGGAAAGCAAATTTTTGCGCAATATAGTATTTACGGATATCCTTTTCCAGGATTGATCCGAGTTTGACCTTGAAATCCATTTCCTTCAATTGGCTGAGCTTTTTCCTGAATTTTTTAATCCGGTCGGCGCTCATTTCCGGGAGATCGATACCTTTGCGCAGCAAAAATTCAATATCGAAGCCATCCCGGACTTCGCCCCGATCCATAAAGGCATTTATTTTATTTTGCATGGCCTGTTCGAGGGTAATCACCTTGAGCACGACCTGCTTGCTGGCAAACCGGGAGAAGGCGATCTGGTCCTGAAAATCCAATTGCTGAACACCCCGGCGGATTTCAATTTTCAGTCTTTTGGGAAAAGATCCGCTGCGCAACTCAAACAGCAATGTGAAATGTTTGATCTGGGCGTCGGTCATTTCATAAGTGTTTTCAAAGCGGTGCTTGAAATTGGAAAAATACGTTTCTTCGTCAAAAGGTTTTACAAACCAGAAATCAAGGTCAGCGGAAAAGCGGTTCAATTGGTGGCACAACCGCAGCATAGTACCCCCACCGAACACAAGAGGGTCCAGCAGTTTGAAGCTGCGCATTCTGTCCAATACTTCTATTTCAAACAATTCATGTTGTTTTAAGGTATCCATAGCTCCTTAGCATCGTTTTTGTTCTGCAGGGGTAGGGTTTACTGATTTTCGCAATCTCGTACGGGTTGATTTTTTCAGGGTCGATAGATGAAAAATCAAGTGCGTATCGTCCAAATGAAACCAGATAGACAGCATCCACCAGGGCTTTTTCCGGACTGGCCACAAAAAAGCCGTCCTGCCTTGCAAAACCGGAGTAGAGGGGTGCTGCAATTTTCGTATATCTGAACAAGGTTCCCTCAATATCAATGGTTCTGGTGCGCTGCAGGGCAATGGATTCAATATAATTTTGCTGCATCTGGGTGCTGACATTGTGAAAATCCAGTGCCGTTAATAGAGATATATAGGATGGTGTCTGGCCGAGGTTGGCCAGTACGAATTTTTCACTTGGGCCAGACGCGTCCCAGGTTTCCTTCAGCATGTATAGGTTGCGCTTGATGCGCACCAGCAGGCCCATTTTTACATATCGGCTGGCGGTCACCCTGGCCGAGGCCGTGCTTATGCCCAGCGTTCTGGATAGTTCTTCATATCCAAAATAGAGTTTGCTGATTTTGCGCAGTTTAGTAATATTCATGAAGTACATTAAATTAATAATAATGTTAATTAAATATACTTTAGATATGAAGATATGTCAAGCCATCATAACCCATTTTATAGGGACGTAGTCGCGTTTCATAAAAGCGCGGAACACGATTTTAATCGTCGAACCGCTCTTCCTTCCACGGGTCCGCGCTGTTGCTGTACCCCCGGGTTTCATAGTACCCGGGTTCATCCTCGACAGTGAATTTGATGCGCTGCACCCACTTGACGCTTTTGTAAAAATAGCGGTCCGGTACCAGGGAACGCAGGGGGGCACCGTGGGCTTTGGGCAGCGGCTGGCCTGAAAACCCGTGGGCCAGGATGCCGTTGCCCTTTTTCACGTCGCTGACAGGAATGTTGCTGGAGTAGTCTGCCGGGGCCTCAAAAATCACGAACTTTGCTTCCCTTTTAACCTTGACCAGGTCCATGACTGCCTGCAGGGAAACCCCCTGCCAGCGAGAGTCCAGTAAGGTCCAGCCGGTAACGCAGTGCACGTCGCAGGTTTGCGAGACCTGCGGCAATTTCATGACATCCTCAAAGGTCAGGGTCAGCGGTTTTTTTACCGCGCCTACGATCTCCATGCGCCATTCCGGCACCGGGCCGACCCCCGGAACGCCGCCCATGTCCGAAAGGGTCTTGACCGCGTGCTGGCCAGGCGGAATGCGCGTCCGCCCGTCCGGCCGCAGTTCGGCGGCCAGGGCCTCATTCTCGGCGTCCAGTAGCTTTACAAAGACGCCCGGCAGGCCGATGGATACCAGGCTCCCACCGGCCGCTGCCATAAATTTCCTGCGGGTTATTTTGGATTTGTTTTTCATGGCGACCTCCTAAAAAGAAATTTCGTTAACATGCCGACCCCTGCGAGGCATATTCCTGTGTAGAAAAGATATTACCAGCGCCATCACCAGAGAGATGCTGCCGTAGAGGGTGGATTTATAGCATCACATGTGGTTCAGGCCTAAGCCTAGTAGGGCTGAAGCCCTGGCCTACATGCCCATTCCTCGAATCAACCATGTAGCGCAGGGTTTTAACCCTGCTGGGAAGCAATAGAGCGCTAAAACCACAACCTGACACATGAAACCCGACACCAGGTAACATAACATTAAAGTTACAACTTTTAATCAGGACTTGACCAAATAGCTGAAAAGAGATTGGAAGTGAAATATCCTTCTGCCGATAAATTTGCTGCCTATTTTCGCAAGATACCCCGCTGGGTGGTCCTGCTGATCGTGCTTTTGTTGTTCGGGCGTTTCGTGCTGATCTTGATTTTCCATCTTTTATCATAAGACCTTTTGGCTATCAGCAAGGCGTTCTTGATTCGATGTTGGACGTTGGATGCTGGATGTTCGTTTTTTCGAGAACGTATCCCAGCCATATGTCGCGGGCATTCACTTTGGACACCTGCCTGCTGAATTCGAGGATGGAAAGTCCGAATTGTTGAAAAAGCGCTTCCAGGTCGCTCTCCTGCCAGTAATAGAAAACCCTGTCAAGTTCATCCGTGCCCGTGCCGTTGCCCTGCTTCAAGCTTAACAGCACCTTTCCACCCGGCCTCAAACCGGCAATGGCCTGCTCGAAAACCTGCGGCAGTTTTTCGTGGGGAACGTGCACCAGGGATCCGGCAAAAAGAACTGCATCTGAAGGCAAGTCTGTAAAATCAAATGTTTCAAAGTCGCCTTCAATGACATTGCTTCCCGTGTTCTGCCTGGCAAGCGCAGCCAACCCGGCCGATCTTTCAAAGCCGGATACGGAAAAGCCGTGATTCTTCAGCCAGAGCATGTCGCGGCCCGACCCGCAGCCGATGTCCAGAATCGTGCAGCCCGGCTCGAGATGTTTTCGCAAGGGCTCGAGAAAAGAGGAGGGGTCAATGGAAAAAGTCTTCTGGCAATAGGCTTTATAATGTTTTTGATAGTAGTCTGTCATGAATCTCTGTTGATGTAAGAGATGTACCAGGACAATATTAGTTTCGGAACGTTAATTTGCCAAACGATATAAAAATTGGTTTTTATATCGATTTTATGCTGTTTTTGAAGTTCATTTCAATAAATTAATGACGTTGGGCTTGTCTAACCTCACCTGCGACACTATTTTAATTTAATGTCGGGGTCTGATTAATAGTTGTATTTAGTGGACAGGTATCTTCAACAGGGGGTAGCCATGCCATACAATGAAGAACTCGAAGCGCGCATCAAGAAATTTGTAGCAAGGTGGAAGAATACGGATGACAAGAAAATGTTCGGAGGGGTCTGCCACTTGCAGAATGGAAAGATGTTCTGTGGTGTTTACAAGGACTTATTGATCCTCAAGCTCGGTGAAAACAGGGTGGAAGAGGTGTTGAACCGTTCATTAGAAAATATATTGATTAGCGGTTGTCACGCTTCGAGATGATTGGCACTATCTTTTAAAGGAAAATTAAAACAGATTTCTCAAGGAGGATTCATGAATAAAACACATTACGTGATTGGCTTTCTGATACTGACCCTTTTGATTGCTGCAGGCTGTGCCGGCGATGCACGCCACCACAAGGCATCCATGCCGGATCCGAGCATGTTCAACGCCCATTTCGGGGACATGGACACGGATGGGGACGACGGTGTGAGCTGGGAGGAGTTCAAGGCCCATTTCCCCGAGGCCACAAAAGAGATATACAAAGAGCTCGATTTGAACGGGGACGGCAGCATAGACCATGACGAGTGGCACGAATTCAAGGAGGCCCATGGCATGAAGCACCAGGAATAGAACGCAACAAACAAAAAAGGGCATCCTTTCAATTTCAGAAAGGACGCCCTTTATTTTTGGAAATTCAGCTAGCCGATTCAGCAGGAGCAGCCCGAACCGCAGTCGCAGCCTGACCCGCAGCCCTGGGGCTGCTGGGTGGGGGTGTCGTTGATGCCCACCACCTCGATTTCAAAGGTGAGCGCTTCCCCGGCGAGCGGGTGATTCAGGTCGAAGGTCAGGTTGGTGTCATCCATATTAATCAGCCGGGCCGGAATCTGCTGGCCTTCGGGGGTGGAAAAGGCAACCGTGTCGCCCACCTTGGGGTCCACGCCTTCGGGCAATTCCGCCTTGGGAAACTCGTGCACGCTGTCTTCATTGCGCAGGCCATAAGCGTCTTCCGGTTGAATGGTGAATGTTTTCTTTTCATTCAAAGCCATGCCCATTACAGCATTCTCGAAACCCTGGATCAGCTGGCTGGAGCCGGTCTGAAACTCCATAGGCTGGCTGGTTTCGCAGGAATCGAACACCTGGCCATCCGCCAGGGTTCCGGTGTAGGTTACGCTTACGAATTTTCCGCTTTCAACTGTTTGCATCACTATCTCCTT
>JBDLJD010000162.1:0-8882 GCA_039714495.1 Thermodesulfobacteriota bacterium
TTGTAACAACACCTTTGAAATCACTTTGGTATAAAACTGCTCTAAAAATTGGAATAATCTTGACCTCTATGCGACAGCATGCCCAAAGAGATTACTCCCTGTAATCATAAAAGCTGATCATTATCAGGAAAGTAATGTGATATCATTTTCATTTTTGACAAATAATCGCTACACACTAAACACCAAACACAAAAACCCAAATACTACTTTTTCTTCTGTTTCATTTCCCTGATTTTATCATTGTAGAAGGCGATGACTTCCCTGCGGTTGAGCATGCCGAGGAGCAGACCGTGGTCATCATCCGCAACCACCGGCAGGCTGTCGATATTTTTTTCGGTGAATTTCTGGAGCACGGAATTCAGGTCGTCGGACGGCGTGGTGGTGATGATGTCGGATGTGCCGATGTCCTTCATGCGCACCAGGTGCTCTATTTCGCGGGAAAAAAGCACTCCGCGGATATCGTTGATGGAAAAAATGCCGATCAGCTTTTCATCGGCGTCCATCACCGGGAAGTAATGCTGTTTGGTGGTGGAAAAAAATGATTTGAATTCCACAAAAGGCATGTCCTGGGGGATAAGGGTCACCTTTTTTATATGGTCGGTAAGGTCTTTTACGCGGATGGCCTGGAGGATGTCCACGAAAAAATCGCCGGCGTGGGCCGGAGAATCGATTTTGCTTTTTACCTGCTGTTGAAAAATGGTCCATTTCTTGGAGGCCAGGTAGGTCAGGGAACAGACCAGGAGGCTGGGCAGCAGCAGGTGGTAGGAGTTGGTCATTTCGCTGACGAAGATGATGGTTGAAATGGGTGTGTTGGAAACCGCGGTAAAGAAACCCGCCATCCCCACCACGACAAATGCGCCGGGTTCGTTGACCACATCCGGCATAATGCTGTGGAACACTTTGCCCACGGCCCCGCCCATGGCGCCTCCAATGACGATGGACGGGCCAAAGACGCCCCCGCTGCCGCCGGATCCAATGGAAAATGAGGTGGTGAAGATTTTTCCGAAGGCCAACAGGAGCAGGAACGGAACCGTGAGTTCGCTGTTGAGGGCCATCTGGGCAAAGCCATAGCCAAAGGCCAGGGTCTGCGGCAGAAAAAAGCCGATGATGCCCGTGCAGAGTCCTCCCACGGCGGGCTTGATATGGTTGGGAATATTCAGGGATTTGAACAGGTCGATGATACCGTAAAAAGATTTGACGTACAGCACACCCACGGCCACCAGGATAATTGCCAGCACGATGTACGGGCCCAATTCCAAGGGATTGCTGAATTTGAATCCCGGGGAGTCGAAAAGCGATCCCCACCCGAATACCAGGCAGAAAACGCAGTAGGCCACCACTGATGATATGCCGGCCGGTATGATGACTTCGGATTCGAATTCGGGGTCACGGTACAGCACTTCGGCAGCAAACAACGCGCCCGCCAGCGGTGCCCGGAAAATACTGCCCACGCCGGCACCGATGCCGGCGGCCATCATGATTCTGCGCTCGCGTTCCGACAGTTTGAGGCGGGTGGCCAGAAAAGAGCCGAAACCGGCGCCAATCTGGGCAATGGGCCCCTCACGTCCACCGGACCCGCCGGTGGTCAGGGTGATGGAAGAGGCAATGGTTTTGATGATGGGGACCCTGCTGCGGATGAGCCCGCCCGCCCGGTGATAGGCGTTAATGGCGGCATCGGTTCCATGCCCCTCCGCTTCCGGTGCAAAGGTGTAGACCAGCCAGCCGCTCAGCAATCCTCCA
This sequence comes from Thermodesulfobacteriota bacterium, assembly GCA_039714495.1. Classification (GTDB taxonomy): domain Bacteria; phylum Desulfobacterota; class Desulfobacteria; order Desulfobacterales; family B30-G6; genus JAJDNW01. The sequence goes on from JBDLJD010000162.1 coordinate 1,741, forward strand.
AAGGCGGGTAACAAGAGCAGGATCCAGCGATTAAAAGGCCTGGCCGTAGGGGGCAGCAGGTGGTGCTCTCCGGCCGGAGACGGCGGGCGGTAACCGGCCATCATATCCATGAAGTAGTGGACTCCCAGCTGACAGAGGTAGTGAAAGACAATCGAACCAAGGCCGGCAATCAGTCCTATGGCCACGAAATAAAGCGTCCATTTGCCGGCATGGGCAAGGTTGAAGGCCCTGTCTTTCCCGGTCAGCGTGTCGATCCACATTCTGATGGTAGAATCGTGTTGCATAATTTCAACATAGTCGATTGTCAGGTCAGGTCATTGACGCCCTCTAATACAAGGTCGAAAAGGGTCTGAATCTGGTCTTCATCGATACAGGAAAAGGCGACCCTGAGATTGTCTTCGCCAATGGAGATCAGACCGACACCATACTTGTCGAGCAGGTGTATGCGTAATTTTTCGGCATTGAGGTTTTTAAGGCGGATGCACATGAAATACCCTGAATTAAAGGGGTAGGCTTCCCAGGCGTCCTGGTATTTCGGATCGGCCAGCACGCTTTTGACTTTTTGGGCACGTGCTTTGAGTGTCGTGAACTTTTCTTCCTTTTCCGCAGGAAATTTATCATTCTGCATGGATTTGAGAACAATGGACTGGCCCAGATGGGAGGCATTGGAGATGTTACCCCGGATACACCCGGCGGTTTTTTTCTCGAGGGCGTCATATACGGCTTTTTCCTGCCCCCCGGCAGACAGTCCGTAGGTCATGAAACCGACCCTGAGCCCCCAGACGAAATTCTCTTTGGTGCAGCCGTCCAGTTTTATGGCCAGAAGTCGCGGGTCTTTTCCGCAAAGCTTGGCAAACACGGATTCCTTGAGGGTCTCTTCTTCGTAGAAAAGGCCGAAATAGGAGTCGTCGGTAACGACAATTACATTGGTCCCCCCTCTGGCAACGTCGATCAGGAGTTCCGCGATACGGTCGCCCTCGGCTTTTGTGGCTGTGTACCCGGACGGGTTGTGGGGGAAGTTGAGCAGAACGGTTATTTTGCTGTTCTGGCGGGCTTCATCCCGGACAACCTTTTCCAGGGCGTTAACGTTGAACGCTCCCTGGTCGGTGAAAATCGGGTAGGAACTGATGCGGGCGCCTTTTCGCAGCCCGAGAACCATGTTGTAATTGCCCCACATCATGTCGGGCAGGATCACCACGTCCCCGGGGTCGAGCCAGATATCGCCGAACATACTGACACCGTGGGTGATGCCGCAGGTGACCACCGGCAGACTGATGGGCTTTCCAGAAAGGGAGCTGTTTTTGGAATAGATGGAATCATGCCAGATACTGCGCAGGTCCGGAATCCCGAAACTGGGGGCATAGGTCAAGGATTGGCTCGGGGGGATGTCCTTGATGGTTTCCATTACCGAATCGAAACGCATGATGTGCCCGCCTTCCTTGGCAATGCCGATGGTGGCATTCAGCCGGTGGGCCTTTTCTTTGGCTTCAGCACTCTGGCTGAGGATGCCTTTGGGGAAAAACAGGGCTTTTCCGATGTCGGACAGCATTTCCAGGACATGGGGATTTCCCGTTTCGATGGTTTGGTTCAGTTCTTGGGCAATGGGATTCATACTCGGGTACCTCCTTGGCCAAAAAAGGGTTGGAAGGGTCATATGTTCCGGTCAGGCTTTCCGCCATAAGCCGGAAAAAGTCAAGCATAAAAAAACCCTGCTCGCATGGTGAGCAGGGTTTGTCATTACCGGGAATTGTGTTACCGCCTGGCGCGTTTGGATGCCTTGAGCGGATTTATTTTTTGTTTTTTCTGCACGGTCGCCGAGGAAACGTGCGAAGCCAGGTTGCAGTTGCCGTTTTTCCATTTTGTTGCCGGATCCGGGCATGCCGAGCAATACCAGCCGGAGCCGTTTTCAAGTTTACGGTTGCAGCCTTCACAACTCTCTACGATTTCATGACAAATCCCGCCATTGTAGGAACACCCCTGGTTGGTCATAAACGGGCATTCACTTCCTTTTCGAACTGTTGTACACTCCATTGGGACCACCCCCATTTGGTTTAATGTAAATAAAAATGGCCTGGAAAATGGAATCCGGCCATGCCTTCTTCTCTATGACTTTATCAAACATACAATAATAATAAAAGATGAACCAATTGTCAAGCCCAATGTTGGGATGCGGGCAAAAAAATTCTGTGGCGATGATGCCGCGTCCGGGGGGGTATAGACTCTTTAATCGATTGATTGGAAAAGACCGCTTGCTTTTTTTTGAATATTGTCATTGGATTATAGTGATTTGGAAAACATAGGCCGCTAACCGAGGGGAGATGTTTTTGAAAAAGAAAAAATCCGTAATTTTAGAAGAGGCCAGGGAGGTGTTGCGCATAGAGGCCGAAGGCCTCATGCAGCTGATCGACAGGCTCGACCACGGTTTCACAGCCATGGTGGAACGCATATATGCATCAGCGGGGCGGGTTGTGGTCGGCGGAATAGGCAAATCCGGCATCGTCGGAAGAAAGATTGTGGCCACCCTCAACAGCACCGGCACCCGATCCTTTTTTCTGCATCCAGTGGAAGCCATGCATGGGGACCTGGGGATGGTCGTGCCGGACGATATATTTCTGGCGCTTTCCACCAGCGGTGAAACCGACGAGCTGAACGCCCTGGTGACCAGCATACGGGGCATTGGCTGCACGGTGATTTCATTTACGGGCAACCAAGAGTCGACGCTGGCCCAGAACAGCGATATCGTCATCGATGTCGGTGTGCAAAAGGAGGCTTGCCCTATGGGCCTGGCTCCCACGGCCAGTTCCACGGCCCTTCTGGCCATGGGCGACGCCCTTGCGGTAACGCTGATCAACAAAAAGCAATTCACGTCCAGCGATTTCAAACGATTCCACCCGGGCGGAGCCCTGGGTCAGAGGCTTTCCAGCCGTGTTGCCGACATGATGCTGACCGGGGAATCCATTCCGCTCGTTGCTTCGGGCAATAGCATGGAGGCGGCTGTTCAGACGGTCAACCGCATGGGGCTCGGCGCGGCCCTGGTCTGCAACGAAGCCAACGGGCTGGTGGGCATCGTCACCGATGGGGACATCAGGCGCTGCCTGATCGAAAACAGGGACATTCTGGGGTTGCCTGTGGAGGCTGTCATGACCCGAGACCCGAAATGCGCCCGCCCGGAAACGCCGGCCTATGACGCACTGACCCTGATGGAAAAGCATGAAATCACGGTTCTGCCCATCACAACGGATGACGGGACCATCTGTGGAATTTTGCATCTGCACGACATCCTGGGAAAAGGGGAATTCAGATTCGAACCTAAAAAGCGCACCCTATAATGGAAAGGCCTTATGATTGAGAATATCGAGGAAACCAAAGTTCAGTGCCTGGGTGAAGCAAAGATTCCGTCGCCCCTCAAGCGCGGGGAAAATTTCGTATCGGACGATGAGGGGATATTGATCGATGCATCACTGGAAAATATGCAACAGGCCCTGGAACGGGGGACCGTGAGCCCCTGGCTGGAGACAGCCGGCCCACGGAAAAATATCTATTTCGACCCCAGCAAGCTGAGGTGCGCCATCGTCACCTGCGGAGGCCTCTGCCCTGGCCTCAACGACATTATCCGGTCCATAGTGCTCGAGCTTTACTACGGGTATGGTGTCAGAAACATCTACGGCATAAGGTTTGGCCTGCAGGGATTTATTCCGAAATACAACCACGATATCATGGAACTGAAGCCGGAAACCGTGGTCAACATTCTCGAACTGGGCGGGTCGATTCTGGGTTCGTCACGCGGACCCCAGGATATCGGCGAGATCGTGGACAGCCTGGAAAGGATGAATGTGGGCATACTTTTCATGGTGGGCGGCGACGGAACGCTCAAGGCGGCAACCCTGGTTGCGGAAACCATTCTGGAGAGGGGTCTCAAGATCAGCGTGGTGGGCATACCCAAAACCATTGACAACGACATCTACATGGTGGCGCGTTCCTTTGGGTTCGAAACCGCTGTGGATGTGGCCACGGAAGCCATCAAGGGGGCGCATAACGAGTCCAAGGGCTATCCCAATGGTGTCGGCCTCATCAAGCTCATGGGGCGCCACTCCGGCTATATTGCCGCAACAGCGACCCTCGCCCAGCAGGATGTCAATTTTGCCTTGATTCCGGAAGTTGATTTCGACCTGGAGGGTCCCAAGGGTCTTCTGGCAGCCATCGAGGCCAGGCTGGCCCAGCGCGGCCATGCCGTGATCGTGGTGGCCGAGGGTGCCGGGCAGAAATATTTCCAGGATGATATGGAGGAACTCGATGAATCCGGCAACATCCGCCTGAAAGACATCGGGATTTTCCTGAAAAGCCGCATCATGGCCCACTTCCGTGAAAAAGACATCAGCATTTCGCTTAAATACATCGACCCCAGCTATATGATCCGCAGCCTTCCGGCCAATGCCAACGACCACGTTTTCTGCAGCTTCCTGGGGCGCGACGCCGTGCACGCGGGCATGGCCGGTAAAACCAACGTGCTCATCGGTTACTGGAATTACACTTACGTTCATCTGCCCATGGGCTTGTCGGCCGGTAAGCGCAAACAAGTGGCGCCCCACGGTAAACTGTGGCACAGCGTGACGGAAGCCACGGGGCAGGGGGTTCTGAAAAATAATCCGGAATAGAAGCCTTTACAAGCGTTGATCCGGGGTTTAAGGTCATTTCCAACAGCGGGCACCTGTTGAGTATCAGTGGTGCCGTCGCCCATCTTTGCCGGCCTTCCTGTTGTCCATTCAATTCCTCTTCTATGTGCTGGCAAGCTATCCGACCTGCATTGGCGTCCTTGAAGGGATGTCGTTTTTTTCTTGACATTGGTCAATATTTGGGAATATAATCCCAAAAAAATAGTTAGCGTTCGTATTCCATTGATAGGTAAAGTTGGACCAAATGACCATAAACCATTTGAAATCATTGTCATCTGCCGTTTTGCGGTTGTTGCGTCCCCTGATACGGATACTACTCAGAAACGGCATGTCCTATGGTACTTTTACCGACCTGGCGAGGTGGCTGTATGTCGATGTGGCCACGCGGGAATTCACCATTGAGGGCCGCAAACAATCCACGTCGCGGGTTGCCGTGCTTACAGGCTTGTCACGTAAGGAGGTAAAGCGCATGCAGGGGATTCCAAGACCGGATGACAGCCATCAGAATGAAAAATATAATCGGGCAGCCCGCATTATCGCCGCCTGGCGCCGCGAGCCGGAATTTCAGGATGCCGATGGCGAGCCTTCCACTCTTTCCATTTCAGGGCCCTGGTCCACGTTCAGCGATATCGTCAGACGGTTCAGCGGCGACATGCCGGTGCGGGCCGTTTTGGATGAACTGTTGAGAATAGGGGCGGTCGAACAGCTGGACAACGGCAAAATTGCCTTGGTGAAAAAAGCCTATATACCTGAAAACAGCGAGGCGGAGAAAATTCACATTCTGGGAACCGATGTCCGGCATCTTGTTTCAACCATAGGGCACAATCTGGATGCAGACAGGCCGCGGGCTTTTTTCCAAAGAAAAGTCTCCTACGACAACCTGCCCAGCGAGGCTTTGCCTGCATTTCGCAAACTCTCCACCAGAAGGGCGCAGAAGCTGCTGGAGCACCTGGATGAGTGGCTGGCCGACAACGACCGCGACACCAATCCATCGGTGGAGGGCACAGGAAGAAATGTGGCCGGGCTAGGTATTTATTATTTTGAAGAACCTTATAAAAATGAGGACATATAAAATGAAAACGAATAGAATCCTCGGAGGGTTATCAGTCCTGGCGATCTTTCTGGTGATGATTTCATGCGGCGGTGGCAGTACCGCTAATAGTGGGGGTGGTGTCGGGGGAAGTGGCATTATCAGCCGTGGGTCCATCAGCGAATTCGGAAGCATCATCGTCAACGGTACTGAATTCGATACCATCTCTGCCATTGTGTTGGTCAATGGCGAGACCGTGGGTACCGGCGATGCGGCTGTCCAGAGCTATCTGGATGAAGGCAAGGTGGTAACCGTAAAAGGCACCATCGGGGAGGACGAAGAGAGCGCTGTCGCAGAAAGGGTGATTTATCGAAGCGAGGTCGAGGGGCCCATATCAAATGTCAGCGGTTCCGGCCCGGATGAAAGACAATTGGAAGTCATGGGCCAGACGGTTATGGTCAATTTCATGACGAATCTTCATGATGATTTCGATTTGGATGACATCGCACTGAACATGGTGGTCGAAGTCAGTGGTTTTTATGATGACCAGGGGACGGTTTGGGCGACGTTCCTGGAAGAGAAGGGGACCTATCTCGAAAATACCCTCTATGAGGTCAAGGGCTTTGTCGAGGCGCTCGATGATCCACAGCCGGAAATGTTCCAGATCAACGGGCTGAATGTGAGCTATGCCTCCGCAGACATGAGCGGTCTGCCGGACGGGCTTCTGGAAAACGGTATGCTGGTGGAGGCGATAGGAAAGGTCGATGCCGCCTTTACGCTGATGTTGGCCGATCAGGTTGCCCTGGAAGATGATCTTGAATTTGAAAACGCCGAAGAGGTCGAGGTTATGGGTTTTGTGACTGCCAAGGCTGCAGCCGACGAATTCACTGTTGGAAGCCAGGTAGTCATGGTCGAGGATGGGGCTGTTTTTGTGGACGGCGTACAGATTGATATCGTACCGGGCGTCAAACTCGAGGCCGAGGGTGAGCTGGTCGATGGCATTTTGTGGGCTTATGAAATTGAATTCTGGGAGCCGGACCAGTTCGAGATTGAGGGACTTGTGACTGATTTCGTATCAGAATCGGAATTCACCGTTGATGGCCAGATAATAAACACCACCCCGGAAACCGTGTTCGAGGATGGTGAACCCTCAGATCTCGCTAATGGTATCAATGTAGAAATCAAGGGCCGCGCGGATGGCGACGTCATGGTCGCCGACAAGGTGTCGTTTGAGTTGGGAGATATCTGAAGATGACTGAATAAGGCGTTTACGCCGGATAAGAGAAAAAAGCCAAGCACGCGACTTTGGCGGGTCCGGGTGCTTGGCTTAGAACAACCTGAGGGCCTTGCGGCACGCTCAAGCATTGTAATTGTATCAATGTATAGATGTGGTGTCAATGGCTCTCCCGGAAGATCGGAGAGCCTTTTTTGTCGCCAGG
>JBDLJD010000163.1:0-8868 GCA_039714495.1 Thermodesulfobacteriota bacterium
ATGAAAAGACGAGAATTTTTAAAAAAGGCCGGTGTCGGAGCTGTTGCCGCTGGAGCCGTTATTGCCGGGGCTCCTGCGGTACATGCACAAAAGACGATTGAAATTACACTGGTTACCACCTGGCCGCGTGATTTCCCCGGTTTGGGCACCGGGGCACAGCGTTTTGCCAAAAGATTGACCGATATGACCAATGGCCGTATGAAAGTGAACTATTTTGCATCCGGCGAACGGGTAAAGGCGTTTGATTCCTTTGACGAGGTTGCCTCCGGCAATGCCCAGATGTACCATGCCGCCGATTACTATTGGAAAGGCAAGCATCCGGGTTATGCTTATTTCTGCGGTGTTCCGTTCGGTTTGACCTACAATGAAATGAACGCATGGATGCGCTATTACGGCGGTCAGGCATTATGGGATGAACTGGGTGCCAATTTTGGAATCAAAGGACTCATGTGCGGTAATACCGGCTCTCAGATGGGTGGCTGGTTTCGCAAGGAGATCAACTCTCCTGACGATCTGAAGGGGCTTAAAATACGTATGCCCGGTCTTGGTGGCGATGTCATGGCCAAGCTGGGCGCCTCCCCTGTTTCCATTCCCGGTGGCCAGATTTATGAAAACCTGATTGCCGGGTCAATCGATGCCACGGAGTGGGTCGGCCCCTGGAATGACTATTTTTTAAAATTTTATGAAGCCGCCAAGTATTATTACTACCCGGGCATGCATGAACCAGGCTCGATGCTGGCGCTGGGCATAAATAAAAAATGGTGGGATGGCCTTGCAAAATCCGACCAGCAGATCATCGAAGCTGCCGCATCCATGGAAAATGATGTCATGATGGCTGAATTCAATGCAAAAAACGGCTTATTCCTTGCCAAACTGGTCACCGAGCAGGGCGTGAAGCTGCGCGAATTCAACGAAGATGTCTATGACGCTTTTGGTGATGGCGCTGCAGAAGTATATGCGGGGGTCGTCAAACACGACAATCTGACAAAACGAATCCACGAAAGTTTTGTCAAAGCGCGCCATGAGGTTGGAAGCTGGATGAAGATCTCCGACCAGGCCTATCTCAACCAGCGTAACCGTGTACTGGATCTCTAATCAATACATAACAATCTCTCATCGAAATATGGTACCCTTAAGGGGTACCATATTTCTCCTTTTTTAGGGGTTGCTTTGAAGTAAAACAGGACCGTCCAGCTCGGCACGACCGCCCAATAACAATAGATCCAACACCTCATATATTGACATTTAAAAACTTATGAGCTCATCAGATACCACCGATACCAACGCTGTATCAGACACCGTAAAAGAGAAAGACACTTCAGGCCATAACCTCATCGCTTTGCTGGTCCGGACCCTGGCAGTATCGATCGTCGCGGTCATGCTGCTTTTTTTAATCAACAACTACCTGAATTTCTGGCAGGAATGGCCTGGGTTGCCGTCTCTTTTTGCGCACTATGGCTGGTTTGGCCTGGAAGCCTTACGCACCCCCCTCGAGAACGGTCAGGTTGTAAAAGGATGGCTTCAGCTTCTGAGTTACCTGGGAGTGGTTGTGCTTGTCGTCCTGTATGTCCTGAGGACCCGCAAACGGACCTTGCGCGCGGATGCGGATTTACTGTCCGGGTTTGCCGCCTATATCATCCGTGCGGCCTTTTGGACCGTTCTGATTATAGGCTTCGTCGATATTTTCATCTCCTTTCTCAGGGTGGAAAACCTCCTGCCGAAAATAGTCGGCGACGAATTGGCCCACGCCATGGGACGCCCCCAATTTCGCGGTATGTATGTGCACTACCCATTGATCCTGCTGTCGTTGGTCATCGCTTTTTTTAATAAATCCCTGGGATTTATCTGGTTGACCTTTCTGGTGGTACTGGCGGAGTTCCAGATTGTTATTTCCCGGTTTGTGTTTTCCTACGAACAGCCTTTCATGGGGGATCTCGTCCGTTTCTGGTATGCGGCATTATTTCTTTTTGCCAGCGCCTATACGCTGGTCCATGAAGGCCATGTGCGTGTCGATGTTTTTTATTCGCGTTTCAGCAAGCACAAGAAGGCATGGACCAACAGCCTTGGCACGCTGCTCCTGGGCCTGCCGTTGGGATGGGTAATCATCGGTACCGGTATGTGGGATAAAACCAGCAGCATCAACAGCCCGCTCTACAGTTTCGAGGTTTCCCAGTCCGGTTACGGATTGTATGTCAAATACCTGATGGTCGGATTTTTAGCGGTCTACGCCGTATCCATGATTGTACAATTTTCCAGTTACCTGCTCGACAGTGTTGCCGACCTTCGTCAAGAACCAGATGGTGATCAGTTAGCCGGTGAGTCGTAAAACGAACAATATATAAAGGATCACTACATGGAAGTCGTTTTTCTTCTTATTCTTCTTCTGGCAATGATCACTGCGCTTTCTTCCGGTTTCCCGGTTGCCTTCTCATTGCCGGGGGCTGCCATTTTGTCCATTGGACTGGCCGCTCTATTTGGTTTTCTGTTTGCCGGGGATCCCAGCGCCTTTTTTTATGAAGGTGGCCCTGTTCAGTGGCTCAGTGCCGGGGTGACCAATTTTCGAAGCCTTTACTGGGATGTCGAACGCGATACCCTGATCGCGGTTCCGCTGTTCATTTTTATGGGCATTATGCTCCAACGGTCCAAAATCGCGGAAGACCTTCTGGTTGCCATGGCCCAGCTGTTCGGGCCGGTTCCCGGAGGGTTGGGCATCTCCGTTGTCCTGGTCGGAGCACTGCTGGCCGCAACTACCGGTATCGTAGGGGCCACGGTGGTTGCCATGGGGTTGATTTCCCTACCGGCCATGCTGCGCAACAATTATTCCAAACCATTGGCCACAGGCACAATCTGCGCTTCGGGCACGCTGGGGCAGATCATCCCCCCTTCTATCGTTCTGATTATCCTGGCTGACCAGTTAAGTGGTGCTTCCGATCAGGCCAGTACACTGCGTAAAGCAGCTTATAAGGCCGCAACCGGTGAATTTTCCATGCCGTCGATACTGGATGTCACCTCCACCAGTGCCGGTGAAATGTTTATGGGCGCCCTGGTACCCGGATTGGTGCTGGTAGGGTTGTATACTCTTTATATCCTGTTTGTCGCCATATTTAAAAAAGGGTCCGCACCTCCGGTACCCTATGACGGAAAATACGACCGAATGTTCATCGTGCGTGTGTTGATGGCTTTAACACCGCCCTTGATGCTCATTTTCCTGGTGCTGGGCTCCATCATTCTGGGCGTGGCCACGGTTAATCAAGCCGGTGCGGTGGGCGCCATCGGCGCCATGATCATGGGAGGCTATCGCCTGACCGAGGGACAACGCAACACCTATTACCCTGCCATACTGGCCGTCGTCTCAACCGTTACCATTGCGATTATCCTGGCCTTTTATGACCTGAACGTCAAAAACATCAAGGAGGGGGATGGCATCGGAATGTTCCTGGCCGGGGTTGCCACTATTGGCCTGTTGACTGCCATCGCCTGGAGCACTTGGCGAATCTATAAGATTGAAAATACCCTCAACGCGGTAATGGCCGAAACGGCCAAAACGACCTGCATGGTATTTATTATTCTGATTGGTGCGGCCATGCTGACCTCTGCCTTTCGCGGTTTTGGAGGGGAAGAATTGGTCCGGCATTTTCTAACCAATCTGCAGGGCGGATTCTGGGTACAATTTATCGTTGTCATGGCGGTGATGTTCGTCCTCGGATTTTTCCTTGATTTCATCGAAATAGCAGTCGTCGTGGTTCCCATCGTCGCCCCCATCCTGCTTTCCGACCCCGGTGCCAATGTGACCGCCGTGTGGTTCGGGGTGATGGTTGGCCTTAATCTCCAGACCTCATTTCTGACGCCGCCTTTTGGTTTTTCTTTGTTTTACCTGCGTGGTGTTGCCCCCGCCATCGTTAAAACACTGCAAATCTATCGTGGCGCTATTCCCTTTATTGCCTTGCAGTTGGTAGCATTGTCGCTTGTTGCGCTGACTCCCGCTATGGTGAACTACCTGCCCACGCGTATCTCGCTGTCTGCCGAAACAGCGCCACCGCCCATTAATCCACGGCTGCAGTACTGTATTGAAGAAATGCTCTTTGATTACTATGATAATCACGCAGAGCAGCTGCGCAGCTACGTCGACACCTTACGTGCCTCTGATATCGGCTATCTGCCGAAAAAACAGCAGGAAGCCTTGAATGACAGCCTCGATCGAACCCTGAACACCTTCGATCTGATGGCATCAATTCGCCTGGCTGAAGAAAAACTTGCCGCCTATGCACCTGAATACCGTCCACAGCTTCGGCAGGTTCGCAGTCTGCAGTCGGACATGCGCACTATCAGATTGAAAATCGTAAATTTGAAACAGGAGTTGACCAGAGCTTCTCGGAGTAAATCACCGGACAAGGATGATCTCATCCGCATTGAAAAAGAGATAGAGAACGCGGAGGCTGACATAACAGACCTTGAAAAGCAGATTCCCGAGGATTGGGCTGAAGTAAACAAACATTATATGGAATTGGACAAGGCCGAAAAGAAAGCGCGTCGAACCTACCGCAACAACGTCGACCAGGCATATGAAACAATTGCGGAATTAGGAAAGGTTATTAACGGGGCAGATGAACTGGCCGGTCTTGAACAACAACTGACAGCCCTCGAAACGGTCATTGTCAATGAGTCGGCTAAAGGTGCTATGAATCAGATCAAACAATCGGAAAAGGCGCTCGGTAAGATAAGCGGAACAAACGCCATCAAGTCAAAGCTTTCCAAAGCGCGCAGGGCGCTTAAGGGGAAAAACCCCAAGGCAGAAAAGGCGGTAACGTTACTGGGTGAGGGTTTAGTTCTATACGGAGCTGAAGTCGATTGGCGTAGTCGAGCGGCAGTTGATATTGCCCCTGCTCTGGCTGCCTATGACGATGCTATCAAGGATTCCATCGGTCTTCGATTACAGCGGCGGATGAATCCTGATCAGATCAAAGATGTTGCCGCTTGCCGGTCGGTACACCGCGATTATTCGTTACAATTCTAACCGTGACACCGTTGGGATGCGCGCCAGGCAAGCGCCCGTAATACTGTCTCAGAGGATTGCCCGCTGGTCAGTCTGTCTCTCTCTCCTGTCGCTGCACAAAGATCTTACCCGGATTCATAAGGCCCTTGGGGTCGATCAGCTCCTTGATGCGGCGCATTAAATGGTAGCTTGCGCCATGTTCCAGCTCCATGAACTTGCGTTTGCCGATGCCGACCCCGTGCTCGCCGGTACAGGTCCCCCCCAGTTCCACGGCCCGAGTGACGATGCGCTGGTTGATCTCCTCCAGGTCGTTCCACTCCCGAGCGTTGTCAGGATCTCCGGCAATCACCACATGGAGATTGCCGTCACCCGCATGACCGAAAACGTAACCGGCCGCCTGTTTGCGGTCGACTTCCTCCTGGGCGAAAACGATCATTTCAGGATAGAGCGAAATCGGCACGGCAGCGTCGACGATCAGCGTCTGCTTGCCGGGATGGGCACGGTGGATCGTTTCCCAGGCCTCGTGGCGGGCCCGCCACAACTCGGTGCGCTCATTGGCTTCGACGCCGAAACGAAAACCTGTGGCGCCGCAATCGGTACAAAGTTCACGCGCCATTTCGGCCGTCACCTGCAGCGTGTCCTGACTGATGCCGTGAAATTCACAAAACAGGGACGGCTGCTCGGGCAGGTCCAGGTCGGCGGCCGAATTCATCAGTTGAATTAGGCCGGGTGTCAAAAGTTCGAGGGCGGCCGGTTCAAGTCCGGACCCGATCATTACGGATACAGCCTGGGAAGCATCGCCCAAGGCTTCGAAGGTGATCGTGGCCGCCAGGTGGTGTTCGGGTATTCCGGCCAAACGCAGCGTCGCCTCGGTAACCACGCCCAGCGTACCCTCGGAACCGACGAACAGGCGGGTCAAATCGTAGCCGGAGGAAGACTTAGGCGCCTGGCACCCGGTTTGAATGATTTCACCATCGGGCAGCACGATCGTCATCTGCATGACATAGTCTTTGGTGGCACCATATTTGACGGTCTGTACGCCGGAGGCATTATTGGCGATCATGCCGCCAATAGTGGCATCGGCACCCGGATCCGGTGGGAAGAAGAGGCCGTAGCGGCCCAGCTCACGGTTCAGGGTCTTGCGCAGGACGCCGGGCTGCACGTCCGCTTGCAGGTCTTCCGGCCGCAAGGCCAGAACCTTGTCCATGCGCGTCAGGTCCATCACGAGACCACCGCAGGTCGGTACAGGATTGCCCTCGGTGCTGGTGCCGGCCCCCCAAGGGGTCACAGGAATATCGTGACGGTAGGACCAGGATAAAATGGCGGAGACTTCCTCCGTCGTGAGCGGCCAGATAATGCCGGCCGGCAGTGAGCCGCGGTGCGGAGAAATATCGTGCAAGTGAAGTTCCCGATGCGATTGTCCTATTGAAAAACGGTCGGCATCGACGTAGGCGCTCAATGCATCGATCTGTGCCCGGGTAAATTCCTTCATTAAAGATCCTCCTGTGAGTTGTGCCTGCCGCTGGTCTGCTCAGTTCTCTTGCAGCGATTCACAACCCTCCATTATCACAAAAGGCTGGCGAGTCTTGTAGCTCTCTATTGTCCTACTTGCCTGTTGCGCTGATGAAGCACGAGACTTCTGATGCGGAATGGGACAAACTATAATCTGCTTGGGTAGCAATATCGTTGCCGGCCATGCCTGAACCGAGTTGAAACGTTAATTCTTTGGATGGATTATCGTCGTTTTCCAATGTTTCATAGTTGTTTCCTGATACATCCATGGAACCGACCCTTATATAATAGAGAATATCTGTTTCCAGATTCGTTAGGACGACGCTGTGCTCCCGTGTCAATTCAGGGCTGTTCTCATGGTATGCATAGCTGCCCCATTCCCCGCCTTTAGGGCCGTACACTACCTGGCTGTTTCCGGGTTCATCGGTGACCCATTCCACGACCACGGACTGTCCATCATCCCGCATGATAATAGTTACTTCCGATATTTGGGGGGCATTTACGTCGGGCTCGGCTGCCGTTTGGAATGTCAGTTCCTCCGATGGATTGAATAGGTCCGGATCGGCTCCAGGCCCATTTCCACTGGCGTCTGTTGAAGATAGACGAAAATAGTAGGTGGTATCTCGCCTCAGCCCCGTCAGGGTCAAGTGGTGAGACATTACCACCTCTGAGTCATTGCTGCTGTATTCGTACTGACCCCAGGTTCGGCTGCTGAGATCGTACTGTACCATGCTGTTGCCTGGTTCGTCTGTTTCCCATTGAATAAGCGCTGTCGTATCGGTGGCATACACCACTTCGATGCCTGAGATGTTTGGCGGCGTTTCATCCACGATGTCGGTCGTCCAGAAACTATCAACAACGGATGGGTTGCTGGGATTATCATTCTTGCCGGGCCCATTTCCCGTGGCATCCATGGCCCCGACCATGAAAAAATATTGGGTGGTGTCAGAGAGACCGGTTATGGTAACACTGTGATCTGTGCGCATGTCCGTAATGACTTTACTGTGGTCAAATCCACCCCATTCAGCCTTAGATAATCCATATTGCAGCATGCTGCTTGCGGGTTCATCCGTTTCCCAGACAATGACAGCCGAGTCTTTATTGATTGCTTTTAGATGGGGACCATTCAATATCCGGGGGGCTTCATTGTCAGACGGCTTTTCTATCCGAAAAGACTGTTCCTTAAAGGGATTGTTGATTTCGTTGGGGTCAGACGTTGGCCCGTTCCCAAAAGCATCTGTGGAACCAGCTCTAAAATAGTACCTTTCTCCCTCCCTGAGACCTGTCAATATGACGGTATGCTTCTTAACAAAAGCATCATCCACCACTGTGTCACTGTATTGATCCCAAGTTGTGCTGCTTTTACCATATCTTACCTCACTGTTACTGAGTTCGTCGGTTCTCCACGATATGGCGACTGAAATATTTCCGTCTTCCGTTGCAAGCGCAGCCATGCTGGCATTGATTACACCCGATTGTATGCCCGCGTCTGTTTCAAATATGGTTATGACAGTAGGTGGCGAAATAATTTCAGGTTCTTGTTCATCCGGCTCCTGATCGGTTGTAAAGGTTTGTTCGTTTGAGATGAGTGGGCCGTTGCCCTGGATATCCCTGGAAGCGACACGAAAATAATAGGTTGTGCTGTCCTTCAGGTTTATCAGGGTAATCCGGTGGTTCTCGGTCATGTTTGAACTGCCAATTTCAGAATTGTAATTTTCCCAGGTGCTTGTGGCCAGGCCATACCGGATGATGCTGTCACTTTGTTCGTTGGTCGACCATTCAATAATGGCAGTATCATCGGTTGTAGCGGTCACCATGGGCCACGAGGTGAATTCCGGCGGTGTTGTATCCGGTGGCGGTGTTGTATCCGGTGGTGGTGTCGGGTCCGGTGGCGGTGTCGGGTCCGGTGGCGGTGTCGGGCCCTGATTGGCTGTATTTATTTCGTCTGAAAAATCGCTTTCATAACCCTGATTGTCCACGGCACTGCAGACAAAATAATACGTTTGATCCGCACTCGCATTTGTGAGTGACAGGGTATACTTGGGGTTGGACGGGTCAGGGAGGCTGCTTGCAAGAATGTCCTGCCGGTTGGCAGTTTTATAGCCCCCGGATGTCGTGCTCCAGTAAATCCGGTACTTGACTACATTATCATTGGGGTGATTGGCTTCCCATGCGAACGTGAAGTCTCTGGCAAAGCCGGATGGAACAAAGCAAACGAAAAATATTAACGTAACTATCTGAAATATTATAATTTTTAATATGCTAAAGTCGCCGATCTTTGTATCTCTATCCATCTATTTCTATATTCTCCACAAGGTATCGTCATTAGTCCACAGCCGAGTATTTGGTAGTGAGTTCAAATG
>JBDLJD010000164.1:0-8842 GCA_039714495.1 Thermodesulfobacteriota bacterium
TAAATCCTGTTAATCCTGTCGAAAGAAATAAACGCTGAACACATGATGCATAATGCAACCATGACGGTCTCCGAGTTGACCCGGAAAATTAAATCCCTTCTCGAAGGCCGTTTCCAGTTTGTGTGGCTGTCCGGTGAAATATCCAATTTTCGGATTCCGGCATCCGGCCATTATTATTTTACCGTAAAAGATGCTCATGCCCAGATCAGTGCTGTCATGTTTCGCGGACAGAACCGCAACCTGAAATTCATGCCCGAGGACGGCATACAGATCAATGGCTTGGGACGAATTTCCGTATATGAACCCCGGGGATCTTATCAAATTATATTCGAGCACCTGGAACCCGGCGGTGTCGGCGCCCTTCAGATCGCTTTTGAGCAGCTAAAACAGAAACTCGAAAACGAGGGTCTCTTTGCGTTGGACAACAAACAGGTTTTGCCCTTTTTACCGCATTATATCGGGTTGGTAACATCGCCAAGCGGTGCTGTTGTGCATGATGTATTAAGGATTGCAAACCGGCGGTATCCCAATGTCCATATTCAGATTGCCGGCTGCAAAGTACAGGGAGACGGTGCTGAACACGAAATTTGTGCAGCCATTGAACTTCTTAATAGGCAAAAAGATATCGAGGTGATCATTGTTGCCCGCGGCGGCGGTTCTCTGGAAGACCTGCAAGCTTTTAACGCCGAAAATGTGGCCCGGACCATCTACAGCTCTCGCATTCCTGTGATTTCTGCCGTCGGACATGAAACCGATTACACCATAGCTGATTTTGTGGCCGATATGCGCGCGCCCACACCATCTGCTGCCGCAGAATTGGTGGTACCGGTAAAAGAAGATCTTAAATACAATCTATCTGACCTGATCAGACAGCTTACAGGTGGTCTCCATCGGTTCATCGACCACAAACGGATCCATCTGACCCACGCCACAAAAAAACTCAAAGACCCTCGAAAAAAAATTCAGGACCTACGTCTGCATACAGACGACCTTGCCAATCGGTTGGTCAACAATATTCATAGGCAGCTGCAAACCGAACGACAGCACTTGCACTGGCATATCCAGAAACTTGCCATATACAGTCCTGCAAATCAATGCCAGCAACTTAAAGAACAACTTAATATAATATGTAATAACCTTTTAAAATATTACATTAATAATCTTAACGATAAAGCGTTCAACCTGCGCGAGGTTTCCAAAGCACTCGAACTGTTGAATCCCATGGCCATCCTATCCAGGGGGTACAGTATAACCCGCACCATTCCTGACAAGACCGTCGTGCGTGATGCTGATTATGCCTCACAGGGACAACAGCTTGAAATTCTTCTGGGCAAGGGTTCCTTGAATGTAACCGTCAAAAACAAATAAACCACCTGTAGCTTTCCTTTTCTTATTACGGGAAAGCGACTGGTAATTCATAAAGGAAAATATTATGAAAAAGCAGACTTTTGAAGAAGCCATGCAAACTCTGGAAACCATTGTTCAGGAGCTCGAATCAGGCGATCTTGCCCTGGAAAAGGCAATGCAGCGTTTTGAGGAGGGTGTCAAGCTATCTAAATTCTGCTCCGCCAAGCTGGATGAAACCGAGAAAAAAATCACCTTGCTGACCGCTAATGCAGATGGGACCGGCAATGAAACCCCATTTCCCGATGATGCAGATGAGTGATCTTCAAGCATATCTCGCCCATAGACAGTCCATGGTAAATCAGTGGATCGAAGCCTATTTTTCACAGGAATCCCTGGCCGAGGAAATTGCGGCAGCTATGCAGTACGCTGTTTCCGCCGGCGGAAAACGGGTGCGCCCTATCCTCTTCCTGGCATCCTCCGAATCCGTAGGAGGCAACCCGAGCGATCTTTTGCCTATCGCCTGTGCCCTGGAATTGATCCACACCTACTCTCTTATCCATGATGATCTCCCGGCCATGGATGATGACGCATTGCGGCGTGGAAAACCGACTCTCCACATAGAGTTTGACGAAGCCACTGCGATTCTGGCAGGTGACGCGCTTTTGACACTTGCCTTTCAAATACTGTCCGATCCGCAATTCGTGACTTCTGAAAACGGTCAAGCAACCCTTAAGGTCATGCACAGGGTCTCTGTTGCCGCAGGCTATGGCGGCATGATCGGTGGCCAAATGCTCGATATGATGTCTGAGGGAAAAAAACTGAATTTAAATGAAATCAAGGTGCTGCATAAAAAAAAGACCGGTGCGCTGATCGAGGCGTCTGTTTTTTCCGGCGCACTTATGGGCGGCGCGGATGCAAATGAAATGCAGGCCCTGAACGCTTATGCCAGCCACATCGGACTGGCATTCCAAGTGGCGGATGACATTCTGAACGTGATCGGCGATCCGGCAAAAATGGGCAAAGCAGTGGGTACGGATATCGACCGGGACAAGAATACCTTTCCATCAATCATGGGTATAGCGGAATCTCAAACGTATGCACGCCTTCTCGTTGAAAAAGCCTTGCATGCCATTGAATCGTTTGATAAAAAAGCTGAACCACTGAGAGCGATAGCACACTACATTATCGAACGTAGCAACTAAGCAACTAGATTGTAAAAAAATCAGACCTATGTCCCTATTAAAAAATATAGACTCTCCTGACGATCTGAAAAAAATTCCCCGTTCAGAGCTGAAAATAGTGGCGTCTGAAATCAGGAAAATGATCGTCAACGTGATTTCCCAGAGCGGGGGCCACCTGGCATCCAGCCTTGGCACCGTTGAGTTGACGATAGCGCTGCACGTTGTTTTCAATTCCCCAAAAGACAAAATCATTTGGGATGTTGGTCATCAGGCATATGCCCATAAAATTCTTACCGGCAGGCGCCAGTCATTTGAAACCATAAGAAAATTAGATGGACTATCAGGTTTCACCCGTATCAGCGAAAGCCCCTATGATGCGTTTACAACAGGACACAGCAGTACCTCCATTTCAGCAGGATTGGGCATTGCAACGGCAAAAAACTTAAAAAAAGAAAAATCAAAAGTCATTGCAGTCATCGGCGATGGGTCCATGACCGCGGGGTTAGCCTATGAGGCAATGAATCAAACCGGCGGGGCGCACAAGGACCGGGATTTAATCGTTATCCTGAACGACAATGAAATGTCGATTTCACGCAACGTTGGTGCCCTTTCCTCCCTTTTGAGCCGCACCTTTTCCAATAGAAGACTCCAGGACCTGCGTAAGGATTTTGGGGCATTGCTGAAATCTTTGCCGAAAATTGGTGCCGACATGTACCAACTGGCGAAACGGAGCGAAGATTCCTTTAAAACCTTTGTAACCCCCGGCATGCTGTTCGAGGCGTTCAACTTTGAATATTTCGGCCCCATCGACGGGCATAACATCGAACACCTCATCGACATACTTGGCAATATCAAATTCAGAGATGAACCCGTCCTGCTGCATGTCACCACCAAGAAAGGCAAAGGCTATCCGCCGGCAGAAAAAAATCCTGTATATTTTCACGGTTGCGGCAGTTTTGACGTGAAAACAGGAACCTGCACACCATCTGATTTGAGCGTCCCCTCTTACACGGATGTTTTCGGCAAAGCTATGGTCAAACTGGCCAAATTAGACCCTAAAGTGGTGGCAGTTACCGCTGCCATGCCCGAGGGGACCGGGTTGGCGAGGTTCTCGGCCCAGTTCCCGAATCGCTTTTTTGATGTAGGAATTGCAGAGGCTCATGGCGTTACGTTTGCTTCCGGACTGGCTGTAGAAGGATTCAAGCCTGTAGTGGCCATCTATTCCACCTTTCTGCAGCGTGCCTATGACCAGATCGTGCATGACGTGTGCATTGATGCGCAAAACGTGGTTTTTGCCATTGACCGGGGGGGGCTTGTGGGTGAAGACGGGCCTACCCACCATGGTATGTTCGATTATTCCTATCTGCGTTGCTTGCCCAATATGACCGTGATGGCGCCCAAAGATGAAAATGAATTACAGCGCATGCTGAAAACTGCCCTGGATCACAACGGTCCCATTGCCCTGCGTTACCCGCGGGGTGCCGGGGAAGGCGTCACCATCGAAGAAACCATCCGGCCTCTGGAAATCGGAAAAGCCGAGGTGCTGCTTGATGGCGGTGATGTGGTCCTTTTGGCCATCGGCAGCGGTGTCAGGGAATCTCTAAAAGCCCATACCCTTCTGATAAAAGAGGACATTCAGGCAACGGTGGTAAACTGCCGTTTTGTCAAACCCCTTGACAAAGAGCTGATTTTAAGCCTGGCCCAGCAGATTCCTAAACTGGTAACAGTGGAAGAAAATGTTCTTCAGGGTGGTTTCGGCAGTGCCGTGCTGGAATGCATTCACGACAATGGGCTCTACCAATGCCGTCTTGTGCGCATAGGCATCGAAGATGCATATATCGAACACGGCCCGCTATCCAATTTGAGAGCCAGCCACCGACTGGATGCAGAAGCCATTGCAGAAGCTGCGTTGTCCATTGTCAGAGATAATAAATAGCGTTTCAAGCAATGAAACTGAAGAAAAAAAGACTGGACCTGCTGGTTGTCGAAAAAGGTCTGGCCGCAAGCCGCCCTCGCGCCAAGGCCCTGATCATGGCCGGGAAAATATACGTCAATGGACAACTGATTGACAAACCCGGTTCACCTGTAAACCCGAGCGCCGCCATCACCATGAAAGGCCAAGACCTGCCTTATGTCAGCCGCGGCGGGCTCAAACTTGAAAAAGCCTTGCAGGAATTTGAGATTCACGTTGACGGCTGGAACTGCCTTGACGTGGGCGCCTCCACCGGCGGATTTACGGACTGCCTGCTCAAACATGGCGCCGGCATGGTGTACGCCGTCGATGTGGGTTACGGACAGTTCGCGTGGGAACTTAGAAACGATCCGCGCGTTGTCCTAATCGAACGCACCAACATCCGCCACCTGCCCCCGGCCGCCATCCCCTCCCCTGTCAATCTTGTGGTCATCGACGTTTCATTTATCTCCCTTAAAATCGTTGTACCGGCTGTCCTTAAATTTCTGCAAAAAGGTTCCATGATCGCCGCTCTGATCAAACCCCAATTTGAAGTGGGCAAGGGTATGGTGGGCAAGGGGGGTGTCGTAAGAGACCCGGAACTGCATCGATCTGTTGTCCAGGATCTTATAACGTTTTTCAAAGGGCTTGATTTTGCGGTCCAAGCACCTGTCCCCTCCCCTATTAAAGGCCCCAAAGGCAACACCGAATTTTTAATGGTAATGACTTACCAATAGCCAGAATGCCGGAGGCCGGAAAAAACAGAAGACAGAAGAAAACTGACGTGCAGACGACCGATTACAGACCATCGTTTGTAATAGGGGCGAAGCCGCGTCTGGCAAAAGTTGCGCAGCAACTTTTGTGTTGATTTTTCCTGATATTGCCTATACAAAAATCATTTCGGCATCTATTCAATCAAGAGAGGAGTGTAAATGAGCGAAGCAATAGAAAAATCAAGAAACATTGCCTTGGTATCCCACGGCGGTGCTGGCAAAACTTCTCTATCGGAAGTAATACTATTCAAAACCGGTGTTACCAATAGAATCGGACGGGTTGAAGATGGCAGCACGGTCATGGACTTCGAGCCGGAAGAGCTTAAGAGAAATGCGAGCCTGAGCAGCGGATTCGCCCAGTATGAGTGGGATAAGCATACGGTTACGATCATTGACACGCCTGGAGACCAGAATTTCTTCACGGACACCAAACTATGCATGCAGGCAGCCGACGGAACTGCCATACTCGTAGACGCCGTGGACGGTGTCAAGGTTCAGACAGAGCAGGCAATGGATTTTGCCAAGGATTTCAACACCCCTTGTATGATATTCATCAACAAACTCGATCGTGAAAGAGCTGATTTCGCCCGGACCCTGCAGGACGTTACCGATTCCCTGGAAATAAAGCCCATTACCCTGCAACTGCCCATTGGTTCCGAGGAAAATTTTAATGGCATCGTGGACCTGGTGGCCATGAAAGCCTATATTTATGATGAAAGCGGTCGGGCAACCGCCGGTGATATCCCCGCTGATATGCAGGATCAGGTCGAAAATGAAAGGGAAAAACTCATCGAGGATGTGGCGGAAGCAGATGACGAGTTGATCGAACGCTACCTGGAAGGTGAAGAACTTTCCGATGATGATATCAAAGGCGCCCTGAAAAACGGGGTTCTCGCACGTACGTTTGCCCCTGTTCTGTGCGGGTCTGCCATTAAAGGCATTGGCATCGACCTGTTTATGGATTTTATCAACAGCTGTATGCCCTCACCGCTCGAAATCGCCCCCAAAGCAGGCACCAATCCTGCAGACAGCAGCGAAGTCATGCGTGAGCCCAATCTGGATGCCCCCTTTTCAGGCTTTGTTTTCAAAACCATTGCTGACCCGTATGCCGGCCGACTTTCCATTTTCAAGGTCGTTTCAGGCACCCTGGGGTCTGAAGGCAACTTCTACAATGCAACCAAAGAAACCAAAGAACGCTTCAACCAGCTGCTGACCTTGAACGGAAAAGATCAGAAACCGGCGAATGATGCCGGTCCGGGCGCCATTGTCGCTGTTGCCAAACTAAAGGAGACCACCACCGGCGATACGCTCTGCGTTGATTCGGATAAGGTTTTGTTTACATGCGCCGACCCGTTGCCGCCGCTTATCACCTTTGCCCTGGAGCCCAAGTCAAAGGGCGACGAAGACAAGATCTTCGGTTCCCTTTCTAAGCTGCTGGAAGAGGATACAGCTTTGAAACTCGACCGCAATGCAGAAACAAAAGAGATCCTGCTTTCCGGTTCAGGACAGGTTCATATCGAAGCAACTGTTGAAAAATTAAAGAGAAAGTTCAATGTTGAGGTCAACCTCCACACACCTAAAGTGCCCTACAAGGAAACCATCAAGAAAAAAGTTCGGGTACAGGGCAAACACAAGAAACAGTCCGGCGGGCATGGACAGTACGGCGACTGCTGGATCGACATGGAACCCATGCCCCGGGGAAGCGGTTTCGAATTCGTCGATGCCATTGTCGGCGGCGTTATCCCCCGGCAATATATTCCTGCCGTGGAAAAGGGTATTGCCGAGGCCTGCCCCAAGGGTGTTCTGGCCGGGTTCCCGTGTATTGACTTCAAGGTTACGCTCAACGACGGATCTTTCCACCAAGTTGACTCATCGGAAATGGCGTTTAAAATCGCCGGCTCCCTGGCATTTAAAAAAGCGGCGGAAGCGGCCAGTCCAGTTCTACTGGAGCCCATCATGAAGGTGACCATCACCACACCTGATGAATATATGGGTGACATCATGGGCGATCTGAACGGCCGCAGAGGGCGTGTGCTGGGGATGGACAGTGCCGGCAAAAACCAGGTCATCAATGCCCAGGTGCCCATGTCGGAATTTCTGACATATGCGCCTGATCTGCGCTCCATGACAGGCGGTCGCGGCATGTTCACCATGGAATTTTCCCATTATGACGAAGTGCCGGTCCAAATGGCTGAAAAAATTATTGAAGGACTCAAACAATAAATTCGCCGAAAGCGAATCTATGTAACGCGGCTTCCGTCTTCGTTCTTCGAACTACGCCGCGACAAGCCGCCGCTATTAAAAAGAAAAAGGCTCTTTGAAATGTTTTATTTCAAAGAGCCTTTTTCTTTTTTAGGCACTTTTTACAGGGTGAGTACCCTTGCCAAAAGGCATCCCACTGTCGTGAAAATTCCACCCGGTTGCCAGACGCTGTTTTTCTGCCAAAACGGCACCCAGGCAGATGAAACCGTTTGGATTTGCGGTTGCCCACATAGGATTGATCTCTTTCGGACCATGCTTGCCACACACCTTTTCCGTCTGACATGGCTTTGCGCTGGGCCTGCAGGAATTTTTCCGCATATTTCAGGTTAGGTGGTTTGTGGAGGTAGGTGGCCAGGCCTGACTGCAATAGTTCCAGGTTCACAAAAGTGTTGTCCAATAAAAACACGTACGCAAGTTGTCTGCCGAAGTAGTCGTGTTTTTCCCGATCAAATTCAAGGCGTATTCCTTTGGCGCCAACACGCTTTTTATTAAAATTCCGCGCCGCATACCCCAATGGTTCGTCCCTTTTGTTTTCGTGGTCGATTTCCGGTGTGTCAATGCCGATATAGCGAACTTTTTCGCCGCTTTTCAAAATAATGGTATCGCCGTCAATGACGTATCTGACAAGAATGCTCTCCTGAGCTAGCAGTGACACCGGCAGAAACACCAGCAACATCAGCAATAGGACAACTCTCCAACACGGCCTGTCGCCAAATAGGGTAAAGCTCTGTTTAAATGGTGTCATCTTGACTTTTATATTTCCTCGTTTCGGGTCTCAGATTACGGCTTAAGCGCCCTATTGCTTCCTCGCAGGGTTAAAACCCTGCACTACATTGTGAATTCGATGAATGGGCATGTAGTCCAGGGCTTCAGCCCTGAAAAACTACCGCCACTGACAACGAACTACCGATCATATGTGCTTACCGGTCTCCTTTGTGTCCTTTGTGCCTTTGTGGTTAATGTATCAAAGCGCCACTCCACAGTGCTTTATGGCGGCCGCATCCAGCATCTCCGGGAGTCCCCCGGCTTCTGATGGAGTGTATCCCAGGCTGTTTTCCCACACGTCATCATCCTCCATACAAAAATAGAGGCACACATCCGGTGCGGCTTCTTTGATCCACTGTACAATCTTTTTGTACAAATTCATGCGCAGTGGCTTGAAATAACGCATCTTTCCGTCCAGTCCGGGTACAAACTCGTGGTAAATGATCCCAGACGTGGGGAATCTCTCCTGGATAACCTGTTTCAAAACCGGGATATATCGAAAGGTTCCCAAACTGATCCAGACGATGTTCTCAGATGGTATTTGGGTAAAGAGCTGTTGTATG
>JBDLJD010000165.1:0-8839 GCA_039714495.1 Thermodesulfobacteriota bacterium
CCGAGATAGGCCTTCTTGACCTCTTCGTTGTCCAGGAGGTCCGCAGAATCCCCGTGCAGCACCATGTTACCGTTCTCCAGAACATAGCCCCGCCGGGCAAATTTCAGGGCCAGGCGGGCGTTCTGCTCCACCAGCAGAATAGCGGTACCCTCCGACTGATTGATTTCCTTCAAGGAGAGGAACACACGCTTCATCAGCAGCGGCGACAACCCCATGGAAGGTTCGTCAAGCAGCATAAGGCGGCGCCCCGATATAAAGGCGCGCCCCACGGCCAGCATTTGCTGTTCGCCGCCCGACATGGTGCCGGCTTTCTGGGTTTTACGTTCATCCAGCCTTGAAAAAATGGCAAAGACCCGTTCGATGTCCTTTTCAACATTCTCCTTGTCCGAACGGGCAAAGGCTGCCAGTTTCAGATTTTCCAATACCGTCAGGTTACCGAACAATCGCCGGCCTTCGGGAACGTGGGAAATGCCCAGTTCACTGACCACCTTCTCCGGGGGATATTTCATCAGGTCTTCTCCCGCAAAGGTCATGCGGGTACCCTCCCCGGAGGGCACCAGTCGTGAAATAGCCCGCAGGGTGGAGCTTTTTCCGGCGCCGTTGGCCCCGATGATGGTAACGATTTCACCTTCCTCTATTGTAAAGTCGATGCCGTGCAGGGCCTTGATCCTGCCATAGGCAACCTGTAGGTCTTTAACATCTAGCAGCATTAGAAGTCTATCTCCTGTTCTCCGATATACGCTTCAATAACTTTGGGATGATTCTGAACCTCATCGGGCGTGCCTTCCACCAGTACCTGCCCAAACACCAGTGCCTGTACATGCTGGCACAATTCCCGCACCACACGCAGGCGATGCTCGATCAGGAAAATGGCCAGATTGAAACGTTCGTGGGCCTTGCGCACCACGCTGATCATGTCCACCATTTCCTCGGGGGTCATGCCCACAGTGGGCTCATCCAACAGCAGCACCTTGGGTTCCGTGGCCAGGGCCCTGGCCATTTCCACGCGCCGCTGAGCGCCGTAAGGAAGGTTGACCACCAACTGATCGGCATACTGGTCCACACCAAACAGCTGCATGTACTCCATGGCCAGTTCCGTTGACGCTTCCTCTTCCCTCCGCCGTTTGGGGCTGTCCAGGAAGGCGCCGAACAATCCATAGGACAGCTTGGAATAGCGGGCCATCTTGACATGCTCCAACACGGTCATGTGCCGCCAGAGGCGCATCTCCTGGAAGGTCCGTCCGATGCCCAGGGCGGCGATCTGGTTGGAACGTTGGCCCACGACGTTGGTGCCCTCCAGACGAACTTCCCCCTCATCGGGTTTGTAGATACCGGTAATCAGGTTGAAAATGGTTGTTTTACCGGCGCCGTTAGGGCCGATCAACCCCCCGATCTGACCGGGTTCCAGGGTCAGGTTATAGTTGGATACGGCCTTGAGGCCGCCGAAAGAATGACTCATATCCTTGACGTCGAGCAGCGGCATCTTAATCCACCTCCTTGGGTCCGAAGGCCTTGCGTACATCAAATTCCCTGAACGCCACCAGGCCCGTGGGCCGGTAGATCATCACCAGAATGAGCAGCAGGGGGATAAAAATCCATTTCAGAATCTCTAGCGGCCGCAGCACCTCACCCAGGAGACTGATGGAAACCGCCCCCACAATGGAGCCGTAAACCGAATTGAGGCCGCCGAAATAGACCATGGCCAGGACTTCGGCCAGTTTTTGGATGCCGAACATGGCCGGGTTGATGAACCGCAGCACGTGAGCAAGCAACCCCCCTGCCAATCCCGCCCAGAAAGCACCGAAAAGAAAGGCGACCATTTTGGTTTTGCGGGTGTCCACAGTCATGGCGTCGGCCGCCATTTCATCATCCCGCACAGCGTTCAGCGCCTTGCCCAGGGTCGAGTTCACAAAGTTGTTGATGGCCCACACTCCGATGACCACGACGATGAAAATAACCGGCAGGGTTGCCCAGTCAGGCTGCCCCATGATACCCCGGGAACCGCCCAGCGACTGCATGTTTTCGAAAAAGCTCTTGACGATAAACAGAAAAGCCAGGCTGATGATGGCCAGATAATCACCCCGGGTTCTGAAGGACGGTATGGCCACGATCAGTGCACTTGCGGATGCACACAACCCGCCGAAAATCAGCGCCAGCGGAAAGCTTAAAAATGCCAGGGGGATTCCCAGCACTGCATCCCCCAACACCTTGTCGTTGACAAACAGGCCCACCGTGAAAAAAGAGGACATATACGCCCCCACCGCCATGAAACCCGGATGGGAACAGGAAAATTCCCCCATGTAGCCGTTGATGATGTTGAGGCTTAAGGTGAGCAGCACCGCAACGAGCGTCAATTTCAATGAAATCAGCCGGTAGTCGCTCAGCTCCGCCCAGAAGTGAAAGATAGCGTACATGAACCCCAGATGCACCAGCACCGTCACGATCAACGGCAACTGCTGCAGGGAACGGGCCACGGCATTGGCCGTCCGGCCTGTCAGCCGGATCACCACAGCCAACGGGACAGCGTAAACAACAGCAAAGTAGATCATTGCCATGGGTACGTGGATCAGGGTGAACCATTCAAAGGGCGTATCCTTGATGACCAGATTGATCAATCCGGCAAACACCTTAGACATGGTCACCAGGCCGAACAGGATGGGCATTTTGGGCAGCAGCAGAACAGACGCCAATGCCTCACCGATGATCATTTCCCAAAGGGTGCAGACCAGAAATCCCAGAAGTACACCCAGAAGGGGAGCCCCCCCGTAAAACCGAAAATATAGGCCCTTGAATCCCTTTTGTTGTTTCAATTCACTTGTTGCAGCCATATATGTTTCCTCTAGCTTTCTAAACCGCTTCAACGCTTTTAACTTACTGCCAATTGCTGAACACCTACTCATTATTTAAATGCACCCCGCTCCGAGGGTGCGGGGTGCATTTAAATGTTAGAGGCGCAATTTGGAGCTGTAGGCCTCACCGAACAGCCCGTGCGGCCGGAAGATGAGGATCAACAGTACAATGGAATAGGCAATCAGGTCGCGCAGGTTCGAGCCTATGTTCAACTGGAACAACCGGTTCACAACCTGGATGGCCGGCACGGTCATAATTTCGATGAACCCCAGCATGAATCCGGCAATACAGGCTCCCATGATAGACCCGCGCCCGCCGAGGATCGCCGCCACAAAGGCCTTCCAACCGAAACTGACCCCCATGTAGGGATCCAGAACCGGGTATGCCAGCCCGAACAGGATGCCTGCCGCCGCCGCCAGGGCGGATCCGATGGCAAAGGTCATGGCGGCCACACGATTTATGGACACACCCATCAGGGGAATGACCAGGTAGTCATAGGCCATGGCGCGC
Organism: Thermodesulfobacteriota bacterium; assembly: GCA_039714495.1. Taxonomy (GTDB): domain Bacteria; phylum Desulfobacterota; class Desulfobacteria; order Desulfobacterales; family B30-G6; genus JAJDNW01. The sequence continues at coordinate 3,361 of JBDLJD010000165.1, forward strand.
ATGGCCATGCCGTATTTGGTGCGCGTTACGAACTGGTGCAGGGCCAGCATCAATCCGAGGGAAACCAGCACGATCATGATTTTCTTGTTGGTCACGAAAACGCCGCCGATGTTGTAGGTCACGGACTCAATCAGCGAAGGGAATTTCAGCCGCGACCCGCCCAGAAAAAGGATGTTGGAAGTTTCCAGGATGATGCCGATCATGAGGCCTGTGATGGCGGCCGAGGCCCGCGGCGCGTCCCGCAGCGGCCGATACCCTACCCGCTCCACGATAATGCCTACAAACGCGGTCAGGAACATGGATATCAGAATCGTCAGCACCAAAATCAGCCACCCCGGCAGCAGGGCTGCGCCACTGGTGCCGACCAGGGCAAGCAGGCCGGTGGCGACTCCCAGGCCGATGTAAGCACCCACCATGAAAATATCCCCATGGGCAAAGTTAAACAGCATGAGAATGCTGTAGACCATGGAGTATCCCAGGGCAATCAGGGCGTAAAAACTCCCCCACTGAAGGGCGTTGATGAGGTTCTGCATGAGAAAGTTAAAGGTCATGCGCTATCTCTCCAAAAATGAATTTCCATATCCACCCGAATGGCCATCAATTTGCAGGAACCTATCGGCATCACAAGCCCGGCAGATTCTTATCAGGACATATGGAAACTCATTTTTATATTTTTTCTTTATCTTTATTTAATATAAGCGCCCACCGCGTTTACACACGGTGGGCGAATGGATTATTAATTAAGCAAATAAATTCCCGTGAATTTATTTGGGGCAGACGGATTTATGGAACGCAAACTGCCCTGCGTCGTTGATCTGGACGATTACGGCACACTTCTTGGGGTCCCCGTCCGGCGTAAAGGTCATGCCGCCGGTAATGCCGGGAAAGTCCTTGACACCCGCCAGAGCGTCCTTGACCTTGTTGCGGTCCGCCTTGACCTTCCCGGACAGTCCGCCGGTGTCCTTGATAGCCTGCACCATCAGGCCAATGGTGTCCCAGGTCAGAGCGGCAACATCATCGGGAGTTTTGCCATACTTGGCGGTATAGGCATCGATAAAAGCCTTGGTGGCGCCCTTGGCACCGGCTGCAGCATAGTGCGTGGAGAAATAATAGCCTTTGCAGTCATCCCCGCAAAGCCCCATCAGGTCGCCGCCGCCCCAGGCATCGGCTCCCAGGATGTCCCTTGTCCAGCCCATTTCCTTGGCCGAACGGATGATCAGGGGCACCTCTGAATAGTATTGGGGGATAAAGAGGACGTCCGCCTTGGACATGACGATGTTGGTCATCTGGGCGGAAAAGTCCTTGTCACCGGTGGTGAAGGATTCAAACCCCACCACTGATCCTGCGCCATGCAGTTTCTCGAAGGCTTCTTTGAAATTTTCAGCCAGGCCTTTGGGGTAGTCGGCAGCGATGTCATAGATTACCGCGGCTTTCTTGGCGCCAAGCTCATCCGTAGCAAAGTTGGCCGCCACCGGTCCCTGGAAAGGATCCAGGAAACATCCACGGAATACATAGGGACGATCCAGGGTCGTGTTCGGGTTGGTGGACCAGGGGCTGATCATAGGCGTGGCATTGTTGTTGGCCACTTCACCAGCGGGCACGGCCTGGCTGGATGACTGGGGCCCGACGATGCCCAGCACCTCTTCCTCGGTGATGAGCTTGGTGTTGATCTTGACCGCAGATTCAGGCTTGTACTCGTTATCCTCGTAAATGAATTTCAGTTTATAGGCTTTACCGCCGACGGTCACCGTCGGGTTTTCTTTTAAATACATCTCCGCAGCATTTCTGGAAGATGCGCCCACATCCGGGTTGTCGCCGGTAAGCGGAATATTGAAACCGAGTTTGATCTCTTTCGCAGCCCATGCGGAAGGCGATAGCAACAATGCGACCATGACCAGTGATACGACAAAAAATAATCCTCTTTTCATGTCATTCTCCTTTTTGCTGACGTTAACGGTTTAGATTCCTGCAGTTTTCATCAAGGTTACCTCAGATAGGCACGAAATTATGCGGGAAAATGGTTAGGATGTCAATAGGCAACCCGGCTGGATACCACACTGTCCATAGCAATATACGCACAATGAATTTTCATCATTTTTGGTTATCGATATGAAGCGCAGGCGTCTCTACTCTCTATTAGGGACATGTGAGCATTATATTGAAAAAATAGACCCAGTTATCTCAAAAAGAACTTTGCATTAGCACCCAATTTATATTACCAATACCTAAAATAGTTCAGTTAGACAAACGCTATACAAGGAGGCATCATGTACGATTTTCTGCTTACCCCCCAAGAACAGGAACTGAAAAAGGAAGTGCGCCAATTTGTGCGCGAGGAGATCACCGGCGATTTTCTTCGCCAAATGGATAATGACGAAATTACTTACCCGCGGGAGTTTGTGGAAAAACTGGCTGCCCGGGGTTTGCGGGGCATCCGCTTTCCCAAGAAGTACGGGGGCCGGGGGATGAGCTGGGTCGCCGATGTCGCTGCCACCGAAGAGATCGGCTGCCTGGGCATGGCCCTGGGGTGCGCCTTTGTCATGCCGTCCATCGTGGGTGAAGCTATCAACATGTTCGGCACCGAAGACCAGAAACAGAAGTACCTGAAGCCTTACATCGAAGGGAAACTGGTGGCGGCCGAGGCCCTGACCGAACCCCGGGGCGGGTCGGACTTTTTCGGCGCCATGACCAAGGCGGAACTCAAAGGAGATCATTTCATTCTGAACGGCATGAAAAGATTCGTCGTCGGCGCCGAGGGGGCCGATTTTTTCCTTGTTTACTGTAAAACCAATTTCGACCCCAATGCCCACAAATACAGCCGTCTCAGTCTCCTGATCGTGGACAAAGGGCCGGGCGTGGAAACGGAATACCTCTACGGCCTCATGGGATGCCGCGGTGGCGGCACCGGGCGGTTGGTTTTCCGGGATGTGAAGGTGCCCAAGGAAAACCTGGTGGGTGATCTGCACGGCGGCGCCCTCTGCTTCCACCAGATGATGATTCCGGAACGCCTGACCTCCGCCGCCGGGTGCCTGGGGGTCTGGGGGGCCCTGGACCTGGCGGTCCGCTACACAGACAAACGCAGGACCTTCGGAAAGGAAATCCGCAGATACCAGGGCGTCAGCTTCAAGATCGCCGATGCCATCACCCAGCTGGATGCCGCCCGCAGCATCAGCTACATGGCCGCCCGGGCCGTGGATGAAAACTACCCCAACGTCCGCCGCATAGTCAGCGAGGCCAAACGCTTTGCCACCGAAGCAGCCTGGGATGTGGTCAACAACGCCATGCAGGTCATGGGCGGCATCGGTTACACGGATGTCTACCCTGTCGAAAGGGCCTTGCGGGACATCCGCCTGGGCATGATCTGGACCGGCACCAGCGAAATCATGAACCTCATGATCCAGCACGAATACTACAACCAGGTCCTGGATCCGGCTTATGACCGCCGCAAGATGGAAAAGGACGCCATGAACCCGGACGGTTCGGAGCGCTGCTTCACGGATGAGGACATGCAGGAGGTCTTCGGGGATGAGCTTTAATACTAAGGAAAAGACGAATCATCAATATCCAATAACGAATGATCAATGTCCAAGTTATGGCAATCGGCATTCAGCGCAAGGAAAGCAGGGATGAATCCCTGCGCTACGAAACGGTTGGCCTAAGGCAATGTAGCCCAGGGCTTCAGCCCTGAAAAAAAGACAAACAGCAGGATGCTGGTCCTAAAAGATCATTGGATATAAAAAAGATCAAACGCCATCCACCCCGTCCGAAGGGGGGGATGGCGTTGGTTTTTTGGTTAGTAGCCCAGGACTTGTTTTTTGCCGGTGGGAGAAACCCATTTCCCATTTTGGATCTGGAGCAGAATGGATTCATCTGACCCAAGGTGTTTATCAGGCCCAAAATTGATGACAGGCCCACCAAAGGGATGCTGGTACCCTTTTACGCTTTCAAGTGCTTTTATAAAACTGTCCACGGTCAAATCCTTGCCCGCTTTTTCCAGGGCCATCACGGTGAGATCCGCACTGAAATACCCATGTTGGGCAACTTCGGAAGCCGCTTTATTAAATCGCCTTCTATAGTTCTTGAAAAATGTTTTTGCTTTTCCGGTGGCCTGATCCTCATACATGACCGGAATCGAGGTTACGCTGTAGAACCCCTCGACACCTTCCCCGCCCATCATAGGAATGACGTAGTTACAGGCGGCCGTCTGTCCCACCATGTCAACGTTCCATCCCATTTTTCTAGCCGTTGATACGGAAATGATTGTGTCCTTGATGATCGTCCCCATCATAACCAGATCACAACCGGCATCCCGCAGTTTGGTGATGGCCCCCACGAAGTTGGTTTCATCGGCCTTGTGCGTTGTTTCGGCAACCAGCGTCATGTTCATGGCTTCCAACTGATCGTTTACGGCATCAGCGATTTCCATGCCGAAGTCGGTATCCACATACATCATGCAAACCTTTTCCTTGCCTTTTTCTTCCACAAAATACTTCAGTCCGGCGCGAACATTTGAATAATAAGGTGCCAGGTTGGCGAATTTCAGCCTGTGAAGAGGTTCGTACATGGAACGGGCGGCCGTGTAGGGGAACATGTTGGGGACGTCTTTCTTTTCCAGCATGGGGAAAATGGCGTTGTTCATGGGCGTACCGATGCTTCCAAGCAGATAAAATACCTTGTCCCGGTTCACCAGCTTGTTGGCTTTTTGAATCGCAACGGGCATACTGTATTGCGAATCTTCGGCAATATATTTAATCTTGCGACCATGAATGCCGCCGGCAGCGTTGACTTCATCGAAGCGCATTCTCATACCATTGGTGGCATCGATCCCCCAACCGGCTGCGGGTCCGCTCAAAGCGGTGTGCGTGCCCACGACGATTTCGTTTTTCGTAACCCCCCGGGTTCCGGCGTGAGCCGCCATAGTCAAACCTACGATCAATGCAAAACACAGTAACAGATACAAAAATTTTCTACTCTTCATTTTCTCCTCCCTTTCAAATAAATTTAAAAGTTCCTCTTTCCTCTATACAAACATGCAAGCATGATTAGTTCCTGCATGCCTCTGCATACAGGATTGGGGTAAAATTTATTTGTTGTACATTGATTTTATCACTTCCGCATACTTCTTATTGACGAAATTGCGCTTCAGTTTCATGGTGGGGGTCAGCTCGTCGTCTTCAGCGGTCAGGAGCTGATCGATCAGTGTGATCTTCTTGATCTGCTCCACCCGGGCGAACTGCTTGTTCACTTTCAGGGTTTCCGCCCATATCAACTCCCTGATCTCCTGAGCCGCGCACAAGCTGGCATAGTTGGTGTACGGGATGTCGTTGTCCTGGGCATGCTTCTCCACATTTTCCTGATCGATCATGATCAGGCAGGTCAGGTATTTTCGTTTGTCACCGATGACCACCGCATCGGTAATGTAGGGCGAGAACTTCAACTGATTTTCGATTTCGCTGGGGGAGATGTTTTTCCCGCCTGC
>JBDLJD010000166.1:0-8661 GCA_039714495.1 Thermodesulfobacteriota bacterium
TTTCTTTCGTTATTTCGTGATGGAGCTCTTCTGTTTAATATCTCTTTGTGTACTTTGTTTCTCTGCTTCTTTGTCACTTTGTTTCTATGCAACCTTGTATCTTTGTAACCTTAGCGAGTTTGGCGTGAGCGAAGCAGGCAGAGGACAGAAACCGATGGGCACTAGAGGACGGTGGGCGGAACCTCAAAAAGCACTTTGAAATTGGCTATTCGTTATTAGATATTGGACATTCGCCTTTTGTCTTTTTAAATATCCAATAACCAATATTCAATGTCCAATAATCAAGTATTAAGACACTGCAGGGCTGAAGCCCTGGCCTACATGCCCATTCTTCGAATTTACAATGTAGTGCAGGGATTTATCCCTGCTGGGGCTGGATGCACTATACCAATTGCCTCCATTACGGCAGGAATTATGAAAACCATCAATGAATCTGAGAAAACAATACCCGTCATGGCGGGAACCGACGTGCTGGTTGCGAGCAGCGGGCCTTCAGGTCTCTCGGCAGCCCTGACGGCGGCGCGCGAGGGCGTCCAAACCATGCTGGCCTATGTAAAGTCCTATTTTGAAATGGGCGGCATGCAGATGCAGTTCAATGTGGTGACATCGGAGATGCTGAAAGACGCCATGGCCAACCCGGAAAACTACCGCAACCTGATGGTGCGGATTTCCGGCTATAATGCCTATTTCGTGACCCTCAACAGGGATATCCAGGTAGAATTGATCGAACGGACGGAATACGGTGTGCAAGACATGGGTTCGAGGATTCGAGAGGCAGGTCATAGCCGCTAGCCCATCGCTTTAAGCTTGCTTATCAGCTACAAACTATTGGCTTATTTCTCACTTGACCCCTCGACCCCTTGGATCCTCGAATCCTTGGTGATCTCATTTATAAAGGGGTACTTGCCATACCACAGGATCTCTTGATAGTTGACAGGATCTGTGGCCCCTTCCGTATTGAAAATCAGCAGCTTTGATTCCGGCCCGATATCAAGGGCTTCCTTAATCTCTCCAAAAGCCGTGTGATTGGTCAGCAGGTCCATCACACCGATGCCCACGGAACCGGATTCGCCGGCTTCTATTGACCTGTCGCCCTCCACCGGGTTGGCTAAGATGCGCATGCCGTTGGCGGCCACATAGTTGTCACAGCTGATGTATGCGCAGGGAAAATCCCTCAGGATATCCCAGCCGATCAGGTTGGGTTCTCCACAGGCCAGGCCGGCCATGATGGTGTCCAAATCGCCTGTGACGGCATGGGGATGGCCGTCGCCGGCCATTGCCGAAGCAAAAATACAAGCTGCATTTACAGGCTCCATGATAATGCATCGCGGCATTTGATTGGGAAACCTGTTGGCCAGGTAGCCCACAACAGCCCCGGCCATTGCCCCGACACCAGCCTGGATAAATACGTGGGTGGGGGCCATGCCGTGTTCAGCCAACTGATCGATGGCCTCTTTGCACATGGTCAAATACCCCTGCATGATCCACAAAGGGATGTCTTCATACCCTTCCCAGGAAGTGTCCTGAATCATGTGCCAGCCGTTTTTTTCAGCCGTGCTGGATGCCAGCCGCACGGCATCGTCGTAGTTCAGATCCGTCACTTCCACTGCAGCGCCGTGGGAGCGGATGTTCTCGATACGCGACATGGCAGTGCCTTTGGGTACGTAGATGACGGCTTTGAGGCCAAGTTGCTCTGCTGCCCAGGCAATGCCGCGCCCGTGGTTGCCGTCTGTAGCGGTTGTCAACGTCATGTGCTTTATCTGCTGGCGGACGTCATCACTGACGAGATGGCTGTAGTCAATCTCTTCAACCCCCAGCCCCAGTTCCCGGCAGACAAGGCACGCCACCGCATAGCTGCCGCCCAGCACCTTGAACGCTTTCAGGTCAAAGCGGGTTGACTCGTCCTTGACAAAGATATCACCCAATCCCCAGTTCCCGGCCAACCCTTTCAGGGACTCCAGTTGTGTGGGCATGTACTTGGGAAGCTGGCTGTGGAAGCGGTGTACCTTAGCGGCCGCATCTTCTGAAAAGGCATGTGGAACCTTTTCCTGCTTTGGTTCTTGAATAAACGCTTGAAAATTATACCCGGGAATTTTTGTCAGCATAGTAGGATAATAGTCCTTTTTTTAGCCATCAAATTTCATGTACGCTTCAGGGATTAACATGCTGAAGACCAAAAGCTCAATCAATAATCCTGGTTCTTCTCCAAAAGAGTTGGAGAAGAACCAGGATTCAAGACTCAAAGAAGGGTAAGGGTTTTATCCCTGCTGGCAGGATGCTGTCTTCCGGGTACTATTCTTGTATTTAATTCAAGAGTCGGGGAGTTTAACATATAACCGGCGTCATTCCTGCGAAGGCAGGAACCCAGAAAGCGGTGAGCCCTAAGCCCTGGATACCCGCCTGCTTGGGCATGACGTAAAAAACACATAGATGCCTGATTTGCGGTTTCTTGTCCTGTCAGTATCCTTAACGTACGTTGTATGGCATGTAGATTCACCCCATAGTTGCAACGCTCGGGTTTACAGGCTGCCTGCCGGGATGGCCGGCCGGCAAGGCAGCCTGTCCTAGGGTAGGCCTTATTCAACGGAATCATCCGATAACCTGCGGCAGTCCTGGCCTTCGGCCCGGTAGCGGCCTTTCATTTGTTTTTGGCCCTGCTGCATGCCTTTCCTTTTATTATTCATTCTGTACTCTTTCAGTTTCTCAATCTGGTCGGCTGTCAAAATCTCTTGCAGATCCAGACGCGAATCTATCTTCTCGACAAACATGCTGCCTTTAACATCTGCCATTTTCTCCGCTGTCTGAAGCACGGTCGCTTTGTCCACATTGTCCTCGGTAAAAGCCTTGTCCATTTGCAGGCGAAGGTTGTTGAGTTCAGCCTTTGATGCGTGCTGCTTTTCCCGGTGAGCGAAATATAGATCGCGAAGCTGATCTACCTGCTGATCGGTGAGCTGCAGTTTCTCGACCATCTGCGGATTGCGCCAGATCCCCAAAGGCGACCGGTGCTGTCCTTTACCGTCGAACCCTTTGCCGCTTTTTCCATTCCCTTGCGCAAATGCCCCTGCCATGGCCGGAACAAAACAGATGGTGATCAGAAGAACCATTACCCCGATGCCTGCTTTCTTGTTCATAAGTTTCCTCATTTTTGTCTCCTTTTTGCTTGTTAATTTCCGGTTTTTCTCCCGGGTTGATATTTAAGATAACCCCCTCATGTAAAGATCGTTTGTGATTTCAGGGTAAAATTGTAAAGATTGTGTAAAATTGATTGCCCCGTTGTTATTGAGTATATAAAAAGAGTCATGAAGATCCTGATGATAGATGATGACAAGAAGCTGTGCCGGCTGGTGGCGGATTACCTGGAACCCATGGGATACACGGTTGTATCCGCTCATGACGGCGCTGCAGGGCTTCAAATGGCCCGGAAAGATGACTTTCACGCAGTGATTCTGGATGTCATGATGCCGCAGATGGACGGGTTCGAAGTTTTGAAGCGCCTGCGCCGGGAATCCGATATTCCCGTCTTGATGCTCACGGCAAGGGGCGAAGAAACCGACCGCATTGTGGGCCTCGAGATGGGGGCCGATGACTACCTTCCCAAGACCTTTTCCTCGCGGGAACTCCTGGCACGCCTTAGAGCGGTTACGCGTCGGTATGAGGTATCGGACCGAACAACTGAAACCGCAGCAAAGGGTCAGGAACTGATATTCGGTGACCTTAAAATCGATAAAAACGCCCGCACGGTTCACCTGAATAAAGAAGTGCTGAACCTGACACCCATCGAATATGATCTGCTGCAAAGCCTGGCCAAAGCCGCCGGGCGGGTCCTGACCCGTGACCAGCTTCTGGATGCCGTGGCCGGACGAAGCTACGAGGTTTTCGACCGCTCCATCGACGTTCACATCTCATCCCTGCGGCGCAAGCTCGGCGAAGATCCCCGCAATCCCCGCTTCATTCGAACGGTTAGGGCCGCGGGTTATTTGTTCATCGATGGGGAGGATGAAACCCCATGAGACCGTCTGCCTCCTTATTTGCCAAGATTCTTGCCTGGTTCTTTTTGAATATGGTGCTGGTGGCTGCCGCATTGACAATATTTTTCGTCTTTCAGCAGCGTATCAACCTGCAAGCACTTTTAGGAAGACAAGGCGCAGACCGCATGCGAACCGCCGGGATGCTGATTGCCCACGACCTGGGCCGCTCTTCACAAACAGAATGGCCTGAAATCATAGGCCGGCATGCTGCTGTTCACCGGGTGGATTTCACGATTTTACTTGCAAACGGAACGATTTTTTCTTCAGCTGATGACGAGTTCCCCGCCAGGGTAATACAGAGGGTAAGGGGTGCTTTGCGACAAAGACCGCCAAGGGACCACTTTGGGCCTCGCCGCATGATGGATGATCCGCAACACATGCCGGGCCATCCCCCCCCCGGCAACCCCGGCAAACTGCCCCCACCCGAAATCATCGGGAAAAAATTCTCAACCAACGCTGCTGGTTATGAAAAAAAAACCTATTTCAGAATGCAGACGCGCAACCCCACCCGTTACTGGCAGGGAATGCGTATCCAGTTTCCCGGCGGTTCTTCCCGACAACCGACGCCGGCCATTCTGCTGGCCGTGTCGGATTCATTGACCGGCAACGGATTCTTTTTCGACCCGCTGCCCTGGATCGTGGTTGCGGGCGTGGTGGTCCTGATTTCCGTCCTGATGTGGGTACCCATGGTGCGGCACATCACCCGTCCGCTCACACGCATGACCCTGGCAACCGAAGAGATTGCCCAAGGCAGCTTCGATGTTGCCCTTGATGAGCCGCGGCAGGACGAGATCGGACGGCTGTCAAAAGCGATTAATAACATGGCGACGCGTCTGTCTGCCCTGGTGAAAGGCCAGAAACGCTTTCTGGGCGATGTAGCCCATGAACTGGGCTCACCCCTGGCCCGGATACAGTTCGGGCTGGGTGCCCTGGAACAGCGGGTGGACGGGAAAGGCAAAAAACGGGTACAGGACGTGATGGAAGATGTTGACCACTTGTCCAAGCTGGTCAACGAGCTTTTGGCTTTTTCGCGGGCCGACATCAAATCGAGTACGGTGAAACTGGAAAGCGTCGCCCTGCTGCCCATCGCGCAGACAGCCGTTGAAAGAGAGCGCACATTGTCGGCCGACATCACGCTTGACATCCCTGCAGACATAAAGGTCCACGCATCAGCAGAGCTAATGACCCGTGCTCTTGCCAACCTGGTCAGGAATGCGGTAAAATACGCCGCGCAAAACGGCGCCATTAGGGTAACGGCGAAAAAAAACGGCGTCAAGGTAAAAATTGAAGTTCGCGACAACGGCCCCGGCGTGCCTGAAAATCTTCTCGGTCAGCTCTTTGAGCCTTTTTTCCGCCCGGAAGCTTCCCGGGACAGGGACTCGGGCGGCGTGGGCCTTGGGCTGGCCATCGTAAAAACGTGTGTTGAATCCTGCGAGGGAACCGTCTCCGCCGCCAACCGAAAACCCAGAGGGTTTGCAGTCACCATTATTTTAAACGCTTGAAACAAAGGAGTACCCATGCCCCGCATTTCGCTGCCTGAGAAAGGATCGTCTAAAGAAGATATCCTGTCTGCACTGAAATCCATGAAATGCAATGACGCCGATTGGCATAGCGGGCAGTTGTTCGGCCTGATCTACGATGCCGGCGAAGAAGTGGAAGCGCTGGTCAAGGAAGCGGCAACCCTCTTCATGATTGAAAACGGCCTGAGCCCCATGACCTTCCCCAGCCTCTTGAAAATGGAAAATGAGGTCATCTCCATGGTGCTCTCTTTGTTGGAGGGCGACGACGAAACCGTGGGCTGCCTGACGGCCGGCGGAACGGAAAGCATATTCATGGCCATCAAGGCCGCCAGGGACTGGGCCCGCAAGGAAAAACCGGGGATCGATAAACCGCAGATGGTGGTGCCGGTGACAGCCCATCCGGCCTGGAACAAGGCCGCCCACTATCTGGGCATCGACATCGTCATGGTCCCGGTGGACGACGGTTTCCGCGCAGATCCCGCGGCCATGCAGGACGCCATCAACGAGAACACCATCATCCTGGGCGCCACGGCCGTGACATACCCCCACGGCATGGTGGATCCCATTGAAGCCATAGGCACCCTGGCCGAGGAAAACAAATTATGGCTGCACGTGGATGCCTGCCTGGGCGGATTGATGCTGCCTTTTTTGCGGAAGCTGGGCTACGACATCCCGGCCTATGATTTCCGGGTCCCGGGTGTTGCTTCCATATCCGCGGACATTCACAAATACGCCTACACGCCCAAGGGCATCTCCTCGGTATTGTACCGCAACAGCGAGCTGAGGAAATTTCAATTCTTCATGTATGCGGACTGGCCCGGCGGGGTTTACGGGACCCCCAGCATGGCCGGCGGCAGGCCCGGAGGCGTCCTGGCCGCGGCCTGGGCCGTGATGAATCACCTTGGGGAAGAGGGCTTTTTAAAACTTGCCCAAGATGCCCGCACAGCAGCGGAAAAGCTCATGGCCGGCATCGAGGACACCCCGCCCTTGTATGTGCTGGGCAAGCCGGATGCCACGGTATTTGCCTTTGGCGGGCACGACGTCAATATCTACGAGCTGAGCGCCCGATTGAAGGAGCGCGGCTGGCACGCCGAAGCCCAGCATTTGCCGGCCAGCCTGCACATGACTGTATCGCCCATTCACCACACCATTGTGGGCAACTTTTTAAAGGACCTCAAGGATGCGGTGAAAGACCTGCCTGCGGTTGACGCGGAAGACGTTTCTGAAATGGCGGCCATGTACGGCATGATCGGCACCATGACCGACCGGAAAATGGCCAGGGAGTTTGCCCTGGCGTATCTGGATGACTTGTACCGCCTAAAATAAGGGTAGGATGATGAGGCCCCAAAAGGGTCTGATTTATCTCACCGCCCGCTGCGCTCGAGACATTTACCCTGTTAAATAAGATTTGGTCTGGATGGATGTCATTCCGGCCTTCTTCTTCCCAGAGATAAATATCTTCCTCTGTCGCACATGTCGAAAATGCATCTCCAAGATTTATAACCCAGAAGGACATTTTGGAAAGTGTAATCTTAATGACCGTAGAATATGCATTAATAAAAGAATGTTGTCATACTGTATGTAGTAATCTATTTAATAAAAATGGCATATAACTATAAAAGGCGTTTCAACATTTTCTATGGTTGGTATATTGTTGCCGCCGGTACGTTACTGCTGGCCACCTGTTTCGGCATCAGTTACTCTTTCAGTGTTTACTTTCCCACTTTACAATCCGATTTTTCATGGAACAGGGCTGCCACATCCGGAGTCTTTTCGCTTTATCTGGTGTTGGTGGGCTTTTTTTCCATTCTCTGCGGACGGGTAATTGATCGCTATGGGCCTAAACCTGTTGTTTTAATCATGGGAGTGGTTACCGGCATTAGTTTTATTTTAACAGCCCAGGTTCATGCTCTGTGGCAGTTCTATTTATCATACAGCGTTTTGCTGGCTGCCGGTGCTGGTGGTATGTACATAATCGTCATGTCCACTGCCTCGCGCTGGTTTTATAGAAAAAGAGCCACAGTCATGGGCATTTTGGGAACCGGGGCGTCTTTGGGTCCGGTGGTTATGGCACCAGTCAGCGCGTGGCTGATAGAGACTTATCATTGGCGTACTGCCTATATGTTGACCGGAATTCTGGCCTGGATTTTGATTATTCCAGGAGCAATGGTTCTTAAAAAAGACCCGACTGAAATTGGTTCTGGACTCGATGGCGACCTCTACTTCCCGACAGGATCCAGTGGCGAGGCAAAAAATATAACGACTTTTTCTATTATTGAGGCAATAAAAAACCCTAGTTTCTCATATTTAAATTTTGTTTGGTTTTGGTTTTCTTTTTGTCTTTATATGGTTATCACTCATCTCGTCCCACGTGCGCAGGATATTGGTCTTGATCCGATGCGGGCTGCTGGTGTGATGAGTATCCTGATGGCGGCTAGCGCTGCATCACGTGTGGCTGGGGGAATGGCGGCTGACATAGTTGACAAACGCAAACTGCTGGCAGTATCAATCACAGCAATGGCATTGAGTATGGTCTGGCTGACATCAGCCGACCAATCTTGGAAGATTTATCTATTCGCCATTCTTTTCGGCATGGTTTTCGGTGGAGGGGATACGTCGTTGATTGCTGTGGTGACTGATGTTTTCGGAACTGCCAAAATAGGCACGATGATGGGTATTCTTATGATCAGTTGGGGATTGGGCTCTGCCGCGGGGCCCTACCTGGCCGGCTGCGTGTTCGATTACACAGGGTCTTATGGATGGGCTTTCATCATCGCATGCGGAGGATTGCTGCTGTCAACTTTTGCAATTTTAAGGATTAAAATTACAGATGGGCGGCTTTAGCTCAACAATTTCTAAAAGAAGGATTTTTATCTGACTTGATTTTCTCTGTACTGCAAAACTTCAATAAATTGATTTTGATTGGCATTTTAGCTCTGTTACAGTCTTTAATGGAGAAGGGTCGCCGGGCTTGTTGTAATCATTTGCTTTTCCAAGGTGCTAAGTTTCAGAGGCTTGTTCTATCAATCAAAAATGATAGCGTACTGGATATCTACTCTCTATTTCTTCTTGCGATAAAAGGTTCGTGCTTTAGCTCGATTTCCACAACTTTT
>JBDLJD010000167.1:0-8537 GCA_039714495.1 Thermodesulfobacteriota bacterium
AAGAGGTCGGAGTTGTTTTCCACAGCCGGGCTGCTGTGGATATTTTCCGGCAGCATGGGGTCAGAACAGACGGCAACTACGTGTATATTAAACCGGAAGAGCTTCGAAAAGCCCTGGACAGTTCACCATCGGAATTTGTTTTGCATGCCCGCAACCCGGATAAAAACATCACTCTGGGGTCCGGAGAGGTTGCCTTTGCACCCGGCTACGGCGCCCCCCATATCATGACGCCGACCGGGGAAAAAATAAACGCTACCCTGGAAGATTATCAAAAATTTTGCCGGCTGATCCACACCTCCGAAGTGGTCAATGTTTCGGGTTTTTTGATTGTCGATCCTGAAGGAAGGCCCCGGGACACCTACCACAGGGATATGCTTTACAGCACCATGACGCTCTGTGACCAGCCATTGATGGGAAGCCCTCTTTCAATGTCTGCCATGCAGGATGCCATCTGTATGGCCCGCATTCTCTTCGGACAAGCGCCTGATGATGACCGTCCCATGCAAACAGTGATGATTTCCAATATCAACGGCCTGGCCCCCCTTCAGTTTTCAGAGGAGATGTCCAATGCCATGATCGTCTCCGCCCTCAATCATCAGGCGGTTATCATTGCCGGCGCCGGCATCATGGGCGCCACGTCTCCCCTTGTGCCGGCCGGCCACATTGCTGTTCAGACGGCCTCCTTTCTGGCGGGGCTGGTTCTGACCCAGCTGGTACAATCCGGAACGCCCGTGGTCTACGGCGGCGGTGGGTCCCAGCTGGATATGCAGAGTGGCAGTTACTACAATGGTTCTCCGGAAACCCTGGCAGCCATCCACTCCACCAGTGCCATGGCAAAATTTTACAGCCTTCCCGGCCGTTCCGGCGGTGGGTTGAACGATGCTCACGGCTTGGACTTTCAGGCGGGTGCCCAGTCAGCCATGGCGCTCATGAGCACCCTGCAGGCCGGTATTGATTTTATCCTGCATGCCTGTGGCATCTTGGCGTCCTTCATGTCCATGAGTTACGAAAAATTCATTGTTGATGAGGAGTTGATTCTGGGGATTCAGAAGATGACTGTGCCCATTGCCGTCAATGATGAAACCATCGATATGGAAACGATCCGGGAGGTAGGCCCTTGTGGTGAATATCTGACCCACCGGCGTACCCTGGAACTTTGTCGCAGCGCCTTCATGCCCACGCGAGTCATGAACCGCCTGGCCTTCGATTCTTGGCAGACTCAGGGTGCCCCGGACATTTACACCCGGGTCGGTAAAGTACTGGAGGAACGGTTTGAAGCCTACCGCCAACCCGATCTGGAGCCTTCCATAGAGAAGGATCTAAAGAATTATTGTTCAAAATAGAACGTCTGCCAGAGTTTATTTTAAGCTTACCAGATAAACTCAAATCGCATCTGGAAAATATGGGCAGTTCCGTCATCTATGGGTGGCGTCGTACCACGATCTTGGACACGGGCATGGATGTAATTGAACAAAAAGCGGGCATTGCGGTTATGAATCCAGTTCAGACCTGTGGTAATATTGCTTTCCCTGCCGCCTTTTACATTGCCGTCATTCAGGTCCACGTAAGAGTGCCGCAGGGCCAGTTCCCAGGCACCCCAGTGGCCGTCTAAGGGCTTGAAGACGGGCTGGGGTTCAACGCCTGTAAAAATTCCCAGGGCCTGGTTGTATCTTCGGCTTTCACCAGTAAGAAAGTAACTTAAAAACGAGTAGTACCCCCAGAAATGCGGGTCATCGGCCTCGTTTGCATCCAAAATCAGATAGTAGCCTTGTGTCTGAAAGGACCAGGGCCCTGAAACCAGGGCCAGTTCGGCTGTGGCCAGGTTCTGGCTTGCCCCTAGAATCGGCCCGGTGTCTACCAGCCTTTCATCGGTCAGCCGGGATTCCGGTCGGGTTCTGAACTCCATGGCAGAACTGGTATGGTTCTCATCGCGCACCCCATGGCTGTATCCCAGGCCAAGGTGCAGCAGTTTCTTCCCGCCTTCTTTATACCGGGGAAGGCCGAACACCCGCAGCGTCGTGTCAAACCCGTTGGCTTCGCTTATCTGGTTTTGGGCCTCGCCGAAGTCTGAAAAGGAACCGGTATTCAAGAATAATCCCAGGCCAAAATTCACTGGTTTACTGTTGTCCTGACTGTCATAGCGGATGCCAATATTGCGGCCGCTGCCGAACGCGACGTCAGGCAAAGACCTCTCCATGAAGGTGAGACGCGTGATGCTGGTGAGGTACTCCATTGAAAACGGTTCTTTCAGGTTTCCGATTTTTATGTTTTTCAAATAGGGGTGCTTAATATAGCGAATCCAGATGTCCTGTATGTCTCTCACATTGGCAAAGTCAACACCGATTCTAAAGTCAACCGTGTCATAAAAATTGCCGTAGGTGGAGATATTCAGTTTGCGAAAAAGCACATTGCGGCCGGCAAGATCGGGAAAGGCGTCTTCCAGTGCCTCGTCGGCATCTATGTACCCAGCATCGGCTATGACCTGGCCGTTGATCAGAAAATAAATGCTTGCTTTGCGATTTTCAATGGTGAGATAGCCGTCTTCCCAGTATAGGCGCCAGCCCGTGACCGGCCCCCTTATCCCCTTTTCGTCTTTTTCAGAGGATGCCATTAAAAAGGAATTTCCATAAAAAGATTCCAGGCTGGTTGTTTTCAGGGAATCGGCAAGCGCATCATTGCCTGTGATGGGTGACAGCAGACAAATGGATGCTGCTATCATCAGGGTCAGCATTGTTGAGCAAGCTGCTATTTTCAGTGGGGTCGCTATCACTTTCAGACCAAGTATACCCCATGGTTGCATAAACAACATGGTGAATAATAGATAATGAGTTGTATTTATAGCCAATATAATTTTCATGAACAATAACAAAATTGTTTCGGTTGTGCACCCCATTTGTTGCAGGTGTTAGCAAAACAGACGCGACCCACTTTTTCATGGCGTCAAATTAAACTGGGATTAATACGCTAACAATATTCCATGAAACACAGTAATAAGGGAATTTCAAAGCTTTTCCATTAACGTATTAAATTGCCAGTTTAATATCAAACCCAGGTTTACCTCACGTTCGCTTTCTGATAAACATACCAGGAATACACCCTAACGATGCAACATTAGGGTAAATAGGCAACGCCCTTTAAATTGATGGCGATATCCACAAGATGTACCGTTGCAATGAACGAATTTTAATCCCGTTGTGCCGCTCAGCGGCGTAACAACTGCAGGGAGATTAGCATGACCTATTTTGATGCCGCTTGCCGGCCGACCCTTATAGGGAGCCTTCCTTTCATGGATGGCGGCAAGGCGCTGGACCTGGTGATGAACTACACCCCCCACATTCCACACTGGGTCCAGATGCCGGGAGCTGCAAGCGAGGGAATGATACAACAGTTTGCATTGGGATTGCCGGGGCTTTCCGCAAAGGACGGCACCCTTTTTGTGGACAACGAAGGATCTCAATTCGATGCGGCTATGGTTGATTTTTATGAGGCTTATCTGGCGGTAACCGATGGCAGCCTTGATTTTGGGGAATCGCCGTTTGTCCTCACGCCCGAGCATGCCGAGGGGTTCTTTGCTTTTCTCGGCCGGATCGAACAGATGGAGGAGGCGCCCATAGCGGTGAAAGGGCAGATTACCGGTCCGATTACGTTCGGCACAGGACTGAAGGACCAAAACGGTCGGTCCATTTTATTTGACGAACAGCTGAGGGACGCTGCCGTCAAAACCATTGCCATGAAAGCCAGATGGCAGGTTCGACAAATGGCGATTTTCGGTGTACCGGTGGTGATATTTTTGGACGAACCCGCCCTGGCCGGATTCGGATCCTCCGAACTTATCGGCCTGTCAAAGGAATTTGTCGGCGCCTGCCTGGATGAAGTATTCGAGGCCGTGCATTCCGAAGGGGGCGTGGCCGGCATCCACGTCTGCGCCAACACGGACTGGTCCATGGTCTTGGAATCACAGGCAGACATCGTCAATTTCGATGCCTATGGCTACTTTGACCGGTTTATCCTATACGAAAGCCACATTGTCGATTTTTTCCGATCAGATAGGGTGCTGGCCTGGGGGCTGGTGCCTACCCTGAATCCGGAAGACATTGTCCGGGAAAATGCCGAATCCCTGGCCAAGCGCTTTTTTGACCAGGTGGACCGGGTAGCGGCCCTGGGGATCGAAACAGCCGCAGTTCTGTCCCAGTCGTTGATTACGCCAAGCTGCGGCGCCGGGTCGCTGACGCTTGATTTTGCTGAAAAGGTGCTTACAATGACCCAGGCTGTTTCAGAACTAATTAGAAAAGAGGTTGATTTATGGTAGCGATTGAAAATGGAAGTTCTTTTACCGGGGCGACCCGATATGTACTGGATGAAGAGTTGGCGGGCATCGTCAACATTTCGATAGCGCTCGAAATGCCCCTGCTTCTCAAAGGAGAGCCCGGCACCGGGAAAACCATGCTGGCCCACGCCATTGCCGAGAGCCTCAACATGCCGCTTATCGTTCTGAACGTGAAGTCGAGCATGAAGCTCGTGGATGCCCTTTATCAATACGATACCCTGACGAGGCTCAACGACAGCCGCTTCAGTGATTCCGGACGGGATGTCAGCAATATAGAAGAGTACATCAAAATGGGCAAAATCGGCCAGGCATTTACCTCGGACAAAAGGACCGTGCTGCTTATCGATGAAATTGACAAGGCAGATACGGATTTTCAGGATGATATGCTGGATGTGCTCGACCAGATGGAGTTTGACATCATAGAGATAGACAAGACCTTGGCAGCTAAAAATCGGCCGGTTATCATTATTACCTCCAATGCCAAAAAAGATTTGTCAGATCCGTTCCTGGGGCGCTGTAATTTTCACCACATCGCCTTTCCAGACCCCAAGATGATGCGTAAAATTATCAGGGTCCATTTTCCGGACCTGGATACGGACCTCATGGAAAACGCCATTGAAACCTTTTACAGCCTTCGGGAGATAGACGCCATTGAAAAAAGGCCGGCAACGCGCGAGCTGATCAACTGGATCAGGGCGCTTGATGCCGATCCGGACTTCAAACCCAAGAAGCCGGCCAAAGGCGACATACCCTTTCTGGGTGTGCTTTTCAAAAAGAGCCAGGACTATGCCCGGGCATTGCAGCGCACCGAACGCAGAAGGCTTTTTTAATCAGAAAAGCAAAAATTGGCATGAGGATTCTGCTGGCAATGAAATAATTCTGTCAGGTTGAAACTGATGGGTGGTAATTAATAGCGGCGAAGCCGCGTAGAATAATAGCGCGAAGCGATATTATATGTTTATCGAGTTTTTCTACAAATTGAAGGAAACCGGCGTACCGGTTAGCCCCACCTCCTTTCTCACTCTTCATCGGGCGCTGGACAAGGGGCTCATCGCTTCCCTGGATGATTTTTACACGTCCGCACGTTCCATCCTGGTAAAGAGCGAGCGCTATTTTGACCTTTTCGATCAGGTTTTTGCCCACCATTTCAAGGGTGCGGAAATGCCGGATTACGAAGGGTACGAGCTCGATGAAATGGCCAGGGCCATGCTCGAGGAGTGGCTCAAAGACCCCAAGACCATGGCCGATGCCCTGGACATGGACGAGGAACAACTCAAGAAATTGTCCCCCGAGGAGTTGATCGAATATTTCAAGGAACGGCTCAAGGAGCAGACCGAGGAACACCACGGGGGAAGCAAGTGGATCGGTACGGGCGGCACCAGCCCGGTGGGCCATTCCGGCGTTCACCCCGGTGGGATGCGTGTCGGCGGCGTGTCCCGCAACAAGTCTGCGGTCAAGGTTGCCATGGACCGGCGCTACAAGGACTATTCATTGAGCGGGCCTTTGACCCAGGCCATGATGGGTGAAGCGCTGAAGCGGCTGCGTAATATGATTCCTTCGGGCCCCAAGGACCGGGTCAATGTGGATGAGACCATTTACCAGACCATGCGCAACGGCGGGGAAATCGAGATCATTTTCGATCGGGATCTGAAAGACAGGCTCAAGGTTGTCATTGCCATCGACAACGGCGGCTGGTCCATGGACCCTTATGTGCAGGTGGTGCAGACCCTGTTTGACTATGCCCGGGCCCAGTTCAAGGAGATAAAGACATTTTTCTTCCACAACACCATCTACAGCACGCTCTGGAAAGACGCGGCCCGCTACAAACAACCCGTCAAGATGGACGAATTCCTGCGCTACGATCCCGAAACGCGGTTCATTGTCGTGGGAGACGCCAGCATGGCGCCTTATGAATTGATGGCCGCAGACGGCTCCATCCACCTGGAAGAGCGCAGCGGCAAAAGAAGCATCGACTGCCTGCAGATGCTGGCGGACACATTTACCCACAGTGTCTGGCTGAACCCGATCCAGACCAATATGTGGGCCTACACCCAGACCATCAATACCATCAGCAATGTTTTCCCCATGTTCGAGCTTTCCATCGACGGCCTGGAGAAGGCCATCTCCCATCTCATGGCCAAATAAATTTGCCGGGTATATAAAGTACCTGTCCCCTTTCTTGATTTTATGGCACAATAAGCTAAAAAACGCTCGACAAAATAAGCTAATTGTGGTACATCCAAATAAGCTAATTTTCGAACAGCCCTAAAAGCTAAAACCAATACTACACAATAAGCTAATGAAAAAGCGAGGGTTATGGCGATCCCACATGAAAAACTCGCCCAATCACTTGAGGTCCTGAGGGCATTACAGGAGCGCGGTGTTATCGCAGTGCGTTCAGCTGATTTGACCCGAACACATCGTGAACGACTGGTCAAAAACGGCTTTCTTCAAGAGATCATAAAGGGCTGGTATATTCCTGTTCATCCAGACGAGGGCGCCGGGGAGAACTCTGCGTGGTACGCTTCGTTTTGGCGCTTCTGTGCAGCCTATTTGAAGAAGCGTTTGGGAACGAATTGGAGCCTCTCTCCTGAACAGTCACTATTGCTGCATGTTGGGAACATGACGGTTCCACGCCAATTACTTGTCCGATCACCCAAAGCCCGGAACAAGATCACAATACTGCCGCATGACACGTCGTTATTCGATACGCGTGCAGCTCTTCCCAAGGCTGGACAAGTTGCAGAGAAAGACGGCCTGCGTATGTTCTCCGTACCTGCGGGATTGGTAAGCAGCAGATCTGGTTTCTTTTTACATAACGCCACGGACGCTCGTGCAGCGCTATCCATGGTGAGCGATGCATCTGATGTGCTTGCATTGCTCCTTGATGGTGGTCACACTACTGTTGCCGGACGTCTTGCAGGTGCGTTCCGAAGCATTGGACGCGACCGTGTTGCCGATGATATTATCAAAACAATGCAAACCGCAGGCTACAATATTCGCGAAAAAGATCCATTTGAAAGCACAATAAATTTGATACTGCCGGCGCATGAGCAATCGCCATACGTGAACCGAATTCGCCTGATGTGGCAACAGATGCGAGAGCCAATTCTCAAACAATTTCCGGCTGGCCCTGGCAGGCCTCCTGACATCGCTGCCTATCTCAAGATCGCTGATGACATTTACGTTACCGACGCTTATCACTCGTTGTCCATAGAAGGCTACCGGGTAAGTCCTGAGCTAGTCCAAAGGGTCCGCAGTGGCAAGTGGGATCCAGATGAAAGCGAAAATGACCGCGAACACCGTAATGCCTTAGCTGCAAGAGGATACTGGCAAGCCTATCAGGCGGTTCGGGAAAGCATACGAAAGGTACTGGAGGGCGAAGATCCGGGAGCAGCAAGCGACAATGATCATGGCGACTGGTACCGTGAAATGTTTGGGCCGAGCGTAACAGCTGGGCTTTTACGGACAACGGACCTCGCCGGCTACCGCAACGACCAGGTATTTATCCGCCGTTCAATGCATGTGCCACCACGTTATGAAGCGGTGCGGGACTGCATGCCAGCATTATTTAATTTGCTGACAGAAGAGTTAGAACCATCGGTACGTGTTGTTTTAGGGCACTTTATGTTTGTATATATTCATCCGTATATGGATGGCAATGGCCGAATTGGAAGATTTCTTATGAACGTGATGCTAGCTGCTGGCGGATACCCTTGGACTGTTGTTCCATTTGATAAACGAGCCGACTATATGAATACCCTGGAAAGCGCTAGTGTTAAACAGGAGATTGAACCATTTGCAGCTTTTTTAGGAAACCTCGTTTCTAGTAGCCTGCAACGCGCTCAATTGTTAGCATAAACTATTTAAAACAAGTTGTGGTATTTCCCTTAACGATGTCAGACTTATCAAAGGTTTTTCAGCTTGCGGATATCCTGTGGATGTGGGGATATATCTGATACGATCAGTTTTGCAATTTTAAATTGTAAAATTGAAACACACCGTTCAACATAAAAAGCATCGTGAAATTAACTGTTTACGATATAATAAAAAATAAAGCTTGACTTTTTCACTGTTCCTGACGATTATATATGTGTTCTCTGCCAGTGGCAGGAGAACCTGCAAAGGCTTCCGCTGAGCCCGCCTGGCAAATCAGCGGTTTCGCTTTTCTTAGGGAACCCATTTTGGGCTCCCTTTTATTTTGGCAAGA
>JBDLJD010000168.1:0-8464 GCA_039714495.1 Thermodesulfobacteriota bacterium
TTTCCCCGTTTGGCCACACGTGGTTCCGGTCGACATGATATGATTTACCAAGTTTTATTGTACACTTCCGGCGGGTAATAAGTCAAATTACATTAGAAACGATCTGTCGTATCTGAGACCGGCGATCATTTCCCTGGAGCCTGGGTTTTATAACTCCATCC
Organism: Thermodesulfobacteriota bacterium; assembly: GCA_039714495.1. Taxonomy (GTDB): domain Bacteria; phylum Desulfobacterota; class Desulfobacteria; order Desulfobacterales; family B30-G6; genus JAJDNW01. Next base: position 162 of record JBDLJD010000168.1, read on the forward strand.
GGTATAACCGTGTTTCTAATGTGGATGGATAATCAGCAGATCACCGGGATGGATGGGCGCTTTGAGATCGATGCGGTTCCAGATCAGCAAGGCCTGCAATGGCACTTGAAACTTCTGGGCGATGATGGAAAGATTGTCGCCTTCCTTGACAACATAGACGCGCTCATTTTGGTTTTTTGCATAGGCTTCGATTCCTTGTGCCAGGCGAGCCTCGAACCCCTCCTTTGCATCCAGAGGAATACGGATGGCATGGCTCCCCGACACCAGGAAATGTCCCCGGATCTCCGGGTTCATGTCCTTGATAACCTTGAACCGTGTCCCGGCTGCATCGGCAATTATCCGGACCGGCACGTCATCAAAGCACTCTATGTCTACCCGGTGAAAGCGCAGCGGGGGATAAGCATCCCCATCTTCGAGAAAGAATCCATAATGTTCGGGTTGGGTCAGGATCAGCTTGGCCGACAGGATCCGGAACACGAATCGCTGGGTTTCCAGGGGAAGGTAAAGGTGATAAAAATCCGATACCCCTTGCACCAACATTTCAGCCTCGATGCCCTCTTCCCCCATGTTATAGGCTGCTGCGGACAAGGTCCAGGAATTGTTAAGGTCGTAAAGGTCTTTGATATATTCTGCAGCTGCCCGTGTCGATGCAAACAGGTTGCGTCGTTCATCCATGCGCCTGTCCACGCGCAGACCATATCGCCGGGCAGTATCCGACATGAACTGCCAGAATCCGATGGCCCCTTTTCTGGAGCCTGCGTGAGGGCGCAGGGCACTTTCGATGACAGCCATATATTTGAAATCATCGGGCAAACCGTTCTTTTTGAGCACGGCCTCGATATGCGGCATGTAACGGGGGTAGCGTTTGAGCCAGAGGATCACCTGAGGACGGTCCCAGACCGAAAGGAGCAGTTCCTTTTCCAGCCGCTCTCTTATGTCCGGTTCATGCAAGGGAACGGGTTCACCGCAGAAATCCAGGTCGCCGATATCATGCAGGGCCGCCATGGGAACCGGCACCGCTCTCCGTTCAGCCGCTTGCGCCCATGGCGCGTTAAGCACGAACAACGTCATGACAAAAACCAATAAAAAGACCGCTTTACTTTGCATCATTTTTTACCTCTTTTCATTTTCGATGTTCTACGATACCGTATCATAGGATATGGTGTCAAAGAAGGATATTTTATCTCTCGCCCCGGTGAAATAAAAAACCAACATAGATTTCACAGGGCAGTCTGAGTTCACAGAGTCACTGAGATAAATTATTAGCGGTATAAGGTTCAGGGTGAACGGTACAAGGGGCTAAGCGTAGACAGATAACAACCTTGATATTTTACCGCAGACACACGCGGACAACTGCAGACGGCTATTATATGCAAAGCACTTCGGTGTTGGACCAATTATTTTATAGTGCTATTTGCATTATACCGTCGCGAAGCGACAAAAAAATATTTGGTTTTGTCTGCGGGAGTCTGCGGTTAATAATAAAATCTCTAGAGGACAGAACCCCAGAAGCCTATAGCCTTTCGCGAAGCGATAATAAAAACCTCTGCGAACTCTGCGGTGAAAAAATAAGGAGCTACAATGGAAACCAGACAATCCGTCATTGCATTTTCACAGAGCGAAAAAATAAAAGCCGGCCTCATCTGGGCGACACAAACCGTCGAGATGAACAACGGGCTGGCGGAACACGATAAAACAGGATCACAGCAGGTGATCGGCGCCCTGGTCAGCATGGTGGCCAATGAAGTTCAGGTTGCCATGAAAATGGCGCCGGATGAACGGTGGGAAGAGGCCATCACGCATCTCAACAAGGCCCTGGTCATGATTCACTCCAACGTTGCCCAGGAGGCCACCTTTCACCTCTCCCGGGCCCTGAGCCAGGTCACCAGCATCGGCCAGACGGCCATGACGTCCCTTATGGAGGATAAAATTCTTTAAATGCCTCTCACAGAGGGCGCAGAGTACACAGAGTTTTTTTAGACAGGATTAACAGAATCAAACGGGATAATATTTGGTTTAGGGCAAACAGAAGCTACTCAGTAACTCTGGGCAATATACTGGATTCCCACCTTCGCGGGAATGACGCAATTAGCTGAATGCCTGTCATTCCCGCGTGCCTGCCCCGGTATGGTGTTGGCACGGGGGCGGGACACGCAGTGAAGCTTTTGCGCTATCCAGTATGTTTGTTTAAATCTTGACTACTCGGGTTTATTGAGAAGTTACGGTAAACAGTGCTAGGTATACGGAATACTTTGAGTTTCAGGGGCACTGCCCTCTATCCCATGCTTTTTTATTTAACCACAGTAAAAAATATTAGCGATGAAATCGCGTCTACTAATAGTTTGGTACAAACTATTAGCTGTCCTGCCATTGGCTGAAACCTATCAACACGGCCATCAAGGCAAGGCCGGTGACCGCAGCAGATGCAATTCCCGTGGCCACAATCCCGCCGGAGAGCCATATCACCCCTCCGGCAAGGGCACCTGCTACCCGTCCCAGACCGGCTGCTGCCATGACAGCCGCAATCATGGTTGCCCGGGCATTGGGCAATATTTCCGTATAAAGGGCAATGCTGGTGACTATGGTGAATTCGACCGAGAGGAAAAGGATGAAAATGCCGGTAAATGCCACAACCAGGCTGTGGCTGTAAAAGGGCAGCAAAGCGTAATTAATAACCGTAATGCCGGCCCCGATAACCACTGCTTTCTTCAACCCCAGCCGGTCGGAAAGAAAGGCCGTGAGCCCTTCGCCGCACAATTCCGCCACCCCGATGACGGCGGTTCCAGCCCCCAGGGCCATTACGCTGATGTCAAAGGCGTTTTCCAGCCAGGCGCCGTATACCACAAAGAAAATGTCATTGGCACCGTTGAAGAAAAAGGCAAACACCAAAGCGCCCATTGCAGCCCGGTTTTTAGAAAGGAGTTTATAAGCAGCCAGCAGTTCGCCCGGCTTCATGCGGCCGGCAGCCTGTGAACGATCCTTGGGCAGCAGAAACCCGAGCACGATGCCACCGACCAGGGCCAGCAACCCTAAAACAAAAAATGGCGACCGCCACCCATGGGAGGAGATGAGAAAGGCCATCAGGGGGATGCCGATCAGAGAGCTGCCGGCCCAGCTGACCTCCAGAAAACCAACCGCCTGCCCTCTTCGGTGGTAAGACACGCGTTCCCCCACAAATGCCTGGATAGCCGGGTCAAATATGCTTTTGCCCAGACCGGCCAGAAAAAGGGCGATCAATACAATGCCGTACACCGGGATAAGGCCTGCCGCCAACATCCCCAGGGCCAGCATCCCCAGGCTGCAGAGCATCATCACCCTGTAGCCGATGCGGTCCGACACAGGGCCGAAGAAGAGGCCGATGATGGAAGTGGCCTGATTGACCGCGATGAGTGATGTTACGGCCGTCAACGGCACGCCCAACCCCCTAGCGAATGTCGGGGCAAAGGGATAGATAAAGCGCCGGGCCGTATTCAGAAGGATCCTGCACGCCACGGCCGTGACGAGGCTCCCCATGATGCGGGATTGGCTGTTATTTTGGTTTTTCGCGGAACGGAGGGTCATCAGATGGTCCTGGCGGTGGGTAGATATCTCTCGTAGAGGCGAGTTAATATAATTATGAATTTTGAATGCTTAATTTTGAATTATTGTACTTAAAGTCGAATCAACATACGACCCGAATTAAGAATTAAACATTAATAATTCAACATTATCCGTACACCTTACACCGTTTACCTTATACCCGATTCATATCCTGTCTATCCTGTTAATCCTGTCAAGAAAGGTCTCGCCTCCTAAGTCCATATTGCAGACTACAACTTCTCAGCAGCTTTTCTGATCAGGTTCGACTGGCTGGCCACCCACTTGTCCAGTTCGACAGTATCGTCCTGGTCCAGGGAGGCCAGCTCGTTCAGCGCTTCCCTTATCTCTCTGGCGCCGCTTTCAAATGCCCTGAACACAGATTCATATTCTCTCCGAAGCTCGCGGAGTGGGTAAAAACCGGATGTTTTGTCCAGATATGCGACAACTACCGCCCGGATCGATGCCCATGAATCCCTACGGGTCTGGCTCTCCAGGGGCGTCAGGGAATCCAGGTTTTTCATGCGGCGTTTTTTAAACCTGCGATAGGCGATTTTTTTCAGAACCGTCATCCATACGGCAAAAAGGCCGAGGCTTGCGCCGCCGCCGACAGAATATAGTATGATGGGGTCGGATAGCGGCAAAACAGCCGCAGACCCGAGGATGAGAAGCCCAAGAGCACTGCCCAGGAAACTCAAAACGATGCCGGAAAGGGTAAAGCGCACCTTGAACCGCCTGAACAGGGTTCTGTAATTGATCAGCGCTTCCAGCAGATGGGCCAAGCGCTCTCCATGGGTCTCCACAAAGGTGGCCAGGTGATCCAGTCGGTGCCGGGGGGCCTGGAGGATAGCCTGTTTCAGGGATTCCCGCTGGTTTTCAAGTAATTTCAAAAAGCTGGTATCTCTTTCATCCAGTCCGTTGGCCATGGCATCCACCGCACCTGCAGAATAGGTCAAGTGGATCGTGGGAATGTCTTTGCGCCCGGTCATCTGGCTGAGGTTCCAGCACAGGGTTCCATAGACTTGCAAAAGGTCTGTCAGGGAAACGCATTCGTCAATGCGGTTCAGGACAAACAGAACCCGGTCTTCGAATGTTCTGGCCGGCAGCGTATCCCTCAGGCTTGTGTGGGCTTCTCTGACGGTTCCGGCTTTGTGAGGGTCGAACAGGACCAGGACCAGGTCCGCTATCTGGGCAAAGTCCCCGATAACCTCCTGATAATTGTATCCCCGGTCGCGTTCGGTAATACTGTCCAGCATGCCTGGTGTGTCGATGATGGCCAGATTCTTCAAGAAAGATGAATTCACTTTCTTGAGACGAAAATGGGATGAAAAACGCTGGCCGTGTTTTTTCAGGGATTCGAAAGGGTATTCCGGGTCGTTAAGCAAAAACTTGCCATCCCTCTCCTCGGTCACCCGCACCGTGCCTTCTGACGATGCAGTGCCGTCATAGGTTATCACGGTAAACGAATCGTCGGTGGGCGCCTGGCCGGTGTCCTGAATTTCCGCACCCAAAAAATCGTTTATCAGGGTAGACTTTCCTGAAGAATAATTTCCCAAAACCAGCACTTGGGGCCTCCACTTGATGTTAGTTTCAAGTGGTGCCTCGCTGTATCCATACTTGATCGCCGGCGGCGTAAGGTAGTCTTCTACCATGGCCAGCAGGTTGGTTCTAAGCGAGCTGATAAAGTTTTCGCGGTCCATTCATTTCTCCGGTTTATCTTACCGCCCACTTCGTTCGAGACGCAGAGGACGCAGAGGCTATTTATTAGACAAGATTAACAGGATCTACATGATATAAACAGGTATTAAGGTAAACGGTATAAGGTACAAGGTGGCAAAACGCTAATAGCTGACAGCATTCAATTTAATAATCTTGTAAATCCTGTTAATCCTGTCAAGAATTGTTTGATCTTGCCTGCATTTGCTCGCTGAAAACTATCAGAGCCGGTATTTTGTGTCAACAAAAGGCTGCCTGTGAAATCCGCTTGCGCCCCCCCGGGTCGGCCCGCATCTTGACCTTAAGGGCGTTTAGTGATAATAGAAAAGTGCAAAACTGAATTGAACGCTCCCAGTATAAAAGCCGTAAAGTTGCATCGGACATCAAATCGCGAGGATGGTTCAAAGGAGGATGTCGAATGGATGATAACATGATCAAATGCCCAAAGTGCGGGCATGACAATGATTCATCGTCCGAAGAATGTGATAATTGTGGGGTGACCTTATCGTTGGTATTGGGTGACACCAAGAAGGCCAAGCCGCGACCCAAACCACCCCCCCCGCCGCCCGATCCGGACCCGCAAAATATGAAAAAATGTCCCAAGTGTGGCACCGACGTGGTCGAATCATCCACGGAATGCATCAAATGCGGCATCATTTTCGCCAAATACTTTGAAGTCAAGGAAAGGGTTTTGAGAGAAACGCTCACCGACCTTGACAGATCCGTGATTGAGGAAACATCTGACGGCGAAGTGAATCAAGAGGTAGCATCTGAAAAAGAAAAGGTGCAGGCCGAACTGGAGAAGGCAGAAGCCGAAAAAGAAAAACCCGAAGAAAAAGAGCCCCCGCCCCCGGCAGAAAAACCTGCTGAGACAAAACCTGAGGAAGCTGCGGACAAGGCGGATCTGCAACGTATTGCCCAACTGGAAAAAAAAGCTGAAACCCTCCGGCTGCAGACGGCAGCGTTGAAAAAAGAGAAGCAGGAATATGAGAAAACAGAAATAATTAAAAAGGGAGAACTGGAACTGGAAAGGCAGGATGTTCTTCAGAAGGCACAGGAGGCACAGACAAAATTAGCTGCCCTCGAAGGGGAGACCCAGGCCCTCAAAAAAGAAACAGAAGCACTAAAAAAAGAAAAAGAGGACCTGGAAGCGGAAGCCGCCCGAAGAAAGGAACAGGACGAAAAAGAGGCTGAATTTCACCGGCAGACGGAAGCGGAAGAACAGGCCCAAGCGGATGCCCTGGAAAAAGAGCGCCAGGACGCCAAAAAAAGAACTGAAACCATTTTAAAAACAGTGCAGCCCAAACCGACCATGAAAGAACTCCTGAAAAAATACGAAGGTGAAGCCGTCGGCATCAATTTTGACGACCCCGCAGAAATTAAAAGTGCCAGACTTGCCAAGGTCAACGAGGACCACTTCAGCATCATGGTCCCGGAGAACGAACTGGTGCACTCCTACCCCTACAACTATATCGTATCCATTGTGGAGGGGGTGGAGGGGGTCCCCATCGATGCACCTGGTGAAACCCCGACATTTCCCGTGGTGATCAGGATGTATCACCTGAATGTCAAGAAGAAGTGGGGATTCATATAGAAAGGTTTAAGGTGCACGGTGTAAGGTGCATGGTGTAATGTTGAATGTTGAATTTTCAATTTTGAATGATGCTGAACAGCTAATTGCTCAAAGCTAAACCATTCAAAATTAAGCATTTAAAATTAACAATTGCCATAAGATAGGCTTCTGAAATTCTGTTTTCTGTGGCTCTGTCTTCTGTCCGTACTCTCTCGGCCGCTCCGCTCGAGCCCACAGGGATCACAGAGTTAATTCAATTATATCGCTTCGCGAACGGCTACAGGCTTTTGGGGTTCCGTCTTCTGTGGCTCTGGCCTCTGGTATTTGCCGCAGATTTGCCCTGTTAAATAAGATTTGATTAGATTATTGGTTGATCGAAGAAAAGTTAAAAGTGTCTGTGTCAGTCTGTGTGTGTCTGCGGCTAATTAAATCATGTTAATCCTGTAAATCCTGTCTCATTGTTTTACTCTCTGCGCCCTCGGCGCCTCTGTGAGAGATAAAGGAAAAGCCATGAAGCCATTCCATTGCTTCTTCCTCGTGCTTCTAATCGCCTGCCCTCTATTAGCATGGGCAGAAGAAATCCGGGATACGCCTGCCTTTCGCGAAGCCCGGGAGAAAATGGTTTCCCATCAGCTGCGTGCCAGAGGCATATCGTCGGCCCCGGTTCTTGCGGCAATGACCAGGGTTCCCAGGCATGCCTTTGTACCCTCCCACCTCAAATCCCGGGCCTACAGCGACCACCCCTTGCCCATTGGTGAAGGCCAGACCATTTCACAACCCTATATCGTTGCCCTGATGACCGAAAGTCTGGATCTCAGCGGGCATGAGCATGTACTGGAAGTGGGAACCGGATCCGGCTACCAGGCTGCCGTACTCGCGGAAATCGTGAAAAAGGTAACCTCCATTGAAATAAAAAAGCTGCTGCACCAAAAAGCCTCCCATCTGCTAAAAAGCCTGGGCTACTCGACTGTGACCACGCTTTTAGGCGACGGATATTTCGGGCACGAGCCTGCCGCGCCCTTTGATTGTATCATGATCACCGCGGCAGTCGATCACATTCCCCCACCGCTTGTGCAGCAACTCAAGCCCGGCGGCCGGTTGATTCTCCCCCTCGGAAACCCGTTCAGCTATCAGAACCTGGTCTTGGTCCACAAAAAGACGAATGATGTCTTTGTAGAGCAGATCACCGGCGTGCTCTTCGTGCCCATGACGGGCCAGGCATTAAAAACTCGATAATCGCCGATGGAAGTTTTTTCTCTCTCGCCCGTTTCGCTCGAGCCCGCAGAGCACACAGAGTGCTTTCAGCAACAAGTCTATTATACTAATAGCTTCCTACTACCTAATGGGATTTGACTGAACTTGCGAGAACTTTAGAATATTGTATTGTACTCTTTGGGCAATTTAATTTAGGTTATATTCGCGCAGCAATGCCGATTTT
>JBDLJD010000169.1:0-8327 GCA_039714495.1 Thermodesulfobacteriota bacterium
CTTCGAATACCGCTGGACGGACGCCTTTTCGTTCAATGCAGGCATGCGCAGCCGCGTGATGTGGGGTGACAGCCTGGACATTCCCGCTTTTGAAGATTTCGTGGGCACGGATCCGGGGTACTTCGATATGTCCTGGAACTGGCTGAATGAGGACAATGTTATCGGCAACACCACTTTTGACCGTCTGTACTTTGACTGGCAGGCACGCTCCTGGAAAGTAAGGGCGGGACGCCAGCGCATCAACTGGGGGATGGCCACGCTTTGGAACCCCAACGACCTGTTCAACACGTATTCCATGTTTGACTTCGACTATGAGGAACGACCGGGAACCGATGCCGTGATGGTATCCCGCAGCCTGGGATTTGCTTCAAGGGCCGATGCCATCTGGGGGCTGGGCGACGACTGGGATGAAACCAGCCTGGCCGGCAGATACCGCTTCAACACCACCGGATTCGACCTCCAGGTCCTGGGGGGCAAGCAATGGGTGGATCTCGTGATTGGCATGGGGTTCAGCGGGAGTGTGGGGGGCGCCGGCCTGAACGGAGAGGTCAGCTATTTCCACCCTTATGAGGATGAGTGGGAAGGCGTGGAACAGGAACAGACCACGGTGGCCACGCTGGAAACCGACTACAGCCTGACCGGTCCCCGCAATCTGACCCTGAAGGCCAGCGTGCTCTACATCAGCAATCCCGAGGACCCCGGCAATACCCTTATTTATCTGAACAAGCCTTTGACCGCTAAAACCATCAGCTTTACCCGGTGGACCGGATATGGCGACCTCTCATTCGACATAACCGCCCTCAGCCGTCAGACGGTGGGCGCCGCAGCCTACGATGACGGTTCCTGGTTTCTGACGGCCACCAATGCCTATTCCCTGGCCGATGACTGGCAGTTCATGCTGGTGTGGCAGCACTTTGACGGCCCCGGCGACAGCCTGTTCGGGGAAAATCCGGCTGACATGATTTTCGGGCGGCTGCGCTGGAGTTTCTAGGCTGGGTCGCGCAGGAATATTTGGACACGGATTTCACGGATTGCATGGAAACCAAAAAGCACGAAATTTTATTTTTTTCGTGGTTTCATCCTTTCATGATATCGTGATAAGAATTTTAAATATTAAGGTTACCTGGCGCATTGGGTAAGACCATGTAGGTATTTGATAACGAGTATATGCCTGAATATGGATTTTTTAGGTTGATCAGGATGAAAGGATCTCATTCTTCCAGTACTCCAACACTCCAGTACTCCATTTTTCGATAAGGTGGATTAAGTCCAAATTTATACCCTTGTCAGTTGTATAAGCAAAGGAGCAATTTAGTTGGCCAACAGTCTTTACATAGCGAGTGTCGAACCCAGGAGCGGGAAATCCGTCATTTCTCTGGGTATTATGGAAATGCTGTCCCGCAGGATCCGCAAGGCTGGCTATTTTCGGCCCATTATACCATCGGGCAACTCGGCGGACAACAATATCCAGCTCATTCAAACCCGCTACGAGACAGGGTTGTCTTACAACGAAATGTATGGCAGTACCAACGACACTGCTCAACACATGTTCACCCACGGCCAGGCCCGCCCCCTGTTCAATAAAATCCTGAAAAAATACAAATCCCTGGAATCCAAGTGTGCGTTTATCCTGTGTGAGGGGACTGATTTTACGGGTCCTTCATCGGCCTTTGAATTCGACTTCAATGCAGATGTGGCCAACAATCTGGGGACCCCCGTACTGGTGCTCGTGAGCGGTCGCGCCAAAACGCCGGAAGCCATCTACAAGGCTGTATTGGTTGCCCGAAAATCTTTTACCAGCCGGGGGTGCACGCTTCTGGCGATGGTTGTCAACCGTGTGGCTGCAAAAAACCATAACAAGGTGGAGCGTTACCTGAAAAAGAATTCGTTGCATAGTGAGCCCGTGTGGGTACTGCCGGAAGAACCCATACTCGGCAAACCAACGATAAGCGATATTACCGAGGCCTTAGGGGCTCGGGTTCTGCATGCACGGGAAGACAGCCTGACCCGGGAGGTCTCCGGATTTAAAGTGGCGGCCATGAACCTTCCCCATTTTTTGGAACGTATCGCAGAAGGAAACCTGATAATCACACCGGGTGACCGGGCCGATATGATATTGGGCAGCCTGACCGCAACCTTGTCGGGTACCTATCCCACTTTGGCCGGTTTGCTCCTCACCGGGGGACTAAAGCCGGATCAAAAGATCATGCATCTTCTGGAAGGGTTTAAAAAGCAGGTTTCCCTGCCGGTGATCTATTCGCAAACAGATACGTTTACAACCGCCATGCAAGCCGGGGCTGTCCAGCCTGTGCTCAACGCTGACAATCATCGTAAAATAGCTGCGGCCTTAGGGCTGTTCGAATCACATGTTGATATCGACGAGTTGGAAAAACGTATTGAGATCATCCAATCCAAACGGGTGACGCCGCTGATGTTCGAATATAATCTCATCGAACGAGCTATAGTCGACCGCCGACACATTGTGCTTCCCGAGGGAGAGGATGAAAGAATATTGAAGGCCAGCGAAATCCTGGTACGCCGCAAAGTGGTGGACCTAACGCTGCTGGGGCGAACGGAAAAGATCAAGCATAAAATCAATGCGCTCGGCCTGGATCTTACCGGCGTGCGCATCATTGACCCGCTTCAATCGGATCACCTCGACGACTACGCCCGCGCCCTGTACGGCATGCGCCGCCACAAGGGCCTGACAGAAGGCATGGCGCTGGATGCGGTAACAAATGTGAGCTATTTCGGGACCATGATGGTCGCCCTGGGTGATGCCTGCGGCATGGTGTCCGGCGCGGTCCACCCCACCGGCGAAACCATTCGGCCCGCCCTGCAAATCATAAAGACAAAGCCCGGTGTTTCGGTTGTCTCGAGCGTTTTTTTCATGTGCCTGGCAGACCGTGTGCTGGTGTATGGTGATTGTGCGGTCAATCCCGACCCCAATGCCGAGCAGCTGGCCGACATTGCCATAAGTTCGGCCAATACAGCCCTCACCTACGGCATCGAGCCACGTATCGCCATGTGCTCCTACTCAACTGCGGAGTCAGGCTATGGCAAGGATGTGGACAAGGTCCGGGAGGCGACCAACATCGTGAGGAGCAGGCACCCGGAACTGAAGGTAGAAGGGCCCATTCAATATGATGCTGCCGTCGACGCCGGTGTCGCCCGTACCAAACTCCCCAAAAGCGAGGTAGCCGGCAAGGCCACGGTCTTCATTTTTCCGGATTTGAACACCGGTAACAACCTGTACAAAGCGGTGCAGCGATCGGCCAATGCCGTGGCCATCGGGCCGGTGCTGCAGGGCCTGAACAAACCGGTCAACGACCTCAGCCGCGGCTGCACCATACCGGACATCGTCAACACCGTGGCCATTACGGCCATACAGGCACAGACGGACAGCCGAATGCGGAATAGCGAGTGCGGAATGCGGAATAAAGACCGGAAGACAGAGGACGGAGGACCAGTAAGGAGTAAGGTGTAGGTAGTAGGGAGAAATCAAGAGGCCGGAGGACAGAGGACTGAAACCAGATGGCAGAGGCCCAGAGGCCAGATGACAGATAGTTGATTGCGGAATTCGGAATGCGGAATGCAGAGCGCCAGCAGGGAGCAAGAACGGAAGACGAGGGACAGGATTCCAGCAATCAGTAAGGGCGCCCCGGCCAAACACCATACCGGGGCAGGCCCTGTGTGTTCGCCCGGAGAGGGCCAATAGGAAGTAGGAAAAACGAACGTGTTTAGCGTTGCCAGAAAGCGATTAGCTGAATGCCCTGGATTCCTGCCTGCGCAGGGATGACGATTAAAACACCCCGACCCCTCATTTCCTGTTTTCTAGTAACCCATATCGTGCAACCCTCAACCAGGTATTATCGTATGGTATCAAATAGAGAAGCAATCGATACGGAGACAATCAAGTCTTTTACCGGCATGAAGGTACTGGTCTTCGGGCTGGGTATCCTCGGCGGGGGAGTGGCCACGGCCAACTGGCTGGTCCGGCACAAGGCCAGGGTGACGGTGACGGATCTGAAAACAGAAGCCGAGCTGGCCGAATCCCTGTCCAGGCTCGAGGGGACCGTGACGTTGAAACTGGGGGGACACGATGAAGAGGACATCCGCAACTGCGACCTGGTTCTGTTCAACCCGGACATCCCGGTGCGCAGCCCCTATGTTACGCTTGCCGGAAAGCTGAACAAACGGGTGGAGAATGAGGCCACCCTGTTCTACCGTCTGTGCCGGCTACCCATCATCGCTGTCACCGGCACACGGGGCAAGACCACTACCTGCGCCTGGATAGAGCATTTTCTGGCGCAGCGGTTCACGGCTGTCCCGGCCGGCAATTCACCTGACAACCCTTTCATGCACACGCTGCAGGCCCTTGAAGATGCTTCCGTGGAAAAAGATGCACCCGAGAGAGCGAAACCTTGCATCGTTGTGAACGAACTGCCTTCCTATCACCTGGAGTATTTTCATGAAAAGGATCGCAGCCCGGATGTGGCCGTGGTCACCAATATTTTCCAGGATCATTTGAACCGCCACACGTCCATGCAGGAATATGTGGATACCAAAGCCAATATTTTCAAGCACCAGACCGGGGAGAAGTCCCTGATTTTAAACCACTGCAATTCGTGGACCCCCTTTTTAATGGAGAGAGCTGGCCGGCAGCATCAACTACAGTTTTCGATGTCAAAACTTCCCAAAGGTGTTGCCGGGCTTTTTCACGAAGGTGATTGTCTCTTTTACCGGGGTCATAGCTCTTCCACCCGGGAGAGGGTGCTGGAAATCCAGGGGTTCACAAGCCGGCGCGGCAGGCACAATCTCGAGAATCTCCTGGCCGGCGCCCTGGCAGCCAGCCGGGTTGGTGTTCCCTGGACGGAAATCCAGACCGGGATAGAAACACTTCCGGAAATAGCCTTTCGGCAGGAGGTTATTTATCAGAACCAGTATTTACAGGTGGTGAATGACAACGCTGCCACCTCTCCGGACGGATGCATGGCCGCCATAGAGCGCTTCGGCGGCAGGAACTGTATTCTGATAACCGGCGGGACCGATCGGGAATTGGACTATGCAGCATGGGCTGTTTCCGTAAAGGAGCGGATCCGCGCCGACCATATGGTTTTTCTGGAAGGCAGTGCAACCGACAAAATGCTGCATGCGTTGGCGGATTACGCGCAAACGCCTGCTGTAGAAAAATCCCTGGAGAAATGCTTTGAGGCCGCCTTGACGAAAGCCGAAAACCTTCCCAAAAGTACCATCGTATTCTCGCCGGGCGCCAAGAGTTTCGAGAAATTCGACAACGAGTTCGATCGGGGCCGGGCGTTCAACACCATTATTGACAAAAAATTGCGGACAAGCTAATAAACGACTGATATCTCATCACGAAAATACGAAATATTTAAACCACGATAAATTGTTTTCGTGTTTTTTAAATTTCGTATTTTCGTGATATTTTTTTATTAAGCGTAAATCCGAAATAAAGATTCAACGTTTAAAAAGGGGATAGCGATGTACGAAGATTTGCAAGTCTGGTTCAATGGGAAAATGGTACCCTGGAAAACGGTTACGATCCCGGTGCTGTCACATGGATTTTCAAGGGCTTCGGCCGTGTTCGAAATATTCGGTATTCATGAGGGGCCGGACGGCCCGGCAGCCTTTCGCATGGATCAGCACTTCAAACGGTTGATGCGCAGTGTCGAGCTGCTTGAAATGGAATTACCCTATACCCCGGATGAATTGGCTGCGGCTGTAGCCGAAACCGTCAAGGTCAACAACCTGGGTCGCGGGCTGATCAAGCTGATGGCTTTCTGGGGAGCGGAAACCGTGATCCAATTGGTTCTGGAGGACAAGCTGGACGTGGCTATTTTCCCGGTGCCGGAAACCCCGGACCTGCATCTGGACAGCCCCGAGCCCGTTTCCATGTGCCTCTCAAAATGGCGCAAGATTCACCCGGAAACCGTTCCCGTGGAAGCCAAGGCCTGTTCCCACTACCTGAACGGCTACCTGGCGCGCAAGGATGCCAACAACCGCGGGTTTGACTCCGCTGTAATGGCCGGCACCGACGGCTTTCTGGCTGAGGGGTCTACCGATTCGGTCTTTTTGGTCAAGGATGGCGTTCTCAAGGTCCCCCCCATGGGAAGGGTGCTGAACAGCATCAGCCGCAAATGCGTCCTGGAGATGGCTCCTGTGCTGGATATTCTATTTTCCGAGGAGGCATTACTGCCCAGCGCACTGCTGGAGGCAGATGAGATATTCAGTGCTCACACAGGGATCAAGGTGTCTCCCGTGGGTCGTTTCGAGGACCGCACCCTGGATGCGCCGGGCCCCATAACCGCCAAACTTATGGCAGCCATGCAGAAAATTCTGGCCTTCGAGGATGATCGCTTCATGCACTGGTTCCAGAAGCTGTAGACCCGTCGAATTGAAATAATAGAGGCATTCAACACGAAATCACGAAAGAAGGAAATCACGAAATCATTCTTTTTTCGTGCTTTTGATTTTTCGTGTCTTCGTTATTATTTTTTTCAGGCCTGCCCGCTCTGCGCATTCGTTACACTACTTTCAATTAAGCTTGTAGGCTTTCATCACCAACCATTCGTAAACCTTTTGCGGCAGAAAGTCCTTTACCGCTGCAGCGAAACGGTCGGACAATTTGCCAACCGGGTAGCGCAGGTTAGGAGAGGGATGCCGCAGGATTTTCTCCAGTAGATGGGCTAGCTCAGCCGGGGGAGGGCCGTTTCTTTCGGCATGTTCCATGGTTCCCAGGGCGCGTTTGGCTGCATCCTGATAAACGGAATTTTTTCCGGCCTGCTCGGCAAAGACCCTGTTGCGGGTAAAATCTGTTTTGAAGTCGCCGGGTTCGAGCAACACCACCTGGATGCCAAAGGGTTTGACCTCCATGCGCAGGGCTTCGGCAAATCCTTCCAGGGCGAATTTCGAGGCGCTGTAGGCGCTCTGAAAGGGGATGCCCAGCAGGCCCGCCAGGGACCCCACAATGACAATGACACCGCTTTTCTGCCTGCGCATGTGGGGGAGGACCGCACGGCAGACCCTGACCACGCCAAACACGTTGGTTTCGAACTGGCCTTTGACTTCTTCCACACTGCAGTCTTCAAAAGCCCCGGCCAGGCCGAACCCGGCGTTGTTCACCACGATGTCGATTCTTCCTTCTTTGTCGAGAAGGTAGGTGATGCCTGTTTCCACCGAGGATGCATCGCAGACGTCCATGGGGATGGTTGTGAAGGGTTGCTGCTGCACTCCGGACGCTGCTTCGGCATCGAAACGAGCGGATCGGCTGGTGCCGTAGACTTGGTATCCAAGATCGCTTAAATGTTCGGCACAGGCCTTGCCGAATCCTGCCGACGCGCCTGTGATCAATACTACTCGATTCCCGGATGGTGCTTCTGGTGTCATCCTATCTCCTCTACAGATTGTTCAAACGTAACACCCAATTATCAACTTCCGACAGGGCTGAAGCCCTGGACTACATGGCGTAAGGCCGACAGCTTTGTAGCGCAGGGATTTATCCCTGTCAAACCATGCGCTTAATACCAAAAATAATGTTTCGTTTTGCGCGGGAGAACATGAAAATTTATCCCGAAATAAGGATGATGGTGCATTCATCTTCAACACATATCGGTGTGTTGAAGCGCTTTTGACCGATAATGTGGCAAAGTCGTTGACGTTCATCTTGGCTGGCAGTCCCGTTGCCATAAGATGTGATGTAGTGATCTAAAAACATTTCTTCTGTGTCGAAGAAGTGGTGGTCGACAAATACTTCTTGTCGGGATAGGCCCGTGCTGAAAAGCTCGATGGCCTTTTGAGCCTTTTTAAGGAGGGCAGGTTCTTCATTTTGAAAAATCGTTACCAGCTTTGTATATTCGCTATTGACGGTGGGTTCAATGATCAGGATTTCGCCTTTGGCATTGAGAACACGCCTCGCTTCTGAAAGCGCGGTGGAGCAGTTCTGATGATGGAGCGAATAACTAAAAAAAACAAGGTCGAACGATTCTTCCGGGAAGGCGAGGGCTTCACCGTAACCGATTTGAAAATCAGCCCCTTGAACAGCTGCTTTAGCTGCCTTGATCTGATTTTCCTCCGGGTCAATTGCTGTCACTTTGTCAGCTTTTTGGGCCAGAAAGGCTGTCAGCCGACCATCACCACAGCCAACTTCCAGAATCTGTTTGCCCTCAAGTTTTACGAATTCGTCTATTTTTCTTAACTCGATATCGTCTGTCTGGGTCATTGTTTTGGAATCTTTATTAGTATATTGCATCCAGTCCAGGCAGGGATAAATCCCTGCACTACATTGTTAATTCGAAGAATGGGCA
>JBDLJD010000170.1:0-8301 GCA_039714495.1 Thermodesulfobacteriota bacterium
CCCCCATCCATGGTTTCATGCCAATCCTTGTGCGCATAATAAGCGGTCTTACCCTTGGAGGTCAGTTTGACAATAGATCTGGAACTGTTTTGCGGGTCTTCTATTTTAGTTGTAAGTCCCTTTTTTTCCATCTTTTTAAGGTTCTGTGATACGGCCCCCTTGGTGATACCCAAAAGCCCGGCCAGATCGGTCACACTCAAAATCTCACCATGGTCCCCGCTCACTTCGATGATGTGAATCTCCCGGCTAGAGAGCGGCTCTTCGGTACCAAACCTGCGCGGCATTTTCTCGAGTTTTACCGACAATTCGACAAGGTTCATGAATTTTTCATGGATGAAATGGATTTTTGAATCTTGCATATCTTCAGTGTATAGCAGCTATACACTATCGTCAAGGAAAATTATGCAAAGCATCTTTTTCTATAGCGGCGAAGCCGCGTAACGTAATAAAACGCCGTATCAGCGCTAAGGCGCTAATACGGCATTTTATTACTTGTATTGCTGAATAAGTTCGTCCACAGATTGCCCGTTGGGAGCTATGGCCACGGGGTTGATTTCCAGAAGCCCCTCCCATGCGGCAACGGCGCCCTCTTGGTTCTTCAGGTCGTGCAGCAGGACAATACCCTTGTTGAAGCGCGCGTTCTCCTGCTTTGGATCGAGTTCGATGACCCTGTCGAACATTTCCACAGCCTTTTTCGGATTTCCGCTGCGGCGGTACATGATCCCCAGGTCGGTCAGCACGTTGGTATCGCCCGGTGAGAGTTTCAGCGACATTTCATAGGCCTTAATGGCTTTGTTATGCTCATCCCTGTCAAAATACATGTGGCCCAGTTGAATCCAGGCGCCCGCATTGTCAGGGTTCCGCTCGACCTCGTCTTCCAGTGCCTCCAGCATGCCATCCCGGTCAGCCTGCTGATTCGGTTGATCGTGCTGATGGGTGAAGGATGTTTTTGAATCCAATTTGTAAATCGTCAGGGCGATGCCGCTGGTAAACCCGATGGCCAATGCAATGCATGCATAGACTACGGCAGTTTGGTTCTTAACATACCCGCTCATTTTTTGGTTTGTGTCATTCATCGGCTTATTATAGGGCACAATTGTCGGGCTGTCTACTCAATCAACAACCATTTGCACTAGAAATCAATGCCTGGACCTCAAGCATCAGCCCTATGGGGCAGGGTTCTATAATTTCTTTTTGGCCGCGATTAAGTATCGTTGTAGGCTGACCGCATTTCCCTGGCGATGATCATGCGTTGAATCTGGTTGGCACCTTCAAAAATCTGGGTCAGTTTGGCATCGCGGAACATCCGTTCCACTTCATAAGGACGGGTGTAGCCGTAACCGCCAAGGATCTGTACCATATCGGTCGTTATCTTCATGGCGGCGTCGCTGCAGAAACACTTGGCCATGGCGGCCAGCATGGTGTTGCGCTCACCATTGTCAAAAGCCAGGGACGACTTCTCCACCAGCCCCCTGCCCGCCTCGATACTTGTGGCGGCATCCGCCAGCATGAATTGAATGGCCTGGTGATCCATCAATCGTTTACCAAAAGTAATGCGCTGCTGCGCGTATTTTACGGCAATATCCAGGGCGCCACGGGCTATTCCCATGGCAAGCGCTCCTACGGCAGGCCGGGACATGTCAAAATCCTGCATGGCTATGCTAAATCCGTCACCCTCGGATCCGATAAGGCTCTCATGAGGAACCACAACATCCTCCAGAACCACATCAGCCGTGTTGCTGCCCCTGAACCCGCATTTGTCTTCGGGTTTGCCCACAGAAACACCCTCAATATCGCGTTCAACGATAAAAAAGGATAGCTCGTTCTCACCGGTGCGTGCCAATACGGTGTAAAGATCAGCCACGGCCCCGTTGGTGGCAAAGGTCTTTCTGCCATTCAGAACATACCCCTCATCCTTACGCACGGCCGTCGTCCGGATGGCTTTTACATCCGAACCGGTATCGGGTTCGGTAACCAGGTATCCCACAAGAGAGCGCCCATCGGACAACATGGGGAAATACCTTTCCTTTTGCGCATCGCTTCCGGCATTAACAAGGGGAAAGCTGCCCACGGCCTGGATGACCAGGAGCAGAGCCGAGGAGGCACAGCAGCTCGCAATCTCTTCGATGGCTGCGCACAAGGTGCGCACGGGATTATCGGGAAACCCGCCATATCCCTCGGGTAAGAGAATTTGCATAAGTCCCAGATCCCAAAACAATGATATTGTATTGGGATCGATCATAGCGGAACGATCGACCTCGACGGCAATTGGCGCCACTTTTTCCCGCACCGCGCGCCTGAGACTCTCTATGAACAGCTCATGGGTCAATGATCATCTCCTGTTGCATGGGTTCGCCGGGCTGCAGATGAATGAAATCCGCTTCCGGGTAGGGCCCGAAAAGAATCTTCTGGAAATAATCCTGCCTGCCGGAAATTTCTTCGTAGCTTTTTTCAAGAAATCTGGCGTTTTCTCGGGCTATTTTTCTGAGGGGCTCCATATCCGTAGACTGGGTGTCTATCATGAGAATGCGGGTGTAGTTTTTCAACTCTTCCTTGATGCCCCATTCCGCCTTTTCCCGCCCCATTTTAGGCACATACGCCGACTCCATATACCCCAGGGGATCCTTTCGTTCCGCGACCCATCCGGGCGTCAGGTAATAGGTGCCGGGGTGGTCATAAAAAACTTTTTCATAGGCAGCGCGCGAACCCAGAAATAGGGTAATGCAGTCGTGCACCCGGGGGATGATCAGCCCCTGCCTGGGTGCTTTGACCCCCACTATGCCGTTGGAGCAAAGCCCGTATCCCAGAATAACCTGGCCGGCATACGCTTCCACTGCATCGATTTCGGCCTGTACCACGGCCGGCATCTGGGATGGTCGCTCGTGCATGTTCTGATCCAGATAACGGATCTCTATGCCCGGGTTGTCCGCGATCAGGGCGTCCAATTCCGGTTTCATCACCTGACAGGCGATGATGACCCTGATCTTTTCCTTTTCCGGTGATTTTAATGATTGTTGCACTGTTTGCATGCGCCCTGCTATAAATCCGGTGCGTATATGAAGTCAACCTTAATAAATTTTTAACCTTTTTACTAACTCAAAGAAAAATCGCCCATATATTAGCTTTAATGAATATAATAACCTTACGAAAACCAATGAAAATTTATTAAGATAAAAAGAGCTTTAAAAAGGCTCGTAAAAACTGTACTATCGATATTAATAATATACATTAGAAACATGTGTCAGCAATGATGGCTTAATAGCCCAGGCTCAAGGTAAGGAAAAGCTACACCAAACATGACGGACTGTTTCTAATGAAAGGAAACCTGTTCTGGAAAAACAATCCGATAAAACAAACTCGAAAAGCGAATCCTTGGGCGACACATCAAAATCCGCCCAGGCTAAAAAGTCTCCCCGCAAACGGAGGCGCCGCAGAAAACCTGGAAAGCGCGTCAAGACAGACCAGATGCGGCTTGCGGACAAAATGATAAAATTGCACGAGGGCTGGGACGAAACGCTGTTTGAGGTCCCTCCTGCAGAGGGCCAAATACGCTTCCATGATTTTGAATTGCCTTCCCCCCTGATGCATGCCATCGCTGACCTGGGTTTCCAGTACTGTACGCCCATTCAGGCCGAGATCCTTCCCAGCACCCTCACCGGCCGGGATGCCACGGGCCGTGCGCAAACCGGAACAGGAAAAACCGCCGCCTTTTTGATCACCATCATCACCCGGCTCCTGGCCAATCCATTGCAGAAGAAAAGAAAGCAGGCCTCACCGCGGGTGCTGATACTGGCGCCCACCCGCGAGCTGGTCATGCAGATTTCCGAAGAAGCTAAGGAATTGTCCAAGTACACCTCTCTCAACATCGTTTCCGTTTTTGGAGGCATGGATTACGTCAAACAGCGCACGCAGCTTGCCCGGGGAGCTGTTGACATGATTGTCGCCACCCCCGGACGCCTGCTCGATTTCAAGCGCCGGGGCGACTTGACCCTGAAAGAGGTTGAGATACTGATCATCGATGAAGCGGACCGCATGCTGGACATGGGATTCATTCCGGACGTACGCAACATCATCTACAGCACGCCTCACAAGGACAAGCGCCAGACCATGCTTTTCAGTGCCACCCTGACGGATGATATCATCAGACTCGCAACCCAGTGGACCCGCAGGCCGGTTACCGTAGAAATAGAGCCGAATCAGGTTGCCGTGGATTCAGTGGAACAGATTGTTTACATCGTTACCACCGAAGAAAAATTTTCTCTGCTGTTCAATATCATCGACAAACAGAATCTCGAACGTGTCCTGGTATTCTGCAACCGGCGGGATGAGGTGCGGCGCCTGTCGGAAAAACTGACCCGCTATGGCATCCGGTGTTCCACTCTATCCGGGGATGTGCCCCAGAAAAAAAGAGTTCAGCGTCTCGAACAGTTCAAAGGAAGAAAAATTCGCGTGCTGGTGGCCACGGATGTGGCCGGGCGCGGCATCCACATCGAAGGCATGGACCACGTCATCAACTATACCTTGCCAAGGGACCCGGAAGATTATGTCCACCGCATCGGGCGCACCGGGCGGGCCGGTGAAACAGGGACTTCCATCAGTTTTGCCGATGAGGAAGATGCTTTCTACCTCCCTCCCATCGAGGAATTCATCGATCAGGAACTGGGCTGCATCCGACCGGATGAAAGCTGGCTGACCAGGCCCACGCCCGTCAAAACAAAAAAAACGAACCGCAAACCTCCGCGAAGCAGGAATAGGCGCTCAAGCCCCAGGCGGCAAAACCGCAGTCCCAAAAAATCATACTAAAAAAAAGAATCCATTACACTTTTAAAGCGCTCCCCGTGCCAGGCTGAATCCGGATTGGTGTCGACGCCCGTTAAAATATCGTTGGATACAAAGGGTAGGAAGTCGGAAATGCCCGGCATGACTACCCGCGCCACCGGGAATTCCAGCACCGGATGCGTGAGGTCCAACACGATAAAATCGGTTTCAAGGGCCTGGCAGATTTTTTTTATCTCTTCGATTTCCCAAAAGATGTTCTCCCCCTTGCTATCCCTGTAGGCGATGGTGTCGCCTTTTTCCAGAAAGGAAATATCTTTTTGAGAAATACAGCATTTGAAAAGCAGGTAGAGGTTTTCAATGCGGGAGCTGTGCATAACCGGTTTGTCCAGATTGGGGACGGGCCTCGTCAGTGTGTCGCGACCCTGCATGACCTCGGTCAAGCACCGGCTAAGCGCTTCATCCATATTAAAGGAAACACCGGGCACCAGAATTTTGTGCTCCAGCCTTCCAGGCCGCAAATTATGGTTGATGAAAAGCACGCCGATACTCGGAAAGCACCCTCCCATGGAAAAGTCCTTTAAAATAATCTCAACATTTTCCTTTTCATAAAAGTCTATCATGGCATTCAGACGACTGCTTTTCAGTGTGCTTTTATCGATGCTGGGAACACGCTTCTCGGGTTTGATGATTTGAATCTGGGTATGCCGCTCAAACACTTCACATGAGGCCTGAATAAGCGCTTCCTCCAGTGTATTCCCGGCCGCCATGCCGTTGGACGCATTGATGTAGGCAATAAAATTGATGGGGACTTTAATGGTTTTGTCCTGTATCACTGAATAGCCATCCACCCAGTGCCTGGCCATGCGGCTGTTTTTAATTTTCTCGATATACTCCGGGAATAAATGGGATTGATTGCGCAGCAGCGTTTCGATGGGCAGGTGGTCGTCCTTCAACTTATCCTGGTGACTGTTAACATACCCGTTCAGCCATTCATAATTTAAAAAGCGATGAACATTACGGCTGTAAAGGGCGGGCATGTTGAAGCGTACCTGTTCTTCAAAGGCCTGGAAGAACAGTCCGCCGCTGAAGCGTTCAACCAGTTCCGCATGCGCACTGGCCTTGGCAAGTTCCGGTGTCAGGCCCTTTCCCTGGCACGCCAATTTGATGGCATCGATATTGATTTGAGACCAGTGGATCTGGTCTGCAACCTGAAAAGGCATATACCGGATATCGTAACCTAACCGGTTGAAACCGGTGGTAATCCGGTCTATGGTGTTTCCCGGTATGTCGGTTTTACCGAATTCGTTGCGCACGTGGTTTTTAAAATCCATGTATTTTTTTCCTATATATGATGCTATTTATTCCGAAGGAAACAACTTTGTGTCCTTTGTTTACCCAGTGAAACCTATTCTTGTTCCTGTTTCACCGGGGTGTCTTTGTGGTGAAATTTTAAAAAGGTGGTTCCGACATTCATGGCCGCCACCTTAAGGCCTGCTTTTCCTTTCTCGATGATATTCAAGGCCCCGTAATTCTGTCCAATGGAAAAAAGATTGCGGATGGGCATATTGAGCACCCGGCACAGAATAACACGGTTCACCCCGGCATGCCCGACGATGAGTACTGGTCCGGAAGCGGTTTCGGCAATGTGCTCGAAAACAGGGACCACCCGTTGATACAAATCTGAAAAGCTCTCCCCTTTGGGGGGCCGGAACGTGTCGATAGACTCACCCCTCTTTTTCCATTCAGCCGGGAATTCTGCCTCGATGTCCTGCATGGGCCGACCATCCCAGTCGCCGAGGTTGATTTCGCGGAGATTTGTATCGACCCGTATCTCCATTTGCCGGCCTTCTGAAATGATCTTTGCTGTCTCGGATGATCGTACCTGATCGCTGCAAAAAATAGATGCGATCCTTTTTCCTGTAAACCACTTTTTCCAGAGATCACCCTGGGTCCGGCCCCTTTTGCTCAGGGCACAGTCCGTCTGCCCGATATAACGTCGGTTTGTCGCATCCTCTATCTCGCCATGTCGCAACAGATATATCATTTCCCAACACATAGCACAGGCCGCTTGAAAACGGTATAGCCATCGTGATAGATCTCGCAAATGGCTCCTCACCCTTACCGACGCATGCAAGCAGCACTGACCGACTGGTATCGCACCCATCAACGCGACCTGCCCTGGCGCAGCACCCGTGACCCATACAGGATATGGGTGTCCGAAGTCATGCTCCAGCAAACCCAGGTCAATACGGTCATCCCTTATTATCAGAAATTTATCGCACGCTTTCCAATTGTACATGCTCTGGCAGCCGCCAACCTGCAAAGCGTCCTCAAGTTGTGGGAAGGGCTGGGATATTACAGCCGCGCCCGCAACCTTCACCAGGCCGCCAATATAATCGTCAAGGAACACGGCGGCATCGTCCCGGGCTCATTAAAAGAAATCAAGCAGTTGCCCGGTGTGGGCGATTATATTGCCGCGGCGGTGTTGAGCATTGCCTATAACCTTCCGCAGCCTGTGGTGGATGGAAATGTAAAACGTGTTTTTGCCAGGCTTTTCCTCATGGATGCCCCGGTCAACCATGCCGGGTCCCACACTGTCTTCCTGAAAAAAGCCGAAGAGCTGATGGACGCGACCATGCCGGCGGTTTACAACCAGGCCCTCATGGAACTGGGAGCGATGGTGTGCAAACCCAAACAACCGGGATGTCCGACGTGCCCGCTGCAATCGCATTGCCTGGCCTTCACGGTCAATAAAATGGGCGAATTTCCCCACCGAAAAAAGACAAAACCCTTGCCTGAATATGCCCTGACCGTGGGTGTCGTGAAGAAAAAAGGTAAAATATTGATCACCCGCCGCCAGGAGAAAGGCCTGTTGGGCTGTCTGTGGGAATTTCCGAACGGCAGAATCGAATCATCTGAAGACCCGGACGCAGCTTGTCTCAGGCTCCTGAAAACCGAGGTCAATATAACCGCCGATATCGATGTATTTGTCACCAGGATAAAGCACGCCTACACACACTTCAAAATTACCATGGATGTGTATGTCTGCCGTTTTGTTGCCGGCAGAGTACACTTGAACGGCCCGACAGCGTTTCGCTGGATAAATTTGGATGAAATCAGCGCCTATCCTCTTCCAAAAGCCGTTCACAAATTCCTGCCGGCTCTCGCCAAGGTGCTGAAGTCTAAAAGATGATCTATGGCAAATTTAATTTCGGAACGGTATTCAGCCAAACGCTATAGGTGAAAGCAGATATTGACCCCGAACAATAATCATGCAATATATTCCCGACGTTTCAAAAGGAATCATTGAAGTAAAAATAATAAAAAGGAGGTTGCAATGAAAGTTCGTGTTAACAAACAATGTATGGGAGATCGGAACTGCAACGATCTGTGTGCGGAAGTATTCGAATATGATGAGGATGAGCTCATGTCCATCGTTAAATTGGACCCTATACCGGAACACCTGGAAGCCGTCGTTAAGCAGGCCGTGGCAGAATGCGGCGCCGAAGCCATCGATATTGT
>JBDLJD010000171.1:0-8268 GCA_039714495.1 Thermodesulfobacteriota bacterium
TATCTGAAAGTGCCAGTGAATAAAGACGTTATTAAAGAAGATGCCATAGGTCGAATTATATTGGTTCCGTCACACTAAACCCCGCAGTTGCAACGCTGGGGTAAATCTCCCTACTGCCTACTGCTTACTTACTCCCTACCGGTCCTCCGGCCTCTGGCTCGCCCTACTAATCCCGTTTAAACAGAACAGGATCGCAACCATGACGCCAGCTCCTTCTGATCGATTTCACCTTTCCCGACCTTTTCAAAGGTGACTACCTTCTCTATAGCAGGGGCGTTCACGTCCAGGCCGTTCAACACGAGAAAAAGTCTGGTGACGACATAGGCGGTCCGCTTGTTGCCATCCATAAAACCATGACTTCTAGCCAAACCGAAACCATAGGCTGCCGCCAGGTCGAACAAGTCCGGATCACTGTATAAAATCAGGTTTTGGGGGCGCCTCAATGCGCTATCGATCGACCCCAGGTCACGAATTCCCATCAGGCCGCCATGCTCGGAGATCTGTTGTTCATGCACAGCCAGAACCACATTCAAATCAATCCATTGGGGGGTCATCGCTTACTCAATTCCCTTAAAACGTCACGGTCCTCCCGCATAATCTGTTCAGCTTTTTTAAACTGATCGGCAAACTCTTCATTCAATGGCGTTATCCTGAAACCGCCGTCAGGAGAGTCTGTCAAGTAAATCATGTCACCCTCATAGGCTTTCAGACTTGCGATGGCTTCTTTTGGGAGCACAACCCCTAAGGAATTTCCGATTTTACGTAATTTCAAAGCAAACATAATGATTCTCCTCATGATGGAATTGAAAATATTATAACATTTGTTATTACGTTTTTCAATCTCTAATGTGCACTCTCAGGACAGCTTAAACCATAATCTATATTTTTTCGTATTCCTGGGTGCTTTAGAAGAACCTTTTTTAAGCCTAAAAACATCTTTTTAACGCTGAAAACAGCTATAAAATTCATTATTTTTATTTAGGATCCAATAAGTTACTTTGGTCCGACCCAGAATAATCGCAGCAAGCTGCGGGGAATTAAACCCGGAGAGATTAACATAAAACCCTTTGTGTTCTCTGTGTCTTTGTGGTGAATTGGTTTTTACGCTGGTGTCTGCGTCCGCACAGTGGAATGCTTCCTCCGACAGCCCTCCTTCGGAGGATTTGACCAGGTAAATCTGCGGCTAAAAATACCTTAGAACATCGTTTTCAGGGGTAAAAACAGCGTTCTAAGGCCCGAAAACAGCCTGAAAATTAAAATTTATTCTGTATTTTTAAATAGTTGTTTAGGTCCGACCCCAGTTGTTAAAAGCGCCAGAGGAGGTATTGTCTGTGAAAAAGAGTTTCGAAGAACTTGATTCCCAGGAAACCCGCATGGGGGAGCTCTCCCTCCGCCGCAGGCGCATCCGTTCCCTCAACAACATCGAGGTATACGAGATAAAACTGGGCAACGAATACCTCATGTCGAGCCTCCTCCATGAGGCCGAAGTGGCGCTGGCGGACATCGGCCTGGGTGCGTTGGGCGGTGAGGGGTGGGACGTCGTGGTCGGGGGGCTGGGCCTGGGCTACACGGCAGCGGCGGCATTGAAATTCGAAAAACTCGAGCGCCTGCTTGTGGTGGAAGCCCTCGATCCGGTGATTGCATGGCACAAGCGCGGTTTGATACCCCAGGGCCGGCAGCTCACAGCCGACAGCCGCTGCATCTTGCGCCATGATGATTTTTTTGCCCTGGCCCGCCAAACCGGCTTCGATCCGGTAAGGCCGCAATCCCAATTCGATGCCATCCTCCTGGATATCGACCACACGCCGGACTTCTGGCTTCATCCTAGTCACGCAGACTTTTATTCGGCAGCAGGCCTCAGCCGGCTCAAATCCTCATTAAAACCCCGCGGGGTATTTGCGCTCTGGTCGAACGATCCGCCCGAAAGCGCTTTTATCGATATTCTTTCCAGTGTCTTTACCGATGTCCGGGGCCATTCCGTCCAATTTGACAATCCCCTGCAGCAGGCCACATCCACCAACGGCGTCTATGTGGCCCGCCGTGAGTAGAAATAGGGAGTTTGGGGACATCCGTGAAATATTGATCTCCATATGGCCTCCTCTTTTTCAAGCCAGTTGTTTAACCAAAATTGTTAATGGTCTTGACTCTATGTTTTGTTCCTTGCGATAAATAAACAATGAGCGAAGATTCCCAAAACTGTGAACTGCAATTGGCATGGGATTTTGTGCGGTATGCGGACCATCATATATTTTTGACCGGCAGAGCCGGTACGGGCAAAACCACTTTTTTACGCAATTTGAGCAAAAACAGCATTAAAAGGATGATTGTAACCGCTCCCACAGGTGTGGCTGCAATCAATGCCGGCGGTGTTACCCTTCATTCTTTTTTCCAACTGCCTTTTGGCCCCTTTGTCCCGGGGGAGCATGCCCATAACAAGATTCAAAAGCGCATGTTCAGGTTCAGCAAAGAAAAAAAACAGATAATAAAAAGCCTTGATCTTCTTGTCATCGATGAAATCAGCATGGTAAGGGCAGACCTTCTCGATGCCGTGGATGCTATTTTAAAGCAGCATAGAAGAAACGATCTTCCCTTTGGCGGAGTGCAGCTGCTCATGATAGGCGACCTTCACCAGTTGTCGCCTGTGGCAAAGCGTGAGGAATGGTCATTGTTACATCAATATTATGATTCCTTTTATTTTTTTTCCAGTCATGCGCTTGCAGATGCACGGTTTCTCACCATTGAATTGAAGCAGGTTTACCGACAGTCCGACAGCAAATTTATCAATATTCTCAACAAGGTACGCAACAATAAGATCGACGCTACCCTGATTGAAAGACTTAATCAGCGCTATATTAAGGATTTTACCCCGGATGATGACCAGGGGTACATCACCCTTACCACCCACAATGTCAGTGCCGATGCCATTAACAAGCAAAGGCTTGATGCCCTTAAAGGCAGGAAATATTATCTTGAGGCTCAAGTTTCAGGTGATTTTCCTGAACACAATTTCCCAACATCTGCTGCTCTGGAGCTTAAAACAAACGCACAGGTTATGTTTCTGCGCAATGATAATTCTGCCCAAAAACGTTATTATAACGGCAAGATTGGAAGGGTCAGCCATATTTCGGGTGACGAGATTCGCATAATATGCCCTGATGACGCGCAAGAAATCGTGCTTGAACCTGTGGAATGGGAAAATATTAAATATACGGTTAACAGGGAGACAAAGGAAATCCAGGAGGATATTGTCGGGACATTCAAACAATTCCCTTTAAAGCCTGCCTGGGCAATCACCATTCATAAAAGCCAGGGCCTGACCTTTGACAAAGCCGTTATTGATGCAGAGAACTCTTTTTCCCACGGACAGGTCTATGTGGCTTTAAGCCGGTGCAAAACCTTTGAAGGTATGGTCTTGACATCTTCTGTGCCGTCCCGCGGGATAGCTGCGGATCAGACAGTGCTTGATTTTATTGAAAAAGAAAAAAACAACACCCCGGATGAGAGCTTTCTGCAGGAAGCCAAAATAAGCTACCAGCAAAAATTGGTCCTGGATTGCTTTGATTTCCAGGCGATTCAGGGCCGTCTTAATTATCTTGCAAGGCTTTTGCTTGGGAATAAAAACGTTATACATGTATCAGGCCTGTCTGATATCAAGGCTGTGCAGGAATCGTCCAGGAAAGATATTTTTATGGTAAATGAAAAATTCAAAAACCAGCTGCAAGGGATTTTAAGGGACAATATCCTGCCTGAAACAGACGCCCGTATTAAGGAGAGAACATCCAAGGCATCAGCCTGGTTTAAGGACAAGTTTTTCCTGGCATTTGACGACCTTTTAGAAAAATTGTCCGTGGAAACCGACAATAAGGAGATCGGAAAGCAAATCAATAATGCCATTGAAAATTTACGGCAAGAAATCAGGGTCAAGCTTGCCGGGATCATGTCATGTCAAAACGGCTTCGGCCTGCATGGTTATCTTGACAGTGTATCCAGGGCCCATCTTGATTTTCCTGCAAAAAGACCAAGAAAACCCCAAGCCCCGGTATACACAGAATCAGACATCGAGCATCCCCAATTGTTTGAAGCATTGAGACAGTGGCGTTTAGACAAAGCAAAGGAAAACAATGTTGCCGCCTTTGTGATCATGCACCAGAAAGTGCTTATCCAGATTGCGGTGGCTCTTCCTGAAAATGAAAAAGAACTTGGAAAAATCAAAGGTGTAGGTAAGACAACCCTAAGAAAATACGGCCAGGATATCCTGGATATCGTCGAGGACTACAGGAAACAGAATAACAAATAGCGTCCGGGGTCGGACCACAACAACCAGAGGACAGAGCCCCAGTGGACGGAACTACAGAGGCCGGCGGACGGACCAGAAGCCACGTAGGGTAGCGGAGAAACCTCTCTACTACCCTCCCCCAAAACCCCTCCCGAAATGGGAGGGGGAAACTATGAATGATATCTATCTATAGGTGTCGATTGCTTTGCCGAACGGACTTGTGTATGGTGGCGCTTCAAGAACAGCAAAGGCGATAAAATTGTGAATTCCGATAATAAATAGACGCTTAGAGCGCATATCTGTGATAAAATATCGAGCATCAAGGATGACATACAATCGTTTCAAGCGCTTTCCCGGCCGGTTTCGCCGGATAATGCCATTGGACGGCTTACCCGCATGGAAGCCATCAACAGCAAAAGCATCAATTCTCTGTGTTCAATGTGCCGAGGCCCTGAACACAAATGGGTATTATGATGAATGCAACCGCATTCGATACTACTAGACCCGTGAGAAATATCGCTTTTGGATATTCAACGCGCTGCAACATCCGGTGCGGTCACTGTGTTGCGGCGGACGCATCGCCGAAAGCCGCCAAAATGGAGCTTGAACGGGCCAAAGCAGTTGTCAGTGAAATGGCCCGCAGCAACGTCACGGGCATCAGTTTTACGGCGGGCGAACCCCTTCTCTATTACGACGATATCTGCAAACTGCTGCCGCTCTGCCGGGCAAATGGAATCTATTCAAGGGTTGTGACCAACAGCTATTGGGCCAAGACGCCGGACAAGGCAGATCGAGTGGCTTCCGGTCTTCAGGCAAGCGGGTTGTCTCAATTGCGGCTCAGTTTCAGCCGCTGGCACCAGGAACACATCGACGCTGACAACATTGTGCGCGCCGCATCCTCCTGCCAGAAACACGGGCTGGACTATTTTGTTTCCTTTGTGACCGATTTTTCTAAAGAAGACGATACCTGCGAACAATTTCTGCGGCGTCATCACTTGAAGTTTTTCCCGGAACCGGTCATCTATTTTGGCCGGGCAGGTGAATTCGACCGAGTGCCGGTTTCCACCGACTACCGGCCCAACCTGTGCGCCATGAATCCCTATCTCACGCCGGAACTCGATATGTATGCCTGTTGTGACGGTGCGGATCGCTTTGCGAAAACCCGTTTCCTGTACCTTGGCAACCTGCGCAATAACAGTGTCGACGCCCTGTTCATAAAAAGTGAGGCCCATACGTTATACCAGTATATCCGGACCCTGGGGCTCACTGCCATGGCTTCTTTTTCAGGAATGCCGGCACGTGAAATCGTTCGGTACCGAAAGTGTGAGCTGTGTGAAAAACTGTTCAACTCCGAAGAAACCCTGCAAATGCTGACAGCATCGGCAGGTTCCAGTCTGGCTAATTGGCGGCGATGATTCCTTTCGATTGTAGGAGAATATACCCTTTTTTAATCGCAGACAAACGCGGACAGGATGGAAGAGGTCAGAAGCCATTTATATGGGGTCGTACCGAACCAACCAGCTGAAATACTAAGATATAGACTCAATTATTGTATTGACAATGACAGACAAGTATTATAAGTCTATATTAAATTATTAATTTAGTTTAGCCCAATTTTATGTATATCTCTCGTAAACTAAAAAAGATCTTCCATCTGTCTCGCACCCATTTCCCGGCATTATTGATCACGGGCCCAAGACAATCCGGGAAAACTACATTCGTGCAAAACGAACTGCCGGATGTGGCCTATGAGACGTTTGACGACCCGTTGAATCGTGATTTCGCACGCCAGGATCCTATTGGGTTCCTGAATAAACATGGGGACCATTCCGTGATCTTGGATGAAATCCAATATGTGCCTGAAATTTTATCCTATATTAAAATGCGAATCGACAGGGACCGGCGGCCTGGAAAGTGGATCATGACCGGTTCCCAGCAATTCCATTTAATGAAGAATGTCAGCGAAACGCTGGCTGGCAGAATTGCAATCCTGGAACTGCCGCCCTTTAATATGGCCGAGGCCGAAAGCGACCATCGAACCCATCTGTCTTCGGTTATCTGGAACGGGCTTTTCCCCGAACCTTTTCTCTATCCAGCCAAGCGCGACCTTTGGATCAAATCATACCTTCAGACATACCTGGAAAGAGATGTTCGGCAGTTGGAAAGCATACGCGACTTCAGAGCTTTTGAAATTTTCGTACAAATGAGTGCCGCCCATCATGCCCAGGAGTTTCACCCGGCCACCCTGGCTAGAGATTGTGGCGTGACCCAGCCAACCATCAAATCCTGGGCAAAAACGTTGGAGACAAGCTACCTGGCAATCATGCTGCCGCCGTTTTTTAATAATTTTGGAAAACGCTTGATCAAGGCATCCAAGTTTTATTTCATCGACCCCAGTCTGGTTTCCTATTTAACACGGCAGCCAGCAGCAGAGGCGGCTATATCCGGAAACATGGGGGGAGCTCTTTTCGAAGGGTTGGTGGTTGGAGAAGCCTGGAAGAGCTTTACCAACCTGGGGAAAAAACCCTCGATTTATTATTGGCGGGCAAAAGGAGGAAGGGAAATCGACCTTGTTGTCCAGGTTAAGGGAAAGCTCACACCGGTTGAAATCAAACTGACAGCAACACCTTCGGCAGGACATACTCGAAGCCTGAATTACTTTAAAAATCTTGCCCGCAGCGAGGCTTCAAAAACAGGGATCCTCGCTTGCCGTGTGGAAAAGAAAACCGAATTGCCCGGCAATAATATTGCCATACCCTGGCGAGAATTAACGGATTTAATCCATTAGTAAATGCGAATGGAAACCAGCAGACAAACAGGCCCTGGGAAGATTGACATATTCTCCTGAAATAGATATACTTATACATAGTCAAATATCGATTGGCTGGTTTTCATCAATTATCGTGCAGTTCTTTATTTGCAGCATCGAATGTCGATATCCATCGAACTTAAACTGTTTCCGTTATTGAACCGCACCTTACCCATACGTCTGACCTGACCAGACCTTGTGGCCGGCAGCTTCGATTCACCCTATCGTTTGGAACACTTTTTTGAACCGTGTCTGAGAGCACGTTTTCGCCTTCACTAGACCATTTTCATATGCCGGCGTTGCCTGTGATCGTTGTTATCTCGTGCGAACGCTCGATGAAGCACTGAAAAAAACCTTGGCAAAACCTGTTTTAAAGCGTCTTACCCTGTCTAAAACCAGGAAAGGAGGCATCATGAAACAAAAAAGCCGTTCCAGGGAGCAGATCATTGAGGAGCAAATGCAAAGATGGCGGTTGATGCAGATTGAAAAGCCCGAGGAAAAGAACCGCTTTCCCATCATAACCCTTTCCAGGGAGCCCGGCAGCGGTGGCAACATCATTGCCCAAAAACTGGCCGAAAAACTCGAATTGGATCTGTTTCACCAGGAAATTCTGCATGAAATGGCCAAAAAGAGCAAGGTCAGCGCCCAATTATTGAAAACGCTGGATGAAAAAGGCCTTTCGGTTTTGGAGGACTGGATAAACTCGCTGGTGCGGAATCGCCATCTCTGGCCCGATCAATATCTCAAGCAACTCATGAAAGTGATTGTAGCCATTGGAGAACACGGCCGTGCCGTTATCGTGGGAAGAGGCGCAAATTTCATCCTGCCCCCTGACGATTGCATCAAGGTACGCATCATTTCTCCCCAGCAGACGAGAATTCAGAACGTGGCCAAAACCTTCAGCGTACCTGAAAACAAAGCCAAAAGGCGCGTCATCAGGGCAGAATCGGATCGCCGGGCCTTTATCAGGAAGTATTTCAATGCTGAAATCGCAGACCCGGTTCATTATGACATCGTTATCAACACCGGTACCCAGAGCATGGACAGAGCGGCCAGCGCCATCGCGGCCATTGCAGGTGAGTAAACCCCAAGGTTGCATAAACAACATGGTAAGTAATAGATAATGTATTGTAATGATGCGAAATACAATAACGATAGCACCCTTTTCTGGATTTGCCTACAG
>JBDLJD010000172.1:0-8181 GCA_039714495.1 Thermodesulfobacteriota bacterium
TCCGGTCGTCGCACACATCAACCACCGTAGCCGATAAAAGCGCGCTGTCCGAGTCGACACCTGTCGTGGCTATGACAGTGAAGTCAACGGGGCCGGCCTGGCTGTCGATGGGCTGCCAGTCTATGATCCCGTTGTTCGCATCGGAAAAGGTCATGCCTTCCGGTTCATTTCCACCAAAGCTAAAGACCGGGGCCGGGTTGCCGATGGCTTCGACATCCGCAGTATAAGTGTAACCGATGATGGCGTCCGGCAAATCGGTGGTGGTGATGGAAGGTACTATGGCGGCGCAGTAGGTATTGCCCAGGGAGCCGTTTTGGTAATGGGCAGTTATGACGGCGGGCGACAAAGCCTCACTGTAAATGGCCACTTCATCCAGCAGTCCCTGGTAGTGAAAGTTGGGTGTGTCGTTGAAGTTGATGTAGCCGAGGTTGACCGGCGCGGTCGTCTGAAAATCACCCTCGAGGGTTATGCACTCCGACCCCTCCAGGACGCCGTCCACGTAGAGATAGTTTTTCAGGTTCTGCGCATCCCTGACCGCCACCACGTGATGCCAGGTGCCGTCGGTGATGTCCGTAATTCCTACCAGACTCGGGGCGGTGGTTGGCCCGGCGGTGTTAGGAATGGCGATGAAGGCGGCAACGTCGGTAAGGCCGCCATCGAAGATGCCGGCCCACCAGTGCAGGTCAGTAGTGCTGTCGTCCCTGCCCACAACCACCTGATTGTCACCGACGTCGCCGTCGGGGGCCATGATCCAGAATTCGATGGTGAAGCTGGCGTCCACAGCCCAATCGAAGCTGCTGCTGCCGGTAATGTTGATCGCCTGGGTACCGCTGTTGTCGAAGCTCTGGGCATTGTACACCCGGCCGCTGCCATTGAACGTGGGGCAGGCGGCGGTGTCGGCGCCGCCGCAAACGCCGGTGGTGCTTCCAGTGGAATCAGTAAAGGGGCCACTGTTTTCTTCGAGTTCCCAGAACGATGTCGGCTCGACCAGGCAGGCTGCCCCTGCCGGGCCCCCGGTGAAAAGTAACACACTCAATACGATAAACAATGCCATGTTGCTTGATTTTCTCATCCTCCATGTAAGCATTTTGATTCCTCCTTGGGCTATGTTGGTATTAACGAACCTTGATTTTATTGACTTGTGTTTGAAGTTGCTTTTCTTTTATAAAAACTGCTGCGCAGCTTTACGGCTAAATCACGAATCCAGCTGTCGTTTGCGGTGTGAATGAAACACCCGCTGCTGCCGCTGCTGCTCCCTGAACTGTTGGCCGAAACCGTGAACACAGCTGTGTCTGTATAGGACAGGTCGCCGGGGTCGGCGGCTCGAAAGGTAATGGTTTCCGACCCGTTCCAGTTTGCATCGGGCGTGGACACGGTGGCCACGCGATTGACAATGGCCACCTTCAGTTCATTGGTCTGGGCGGTCCAGGTAATGTCGGTATCCGGGTCGTCGTCATCCTCCACAAACCCGTCCAGGTAAATTTGGACAAACTGTCCGCCTTCCACGATGCTCTGGCCCGGGATGTCCGCCTGGGGCCTGGGCGCCGTGCTCACCTTGACCTCAAATTCCTGGGTGGTTGTGCCCAGCCAGTTGGTGGCCTGGACAGTGACATTGACGCTTTCCAGGGAGTCCGGCGACCACGATATCTGACCGTTGTCCGGGTCAATGGTCATGACCGGCGGGTTAGCCGTAAGGGAGTAGGTTATGGGGGCACTGTCCGATTCCACGTTGTAGCGGTAAACGTCACCCCAGTTGACCCTGGTGACCGGTGCGGAGCTTATGACCGGCGGGGACGACTGGGGCAGGAACTGCACCAGGGCATCGTACCACACGCCGGCTATTTTGTTGTAGCCCGAGGCATCGGAAAGGTACAGTGTGTCGACTGTAGCATAATTGGGGTGCAGGTCGTCCCACATGTCGCCCTGATTATCAGGTGGAGGGGTCTGATCGATCCTGTAATCGATGCCGGCATCGTTTTCCATGTCCACAAGGATGATCTTATCGCCGTTGGCTATCCGGGATTGGGCCAGGTTTCCGATATTCTGGTTGAAGGTGCTGGTTGTGGCGCGCTCAGACGCCAGACTGGTGAGGTCCCTGTTGATGATCTGCGCCAGCACCACGGTGACATTTTCGTCGGCTGCATCGATGTGATCCAGGATGCCTTCCACGCCGGTAGTTCCCTCTTCCAGGTCATTGGTGCCAATGTGGAGCAGGACCACATCGGCGGGGTGGGCATCTAGGTAGAGCCCGGGGGGGAAGATTTCGGATCTCAGGTCTCTTTCATTGTACCCGTCGAGCATCAGCCTGGCCAGTTCCTCATCGTTGATACCCGGGAAGCCCGCGTTTTGCGTGTCAAAGGGCGGCGAGACAGTGTCGCTGTAGCCGGCATTTTCGCTGCCCACAAAGTCAACCCAGTAGGCATAATTTTCCAGCCATATGTACAAGGGCCAACGGTACCCTGTTCTTTCGCCGTCCAGCCGGTTATCGCCACTATATCTATCATACGTAATTGAATCACCCAGGGGCATGATCCTGACCCGGCTGTCGTAGAACCGGCAGTAGCCTTTGGCAAGAAAGTAGTGCCTGCGGATTTCATCCTCGCTAAGCACGGCACTGTGCAGGGCAACTTCATCGAGATACCCGCCGTAGTGATAGGCCGGACTTCCGTTTTCAAGCATGTGGCCCATGGTAAGAGGCGCCGTTGACGCGAATCCGCCGGAATAGCCGGTGGTTACCTGGGCCTCCAGTTGGCCGTCCACATACAGGCGGTTCTGATTGGCGATGGCATCGCGCACAGCCACGATGTGATGCCAGTTTTGCCTGTCGAAGCTGTCGCCGTTGTTCAGCCGCTTGCTGCTGGTGAGACGCCGGGTCCCGCCGTCGGTGGAGGCCAGTTCAAAGACCGCCTCCCCGGTGCCCTGGATGCCGATCCACCACTGCATATTGTTGGAAAGGTCATCCCTTGCTATCAGCACCTCTTCACCGGAAAGACCTGTTGCCGAACGTTTCATCCACAGTTCCACGGTGAAACTGTCGGCAGCCTCCCAGTCGAAAGCGGTGTTCGGGGCTACGGTGATACCGCCATTGGTGTCAAAAAACTGTCCGGCGCCTACAACAGCACTCGCCACCCGGGATGGGCAGTTGCCAGGAAGTTCGCAAGTACCGTCGTTGACACCCGCAGCATCAGCGTAAGGCGGTTGGTCGGTTACCTCTTCGAGCTGCCAGTAGGCCATCATGCCGGCCGGGCACCCTTCCTCTGCACCACAGATAGGCGCAAGGGATAAAACCAGCAATACAAGCAAAGGGACGATTTTCTTGAAAGGCGACATCCTGGAATATGTTTGGTTCAACATCTTATTTGTCATAATCTTTATTGGATTAGTATAAAATTAGTTAATACTATTTTAAAATATTTTTATATCGGCGAATGAACCGCGTATATAGCTCCGCCCCTTGACTTACAGGAGTCAAGCAACGAAATAACAATAAATATCAAATAATTAAAGAACGTAAGTATTGAAATTAAGTCTGTTCCAGTTGCCATGGCCTTTTAATGAAGTAAAAAGTGGTTCGGAAACGTGAAAAGACTTTGAATTCATACAGCAATTAACATGCCACAACGTGTTTATTTTAGTTGAAAATTTGATGTTAATCTATCTTAACCAGCTAAAGTAATTGAACAAAATGTGGGCTTAAGGCCTCCGGGAAGACAACCGCCGTGGTTTTTTCGGCATGGAAATGCCCATGAAGATACGGTGTCAGCGTAAAGATAAGTACACACCATTGGGTATTTTTTGCCCTAGTTTATAGGAAAATCACTACCATTTTGTGCTAAGAGAATATCCTCTAAACCGTCAGCCGTTTGAAATTTTCATAGGGTGCCTGTTGATCGCGGTTTGTTCGCCGTTGCTGCAACGATTCGAATAATATAATAATATCGAATATTTTTAACGCATATACTTTAATTGGTTTTTATGTGAACCCCCTTTACCGCATAGGCATTCTAACGAATCCACCTGGTCAAGCCCTTATTGTTATGATTATTTTATGGTAATATAGATGAATGTATGTAAAAATATTTTATTGGAAAAAATAATGCCACTAAAATGCAATATGTTCTATATATCACAGTTTTCAGGATATTTCCATGGACGAAGCGCAATAACTGTGCTTTATTTTTTAACATGTCTCATTTTCGGCATGAAAAATGCTTAATATTGCTTAGTTAATAAAATGATCAAGCATGGGCATTGGATGGTGAACCAACAATCATGAAGGCTAAAAATGCAAATAAAAGCTATTATTCGGTAACGGCACTTGCTGACACATTGGGGTTGGACGAAAGCCAAGTCAACTATTATGAACGCAGAGGGCTGGTGTCATCCTTGATTTCAAAGCAGAATGGACGTTTGTTCAGCGCCTGTGAAAAAGCCCGTCTGCGGTTGATCACCAGGGCCAAAGATGCCGGTTATTCAATAGGTAAAATCGAGTCCCTTATCGGCAGGATAAGCCCGCATCTCAGCGAGACGGCTAAAGTTAAGGAAAGTATTGATATAGCGGTTAAAAACTTGAAGCAAATGCGCAATGATCAGGCGGAATCAGATGTACTCGAACAGATAAATATTGCCTGCGATCTTAAACTGCTTGGTGACTATTTAAAAGAATTGAATGCCCTGAGACTTGAGCCGCATGTACCCAATAAGAAAAAGCAAAGGGTTCCGGATAAACCGCAACAACCAGACAAGGATAGAGCGCGTCACGTTGTTGAAATACCGATAGATTCAATCCCTTCGATTGTCGATGTTTTTGGAAAAAAAACCACCGGAATATCTAAAAAATACCTGTTCGCCTCGATGTTCTTGGGATTGCTTGCTGTGATCGGATTCATTTTTCTTTTTTATAAACCAGGAAGCGTTCCTGAAGGAATATCAAATCGTCAGATCGACAATCCAACCCTGACATCCAATGCAGACACAGTCGATTCAGGAAGAACAAATACCAAACTGCCTGAAAGCACGGAAGGAAATACACTAAATATCCAGAAAGAGGATGATGGGGAAGAACCTGCTTTGTCCCTGAGCCTGTTGTCAGAATCAAATAACGTTATACCCCATTCGGACGAATTCTCAGGCGAGGAAGGGATTGTACCGGATCAGACGTTAGACCACGACCCGTCACCCATGGCGCTAAAGGATGAAAATCCGCTTCAGCCCATGGAAACGGATCCGCATGCGATTGGTTCTGAGAAGGCAAGTTCGGAACTGATCGACAAGCTCATCAAAGACATGCAATCCAAATACGATTCGCCACCAACCGCTACTACGGCGCCCAGGAAGGATCTATCTCAGACGAATAGCGAAAATGATGAGCTCAAAGCGGTTGCCGATGTAACGGCCTCGCTTGCGTTGGTACAAAATGCAAAGAAAAGCGTCCCGAGCAATGCGGCTAAAGAGACGTCTGAGCCGGTATCGTCAAAGAAACCGAACGCCTCTGAGAAGCCTTCTGGAATAAAAGATCCGCCAAAAACAGCGGCCAAAACAAATCCGGATGAAAAGCCTCCTCTAAAGGCGTCCTCCTCAAAGAAGGCGTCCGCAAAAAAGGTAGAAATAAACGAGAAGGTCCCAGCCTCTTCTCATAAAAAAGAAAGGGTCCAGCCCAAACAAGCGCTCAAAGACAAGTCGAAACAGACGCAACCGCGTAAACAAAAAACTACACCTGTTAAAAAGCTTAAACCGGAAAAAACCAAGACTGAAGCCCCGGCTTCCCCCAAAAAGAAACTTGAAACCATCGACCCTGCTGCACTGGACTGGGCAAAAAAAAGCCGGGAAAGCTTCCAGAAGGGTGATATAAGCGAAACCATTGTATCGGCGACTGTTTCCATATCCATTGAGCCGCAACAGGTGCAGCCATATATCGATAGGGCCCTGGCCTACAAAAAAAAGGGGCTTTTTGAGAAAGCGATTGCCGATTGCAACCGGGCGATGGTAAATGATCCGGGTAGCGCGATTGCTGTTTACACCCGGGGGACTGTGTACCAGGCCATGGGCCAGAAACAGAATGCACGCATAGATTATGCCAAGGCCTGCGTCATGGGATTTGTGGACGGTTGTGACATTCAGACGGCCCAGCTGGAAAAAGACAGTGTTGACACGTTGATGAAACAGAGCCGGGAAAGCTTCAGAAAGGGTGATTGGGACGCTGTTATTTTGGCAACAACAGATGTACTCAAACAGGATCCTGCCAATGTGATAGCTTATGTCACCCGATCTGCGGCCTATTCCCAAAAGAAGATGTTTATGGTTGCCATATCCGATTGCGACGCTGCCTTGAAAATAGACCCAGTATATGCTCTAGCTTACAACAACAGAGGATATGCGCAGGAACAATTGAAGAAAACCGATGAAGCCAGGCAGGATTATGAGAAAGCCTGTGACCTCGGATTGAAACTAGGATGTAAAAACTATGAAAAATTTT
This sequence comes from Thermodesulfobacteriota bacterium, assembly GCA_039714495.1. Lineage (GTDB taxonomy): Bacteria > Desulfobacterota > Desulfobacteria > Desulfobacterales > B30-G6 > JAJDNW01. The sequence continues at coordinate 6,476 of JBDLJD010000172.1, forward strand.
GATTCGCGCAGAGCAAAAACGAGTCAACTTTTTCATCTATTTTTCTATAGGAATATATTTATGAAACCCGTAACAAAACTTGTTGGATATTTTCTAATTGTGTTGATAGCCGTCATGTCGGCCGGAACTGCCTTTGCCCTCTTCCCACCTGTGATTTCCCCCAAGAATGCGGGAACGAGTGCGACCGAGGATGTTACCTATACGTATAACCCGTCTGCGACAGATGGTGACGATGACCCCCTTACTTGGTCGCTCAGTGGTGCACCTGAAGGCATGTCCTTCGACACTTCCTCGGGTGCGATTTCGTGGACGCCGGGTGAGGGCGTGACAACCTCCGGGGAACTGACACTCACCGTATCTGATGGGATTGACGGGAGTGATTCTGAGATCTGGACCATCACGGTAACGCCGGTCAACGATGCACCTGTGATCGATAGTCAGGCCAATTCACTAAATACCGATGAAGATACACCACTTACCATTACCCTCTCCGACTTGGTCGTGACCGACCCGGACAATAGCTATCCAACGGGTTTCACGCTTTACGTTCAGAACGGAACCAACTACAACAGCTCTGGAAACACCATCACACCCGATGAAAATTACAACGGCACCCTGACCGTTCCGGTTTATGTCGATGACGGCGAAACCACCAACTCGCAGAGCAACACCTTCAATCTCACGGTTGGTGTGGCGGTAGTGAATGATGCGCCGGTTATTACTGGCCAAGCTGGAGTACTAAACACACCCGAGGACACCCCTTTAGCCATTACCCTCTCCGACTTGGTCGTGACCGACCCGGACAACAGCTACCCGGGCGATTTTACGCTTTCTGTTCAGGTTGGCAACAATTACACGCGTTCCGGAAACACCATTACACCCAAAAACAACTTTATTGGCGATCTTACGGTTCCTGTAATTATCAATGACGGCATGTCCGACAGCAACACGTTTGACCTTACCGTGACCGTCACCGGCATAAATGATGCTCCTGTAATAACCGACCAAGTTTCTCTGACCACACCCGAGGAAACAGCGCTGACCATCACCTTGAACGATTTATTGGTAACCGACCCGGACAACACTTACCCGGGCGATTTTACACTTTCTGTTCAGGATGGCACCAACTACACCCAGACGGGAAACACCATCACGCCTGTTGTAGATTTCAATGGAACCCTCACGGTTCCTGTCACAGTGGATGACGGAGAGGTTGTCAACTCCCTGAGTAACACCTTCAATCTTACCATAGGTGTTGCGGTCGTCAACGACGCACCTGTTATTGTCGGACAAGCCAGACCTTTGATTACAGATGAGGAAGCCCCCCTGGTCCTTAACCTGTCCGACTTGAACGTGACCGATGCGGACAATGCCTATCCATTTGGATTTACCCTGATTGTCCAGGATGGCGTCAATTACACCCATAGTGGCACCACCATCACGCCTGTCACCAATTTTTTCGGTAACCTCAGCGTGAATGTCCAAGTGAATGACGGTTCGGGTGCTTCCAACGCCCTGAGCAATGTTTTCGGTCTTTCCGTGACGGTCAACCCGATCGACGATCTACCCGCTGTGGGCAACATCCCCAATCAGACCGTTGCCGAGGGAACCCCGCAGTTTCCCCCCCTCAATCTCGCCAATTATCTGACGGAGGTGGATGGTGACACCATCAACTGGTCATCTTCAGGCAACATCGCGTTGGCAAT
>JBDLJD010000173.1:0-7979 GCA_039714495.1 Thermodesulfobacteriota bacterium
ACGGTGGGCGGCCAGCATATTCTGCCCAAGCCCGGCGTGTGGAAAAACCCGCCCCTGCCGTTGAATTTGATTTACACCTAAAGACGTGAAAGGCCTTAACCCCAACGTTGCAAAAGCCGGAGGGCTTCAGAGCCAAGGCGTCTGAGGGTGAAGTCGTAGTTTTTTACTTCGAACCCTTAGCAACACAGGATCTGAAGTTCTCCGGCTTTCCCGTAGGGTAAACAACATGGCAAAATAGACGCCATCCTTTGAATTCACCTGGGGGAATATCCAGGAAATGGCGCTATCGCTATGACATTGCATATAATAACAACTCATTATCTATTCTTCGCCATGTTGTTTATGCAACTATGGGGTTAAATTTGTCGGCTACCATCCTGAACTTCTTCGGATTTGATAAATAGAGGGGGCTATGCATGTGAGTCCAGCCATTTCTCGAGGTCGTCAATGACCGCTTCCTTTTCCGCCGGTGTTTCGTTGTAGACCTCGTGGTACAGACGGTCGTAGAAGTGAAGCGTCCTGTCCGGCACATCCAGGCGTTCGAAGAAGGTTTTAGCGGATTGAGCATCCGTCAGGTGGTCTTCACCGGCAACCTGCATCAGGATCGGCACTTGTATCCCTGACCCATTGGCATTGGTTTCATCCATGGCGGACATGAATTCCGTGAAGAAACGTGCAGTGACCCGGTCGTGCACCAGGGGATCATCGAGGTAGGCTTTGACCACATCCGGATCGTGGCTGATTTTGGAGGCATCCAGTTCGTTGCCCATGGAAAGCCCCGGCCATACGGATGACATCACTTTTCCCATGAAGCTCTTTACCGCCGGGACTTGGACCGTCAATCCCAGGCCGGGTGATGATGCGACAACACCGTCGATGGTTTCTGAGAATCGTTCCGTATAGTTGAGGGCGATCAGTCCGCCCATGCTGTGGCCTAAAAGGAATAGCCTGGCTGCATCCTGGCCGTTTTCCCGCGCTATTTCAACCAGTTTTTTCAAATCCAGTACGAATTGATCAAAACTGTCGATATGCCCCCTTTTCCCCTCGCTCCTGCCGTGGCCGCGGAAATCCAGGGCCCAAATGGAGAAGCCCGCCGGCACGAGACGGTTGAAGAGGTTGACATACCTGCCGGAATGTTCGCCCAGTCCGTGGGCGATGACCAGTTGCGCTTTTTCATTCTCCGCCGGCAAATGCCGGTAGAAAATGTCAGTACCGTTCTGTCCGGTGAAAGAACTGATATTTTCTGGGTGATGATTCATGGCCGTCCTCTTGATGGAATAATTGGTTTGCTATTGCGTTGGTAGTCGTACAGTAGCAATCAGGGGGGAAGATGTCAAACTTCCAAGTCTAAGAAATATAGAATAATGAACGTCCAACATCGAACATCCAACGCTGAACATCGAATATTGTATTCCACCTTTTTGGGGGAGGTAATTGACTTTGAAAGGTGAAGTATATATTTAAAATTCTCACGCTGATTTTTTCGGGATGATTTTAAATCGAGGAGGTCATCATGCCAGGGATTATTCTTTCCATCGACCAGGGAACAACAGGGACGACGGCCGTCCTTCTGGACCAAGAGCTCAATGTCCGGGCCCAGGGCTATAGGGAATTCGGGCAGATCTATCCGCAGCCGGGATGGGTCGAGCACGACGCCGAAGAGATCTGGGATTCCGTGCTCGGCGCTATGCAGGCGGCCTTTTCGGCAGGTGATATCTCGCCGCAAGACGTTGGCGCCATCGGCATCACCAACCAGCGGGAGACCAACCTGATTTGGGATAAGGCCACCGGAAAGCCGTGTCACAATGCCATTGTGTGGCAGTGCCGCCGCACGGCCGATATATGCGAAATACTGAAACAGGAGGGCCGTGAAGAACTGTTCCAGTCCAGGACCGGCCTGCTGCTGGACCCGTATTTCAGCGGGACAAAACTGAAATGGCAGCTTGACCATGTGTCCGGGCTGTGGGAGGAAGCCGAGGCAGGTAAGGTTATCGCCGGGACCATCGACACTTTTCTGACCTGGAAACTGACCGGGGGGGAGGTTCACGTCACCGACGCCACCAATGCGTCCCGGACCCTTTTGATGGATCTTGCCTCCCTTGAGTGGGATGAAGAGCTCTGCACCATTCTGGATATCCCCCAAAAGGCGCTTCCCGATATCAGGAGCTGCTCGGAAATTTACGGCCACACGAAAAACGTGCCCGGGCTGCCGGACGGGGTTCCCATTTGCGGCATGGCCGGTGACCAGCAGGCGGCGCTTTTCGGCCAGGCCTGTTTTGAAACCGGCGAGGCCAAGTGCACCTATGGAACCGGCGCCTTCCTGCTCATGAACACAGGGGACAAACCGGTTCCCAGCGTCAACAGGCTCCTGACTACGGTGGCTTGGCACATCGATGGCAAGACCACCTACGCCCTCGAGGGATCGGCCTTTATCGCCGGGTCTTCGGTGCAGTGGCTGCGGGACGGCCTTAAAATGATTGAAAGCGCATCCCAGATAGAGGCTTTGGCCTCAGAGGTTGCGGACACGGGCGGGGTCACCATCGTCCCGGCCTTTGTGGGCATCGGTGCACCGCATTGGCGCAGTGATGCGCGCGGGGTGATCACAGGCCTCACACTGGGGACACGGCGGGCCCACATCGCCCGGGCGACCCTGGAGGGCATTGCTCTGCAGAATGTGGATATCCTCAAGGCCATGGAGTCGGACAGCGGCCGGCACTTGCTGCGGTTGAAGGTTGACGGCGGAGCCAGCGCCAACAACCTGCTCATGCAGATGCAGTCGGATTTTCTGGGGTGCAGCATCGTGCGGCCGCAGATCGTGGAAACCACGGCATTGGGTGCAGCCCTGCTGGCCGGCCTGGGGGCCGGTATGTGGGGTGGGTTTGCGGACCTGGCCGGGGTTTGGAAGGAAGACCGGACCTTTAATCCCGTCATCACGGAAGCGGATCGCGCGGCTGTTCTGGAGCGGTGGCAACGTGCCGTGGAAAAGGCTTAGGCCCGATACCAATTTCGATATTCCGCCTAGCCTGTTCTTCAAGCATCTATTGCTGTGAAAGCATATCTGCTATTTGAGCGAGTTTCCCTTCCTGCTCCCTGTAGGCGGCATGAGCCTCGTCTAAATCAACCTTGCGGAAGCGCACCCTTGTGCCGGGAACGGCCTGGGCGATTTTAGGGATATCCGTGGAGAGCACCGTGGCTATCTTGGCATAACCGCCCACCGTCTGTTCGGCAAAAAGGATGATGGGCTGGCCGTCGGCCGGTACCTGTATACTTCCCGGCATGATCGGCTCCGAGATAATGCTTGCGGGTGCATCGCTATTCGGCTTCACCGTCGGCCCCTGAAGCCTACAGCCCATCCTGTCCGAAGTCGGACTGACAATGTACTCAGAAGTGAACAGGGTTGCCAGCCCCTGGTGGAAAAATGCATCCTGGGGGCCGGGAAGGACGTGAAGCGTGACGCGATCGTCATGGTGCGGGATCCATGCCGACGGGATGCGGCGGGGCGATTTCAGCAATGTTCCCGGGCCGCTTTCAAGAATGTCGCCTTTTAAAAGCGGGCGCCCTTTTAGGCCCCCCACACCACCGTCGATATAGGTCGAACGGCTGCCCATCACTTCCGGGACCTGTATGCCGCCTGTGACCGCAAGGTAGCCTCGGCAGCCGCTGGTCACGGTCTGAATACTCAGGAGGTCTCCGGGCCCGACCTGAATACTCTTCCAGGGAGCAACTGGCTTGGAATTCAGCTTCACGATCATGTCGGCACCGGTCAGGGCTATGTCAGCCCTCTTCATTACGGCCAAGTGGGGACCGACCACGGTCATTTCCAGCACGGCACTTTTTTCCGGGTTACCGACGATCAGGTTGGCCGCGCGCATGGCAAAGGTGTCAAGTGCGCCGGAAGCGGGCATGCCCAGGTGTTGGTATCCATACCGTCCCAGGTCCTGAACGGTCGTTAAAGGGCCGGGCGTCAAAACCAGTAGGACCTCGGTCATGTGGCCTCCTCCTGCCGCAGTTTTTCGTAAGCTGAAGCAGAAATGGGTTTGAACCGGATCCGGTCCCCTGAGCGATAGCGGATTGGGGGGGCTTGTTCAGGGATGAACAGGCGCAAGGGGGTTCGCCCAATAAGCTGCCAACCCCCCGGACTGCTCACGGGGTATATGCCCGTCTGATCATTGGCAATGCCCACGGAGCCCCGGGGCACGGATGTGCGCGGTGTCGCCAGCCTTGGTGTGTGAAGAATTTCCGGAAGTCCTCCCAGAAAAGGGAACCCGGGGGAGAAGCCCACCATGTGGATCAGGTATTCCACGCTGGCGTGGGTTTGAGCAACCTGTTCGGGCGTCAATTGGTTTGTCCGGGCGACAACGTCGATGTCCGGGCCATATTCGCCGCCATAGCAGACCGGGATTTCAAACACCCGGGGCGGCGGTATCTCGATTTCCGGCAATTGTTGCTCTAAGGTGGTCAGCCCTTTTTTCAGGGCATGTGGATTCGTTTTTACAGGATCGTAGACCACCAGGATCGAACAATAGCTGGGAACGACTTCGCGTACGCCTCCAGGCGCATTGCCCTTCAACGCAAGGGTCATGGATCTGACCTTCTGGTTCACTTCATGGGCGATGCTGCCGCCGTATTCGACCAGCAGGCCACAATCGCCGGCAATACGAAATTTAGCTGTTGCGTACACGAAGGGTATTATCTCCAATTCTCATGCGACCTGAATTGCGTGCCCAGTTAGGAGCAGTTGTCATTCCGGCGTTTCGTCGGTGCCCATGGCTAACAACGATACGCCTTCGGCACGCATGGCAACGTTGATGGCGTTGGCCAGTTCAACTGCTCCGGGTGTATCACCGTGAACACAGAGGGTGTCCACCTTAAGGGCTGTTGAACTGCCGTCAACTGTTTTCACGCGTCCTTCCAGGACCATTTCTAGGGCACGTTCCGTGACTTTGCCCGATTCCTTGATGACAGCACCTGGGTTTTGCCTGGGCAGGAGAGTGCCTTCCTGCGTGTAGGCACGATCAGGGAATGCTTCGTACACAACCTTAAGACCCATTTCCCGGCCTACCCGCGCCATGGTTGCCCCTTTTTCCCCGGCCAGGGCCACGTAACAAAGTGACGGATCCACATCCATGACCGCTTGGGCAACCGCCCGGGCGGCGGCTTTGTCTGTCACTGCCCGGTGGTAGAGTGCTCCGTGGGGTTTGACATGTTTTAACCGGGTGCTGTGGGCCCTGCAGAAGGCCTGAAGCGCGCCCACCTGATAGGTGACATACTGGCGAATTTCCTGTGGCGTACAGTCCATGTTTCTCCGGCCAAACCCGAGAAGATCGGGGTAGCTAGGGTGAGCGCCTACGCCGACACCGTTCTCCACGGCCAGTTTGACCGTTCGGTCCATGACCAGGGGGTCGCCGGCGTGCCAGCCGCAGGCGATATTGGCAGAGGTGATGTGGCGGATGATTTCCTCATCCACCCCCAGGTGGTATTTGCCGAAAGACTCGCCCATATCGCAGTTGAGGTCGATTGATTTCATGTCTTGTTTGCTCCGTGGGTACGGGGATAACGTGATGGTCGGGGCGGTGTCCAGCCATGCAGCGATGCCGGTTCAGGGCGATGGCGTTCTATTTTCAGCGGAAAGCATGCAGCGGTGTCGCTGGAATGCTCCTGGCTGCAGTCGCCTCCCGGGCAGGTGGACAATGCGCCCAAAAGATCTATTTCGGCAAAGAATTCAATGTAGTCGCCGGGCCGCACCGGGCTGGCTTTCATGAAATACTGGTGGGTGTCCCTCGTGAAACCCGTGCACATGAAGACATTGAGAACATCGTGCACATACAGTTCAGCCTTGTGCGGGGACAATCCGGTTTCAGCGGCCAGCGCACGGCTCAGGTTTGAATGACAGCAGTGGTGATAGTCGTTACCACTCAAAAGCCGGTTGGTATAGGGATCACAGCGTGTACCGATGACATCGTGAACGCTGCCGCCGTCGGCATCGAAACCATACCAGTCCAGTGTGTCATAGGTGATGGTCGCCATGGGGCGCATGTAGGGGAAACCGCTCCACATCCGGTCCCCGGTGCTCAAGTGAGTGCCGTGCAGAGCCCGCGTTTTGCCGCTGTAGAATTTTTCATGCAGATCGTCTGCGGCCCAGAGGTTCAGGTCGCCCACCTGGGGGCCATCGATGCTGACGATGCGAAAAAAGGTGCCTGCTGCAACACGAAACGTGCGCGCATCCCGAGGCGGCACAAGGATCTCGTCGATCAATTTCATTGTCCTGCGTGCAGCGCTGTAAAGGGCCATGTCGGGCGGTGGCAGTGTGTCCGTGGGATAGCATATAACGGGTTTGGCTGCCCTGCGGGCGTCCGCATCGTTTGGCTGTCGATTTTGGGGCGTATTTTTCATAAGCTGTCTATTAGAAGCAGTCAGTCATATAATCGGTTATCATATTACCCAACACCCTGGTATTGAAAATTGATATAAGACGATCCCAGACGGAATTCAATACGAAAAAAGGAATACCTGGATCTTGCACGGGACGGAGGCTTTCATATTTCATGCAAGATCCAGGAAATATTTGTTGCAATAAATAAAATAAGGTGTTAAGTAAAATAAACATTCAAAAGAGGAAGGCGTATGAAGGATCTGGAATTCGATAACTTTCTTAAACGGGTGTATGATGCCGCAGGCATCGATTCCCAGACAGACCTGGCCAGGGTGTTACGTGTCAACCGGTCGGCAGTGACCCAGGCGAGAAAAAAGGGCGCCATACCGGATCGGTGGCTTTTGCAGCTGTTCCGAGCCTACGGGCTCAACCCTGAATGGCTTGAGACGGGCAACGGAAGCACATTTTTGGGAACAAAGCAAAGTCCGCCTTCGGAGTTTGAGAAAATTCCCAAGGTGTCGGCCCGGTTGTGCGCAGGAAACGGCTCCTTTGAAGTCGGGGCGGATGTACAGGGGTACTATTCATTTCGAAAGGCCTGGCTGAATAAAAGAGGTGTGGCCGACAAGATGGTGCTGGTGGACATCTTTGGCAACTCCATGGAACCGGAAATGCGGGACGGCGACACGGTGCTGATCGATCAAAGCCAGAAAAATATTCTGGCCGGCGCTATTTTTGCTTTGGGAATTGAGGACACGATCATGGTCAAGCGGGTGGAAAAGCACCCCAACAAGCTTGTTCTGCGCAGCGACAACCGGGATTATACGCCCATATACCTGGAGGGGCAGGAAGCGGACCAGGTCAGAATTCTCGGCAAGGTCATCTGGGTCTGCAGGGAGATCCGCTGATTTTTTTTAATTTTAGTGTTTATAAATATAAACAATAGTGGATTTAAACTAAACATAATGATTGGCGGAATCAACAAGGCATAAGGAGAAAACAAGCATGAAACAGATAATGCTCTGGGGTGTGTACGATTGCGTGTTCATGGCGGCGATTGTGGTTGTGTCCGTTTTGAGCACACTGGCGATAGGTATGTAATAGCTGATTCTTGCTATAAAATTTATTCCAGGTAAAAGGAGATGAAGATGGCGAAAGACATGGTGAAATGTCCCAAAGATTCCAAGGTAATGTACAGTCGTGAAGTGTGTGAGAATGTTTTTCGCAAAGGCGACATAAGGATCTGGTGCAAAACGTGTGAAGTGTTCAGCAATGATCAGTCCGAGCCGGAACAGGTTCACGCTCCATCTGCCTGAGCCGGCGCCAGTTCCAATGCGATTCTGCAGAAGGTTTCCACACCGGTAACGAGAATATCCTCGTTGAAATCAAAGGCAGGGTTGTGCACCGATGCACCGCCCTCATAACCGGTGCCCAGGGCAAAATAAGCGCCTTGGGTTTCCCGCAGGAAGAAGGCAAAATCCTCACCCCCCATGGTTTTTGAGGGGGTGACAATGTTTTCCGGGCCCACAACGGCTGCAGCACATTTTTTCACCAGGTCGGTCATATCCGGATCGTTGATGGTCACGGGGTAGCCCTGCGTATAGGTGAG
>JBDLJD010000174.1:0-7891 GCA_039714495.1 Thermodesulfobacteriota bacterium
GGGCCGATGTGCTGCCGGATGACCTCCAGATCTTCTTTGTCTTCCGGTCCCCCCAAGAGAACGATGGGCTGATTCATCAGACATCCCAGGTCGCTGAAGTATTCGGCCGGCCATTTTTTGGTAGGGTTGGCGGCTCCGGGAGCCAGGACGACCCTGTTCGCGAACGCCGTTACGGTCTCAAGGTCTTTCCGGGTGAATACAAAGTTCAGGTTTTCCGGTCTGGGAGAAATTCCCAGCGGGCTGAGCGGCCGGAAATAGTTGTGCACAATGGTGTCATCCACCCGGTAGCGTATGAGGTGCAAACGGACGCCCAGGGTTTTCCCAAAGGACCTTTTCGTGTACCGCAATGTGCGTCTATGCAGTGCCAGGCAGAGCAGACGTGACCGTAATTTTGCGTGAAGATCGAGGACCAGATCATATTTAGCCGGCTTGAGGGTACGGCTGAAACGCAATATGCCGGTCAGGCCCTTATACTGGTCGCGCTTAAATTCGAGAATGTTCGAAATGTCGGGATGGCCATCGATGGCGTCTCGGAAACGATCCATTACCAGGAAGTCGATGGTGGCCCGGGGATATTTTACCCTGAGCGCCCGGACGACTGGTGTGGCAAGGATAATATCACCAATGGAACTCAGTCTGATAACTAAAATTTTCAATTAACTGCCCGAGGATGACAATATTTAGTAAAAAGCTTTTATGAAACCGATTGTCTGATTACAATAAAAATATAAATGCTACCATCTTATTCGATAGATTGACAGCGTAAATGAAGGGTGATTGATTTTAGCCTTGACTATTTCAGATAAAATATCTGACAATACAGGTGGTTGTCTTATTGCATGTGTTCTCCATGCGGCGGGGCTGCGAATCTGTCATCAATCGGTTACGGAAGTTGCCAATAGTACATGCTTTTTACAATGACCAAACAATGTATTAAGCATTAGGACGTCAAATAATGGAAAAAATATTTAGATTCATTTCCAATAGACTAATTAAAATAGTTGCTAACCTGATTAAAATATTGTGCTATTTCTTTTACTTCTTGTTTCCGAAGAAAAGATTTACTATACCAAAACGTTCACGGTCCATTTATAGGACAGGCGAGAATTCCGTCATTCCCAGAATCTTGTGGCAGACGAATTATACCAATCGTGTCACGCTGCCTGTTTATATTAACTACCTGTTCAATCGCATTTTATCCCCCACATATGACTATCGTTTCATGGTTACGGAAGACAGGGCGGCCTTTATCAAGTCCAACTACTCGCAGGAAATATTCGAAGGTTATTCAAAACTCCAGATCGGTGCAGCTCAGGCGGATTTGTGGCGGTTATTGGTTTTGCAGAAACGGGGTGGAGTTTATCTGGACATAGATGCACATTTTGTTTGGCCCTTGGGGATGATTGTCAAAAAGGGTTTTCATGAGCTTTATATAGTGAGAAAGAGAGGCGGGTTAAGTAATTATTTCATTGCCAGTAAAAAGAATAATCCTGATCTGGAGAAAGTGATCAGTGCTATTTTGAAAAATATCGGAGAGAATAAGTTAACCAGCGTTTACAGAATGACAGGACCCGGCGTCTTTAATAAAATTGTTGATGAAAACAACGTCAATGCCATGAGTTATCGCTATATATGCAGCCAAGGTGATTTTACGAATGAGTTCTTCCAGTACATTGACAAGCCACAGGGCAAATGGACCAAAGCCCAAAAGGTGATAGATATCGTCAAGGAATAGAGGAAAAAACAGTGACGGTGAACAAGCCCTGTGTGTTGGATCCGGATGATGGTTTGAAAGTAGACCGCATTCGTATAGGCAACTACTCGGGTCTGCTGCTTGCGGCGTATAACACCCCTGCAATGATAGAGGGTTTGCGCCAGTTTTTTTTTATAGGGTGGACCGCGGACACTATTGTAGTGCGCTCCCAAGACCGGGAAGTGCACTGCCTCGTAATCGATCAGGATGAAGTGATCTACTTGAAAAGGTATCATATGACGGGCATCAGGCCTTTATTGAGAACAATCCTGAGCTTGAACAAAGCCCAGAAAGCGTGGTGCATCGGAAGGCGTTTACTCTGCAGGGGAATTGATACGCCTCTGCCTATCGCTATTCTTAAACGTCATGTTTCCAGCTTTTCATCAGAATTTGTTTGTATTACCAGAGGTCTGTCGGACGCGGTAGATTTGTATCAAGCAGTACTGCTGGTGCAGGGAAAGAACCCAACGGAACAAAAGAAAAAGAAGCGCCTGGTTAAAGCGGTAGCACAATTCGTAGCCCGTCTGCATCGCCATAATATTTATCATGGTGATTTTTCGGCAGACAATATTTTGGTCCGAGGAAATGGGGACGTAGAGGAGATACAGGTATATTTAATCGATCTGGATGCCGTCCGAACCGGCTATTGGATTTCCGAACGGCGTAGAATCAAGAACCTGGAAGAGTTGGGGCGCAATTTTCTGGATCTCAGGGCAATCAGTATGGCTGACAGGGTCAGATTTTTAAAAGTATATATGACGGATTATACCCGGAGCAAAGATAGTTTGTGTAAATTTTTTCGTAAGGTACAGCATCGTACCGAGAAACGTCTGGCCCATTTTGGGCAGTCATTTGAACACTGAGGAAGATGTGTCTCAAGATAAAAGCATGAAGATTGCCCTGGTCCATCCTAAATTCGGGTTTGCGGGTGGCGCCGAAAGGTATGCCACAGGGCTGGCTGGCAAGCTCTCTGGACGGCGCAACGATGTGCATCTGTTTGGAAGGAGATTTTCAGGGGATTTTTCGGGAATGGTGCTCCACCGTATACCGGCGTTGCCACTTGGCCGGGGCATAAAGACCTGGAGCTTCTGGAAACTGACCGGCGGGTTGATTGATGCCGGGCAATTCGACATTATCCAGGGATTCGGCAAAACAACGTGCCAGACCGTTCACCGCACAGGCGGGGGCACGCACGCTTCCTTTATGGCGCACCAAGGCAGGCAGAAGCCATCCTTTTATGACCGTGTTGCACTACACATCGAGAACTGTCTTTTTTCGTCTCCCCGACTCAGGCTGGTTATCTGTCCTTCTCGATGGGTGGCAGGCGAAGTAAGCAAGCAGTATCCCCAAATGAAAGCCAGGCTTGAAATTGTGCCCAACGGCGTCGATTCCGTTCTTTTTCAGCCTGAAGGGCGCTCCCGTGACCGCACCACACTGACGGACCGTTTGGCCATAGATGTAAAAACGAGGATTGCCCTATTTGCGGCAACGAATTTTCATCTCAAGGGCCTTGATACGGTCATACGGATCCTGGCCAATATGGACCGCGGGGAACTGGTGGTAGCGGGAGGTGATGACCCTGCACCCTTTATTTCCCTTGCACGCCAAGCAGGCGTGGCCGATCGTATCCATTTTTTAGGACTCCAAAAGGATATGGCCCCACTTTACCGCGCTGCCGATGTTTTGATCCATCCCACCCGCTATGACCCGTTTGCCAATGTGTGCCTTGAGGCATGCGCCTGCGGCACGCCGGTGGTGACGACGACCTACAACGGATTCTCTGATTTGCTTATGGATCAAAGGGCTGGTGTCGTCATGCCGCCGGACAATGATCATGCAGGTACAGCCACATTGCTGATGGATCTGTTGCAGAAAGGCCCGGGGGGGAGGGAATCGGCCAGGTCGGTGGCCCTGGAGAATGATATCGACGTGCATGTGGCAGCGGTTGAAAGGCTGTATCGGAAATATGCGGTTCCGGATCCAGTCGATAAGGATGTGCGATCATGAGGGCGAGTATCCCGGTTCTCACTTATCACAGTGTCAGTGCATCCGAGAAGATGCAACCTTCCCTGTTTGAAGCACATCTCAAAGTGCTCAGCCGAACGAAACTGCCCAGCCTGTTACCCAGGGACATGGGGGGGGCTGAAAAAGGGTTTCTCCTCACCTTTGATGACGGTTTTGCCGATTTCTGGACACACGTGTTCCCCCTGTTGGAACAATATGGTATGCGCGCAGTCGTGTTCGTGATCCCGTCGCGGACAGGGGAGGGTGATTGCCGGCCGCAGGGGGTGAAGGCCTTCCCGGGCAGTGCCAATCAAGCCCACCAGGAGGCCGGGGAAAAAATAGGCGCTCATGACGCCTTCCTGCGTTGGACGGAACTGCAGGCCATGGAGGCCTCAGGCCTGGTGGATGTGCAGTCCCACTCAATGCACCATCAGAGTGTCTGGAAAGGGGATCAGGTTATTGGATTCAATTTCGGTGCGGCTAACCATACACACTGGTCGCTGGCCCAGATAACCGGCGGGGACAGGCGACCGGGGATTCCGCTGTACGCCAGGGGCTCGGCACTGGCCTGCCGGCGCTATGAAGATGATAATGGGCTTCGTGACACTCTGGCGGACTGGGTTGAGAAAAGGGGCGGGGACACCTATATAAACGACACGGGGGTGGGAAGCGTGGAGGCGGAACTGTGGAAATTGACGCGGGGCTTCATGGGTACGCATGGAAAAAAGGGCCGCTGGGAAACCCGGGATGAACGCATTGAGCGCACAAACAAGGAAATACTGGATGCCAGGTGTGTTTTGCAGGAACGTCTCGGAGGCCCCCGGGATGAGCTCTGCCTGCCCTGGGGGACGTATGACGAGGTAACGCTGGTGTGTGCCAGGCAAAGTGGAATCAAACGGGTTTACACCCTGGACCGCGCAGCCAATCCGGCTGGTAATATCGACTTTCGTGTGAATCGATTCGAACCCCGTCCGCGGGGCAAATGGTGGCTTATGACCCGGCTCTGGATTTACCGATCCGCACTGCGTTGCCGGATTTATAAGGCATTGTCAAGGCGTTGAGAAACCGGGAAATGGTGATAATATGAAACTTAATCTAGGCTGTGGTAACAAAATAAAAGCAGGGTATATCGGCGTGGACCGCTATCCGTGTGATGCCGCAGAGGTCATCGCCGATCTGGACGGAAACCTGCCATTTAAAAATGGGGTTATTTCTGAGGTCCTGCTGGATAATGTCATTGAACATGTCCGGAGTATTCCCACCCTGATGCAGGAAATTCAACGGGTGTGTGGCGATGGAGCTGTCGTCAATATCATTACCCCCCATTTTGCCAGCTTGGCATCTTGGAGGGACCCTACGCATATTCATCACCTCTCTTATTTTTCTATGGAACATTTTGAGAAAAAAAACGTCAGCCATTACACAGGCGGCGGCTTCCGGATCCTGGCGCGCAGACTTTCCTTTGGCGGCGTGATGGGGCTTTGGGGAAGGCTCATCCATTCCCTGAGCCCCCGGGCATACGAATCCCAATGGTGTTTCATATTCCGGCCCAGCACACTGAGATTCAAACTGGAGGTTAAAAAGGGATGACTGCCAGGCCACTGAGAATTCTGTATATGGCTCATGTGCGCTGGTTCAATGCGGAAGCACAGTATGCGCTTGACCTTGCCGGGGAGTGCCAAAGACAAGGACATTGTGTGTTTTACTACACCCAAAGCGGATCGCCGGCAGCGGCAGTAGCCAAGGCCAGGGGGCTCAGGACGTTCGAGGAAAACGGTTTCAATGCCAAGGGGCTGAGGGGTGTTTTTGGAATTTTTTCGGCAGTTCTGCGCCTTGTCAAAATCCTGAAACAGAATCAGATAGAGGCCGTTGAAGTGTTCCGCTCGGAGGGCTTTGCGATGATCGCATTGGTGTGTTGTCTCCTAGGCACACCAATTATTCGTGTGCGGGGGGACATGCGACCGGTCCGGAAGGACTTCCTAAACAGACTGCTTCACAAAAAACTGGCCTCGGCGGTTGTTGCCAGCAATACTACAATTGCTATAGGGTTACAGCAGCGGTTGGGCCCCATGCCTTTTCTTAAAACCATTCACGGTGGGGTGGATGCAGACCGGTTCCGATCCGAGGGATTCATGCGCGACATCCGGTCGGAGATGCGATTCCCCGTGGATGCATTTATGGTGGGCATTCTCGGCAGGCTGGGCGGGCAAAAAGGTCATGGCGACCTTATCACTGCTGCGGAAAAATTGTTGACTACAAATACCAAGGCTTTTTTTGTCATCCTGGCCAAAGAGAATTCGTCTGCGGGGCCGGAGCTTAGCAAAAAAATAGGTTCGGTTCCCGGGCTTGGCGGGCATTTCGGCTTTTTAGATTTTCAGGAAGATCTTCAAGACGTCTTGCGTTCTTTTGATCTTGGTGTAGTAGCTTCCATTGGCAGCGAGGCAAACTGCCGTGTAGGCCTGGAGTGGATGGCCTCGGGAGTACCGCTCATCGGTACAAGCATCGGGGTGCTCCCGGATCTGATTGACTCCGGGAAAACCGGGTTTCTTGTCTCGCCGTCGGCTCCCGGAGAACTTGCCGAAAAGATTGGTTTGCTGGCGGAAAACCAGGACGAAGCAAAGCAGATGGGAAGGCTGGCACGGCAAAGGGTACTCAGTCATTTCACCATAGAAGCCTGTGCTGGGCATCATCTGGCACTGATTCGGAAGGTTGTTGAGGATAAAAATAGTGAAGATTAATCGAAAGATCAAATGGAACATCAGTTCACGCCGCCGCTGGTTTCACGAAGCGGATGTTTTCATCGTGTCCGTCCCTAAAAGCGGGCGGACCTGGCTGCGGGTTTTTTTACAGGCATATATGGACGTTGTTTCCGGAAGGGAGAGTTCATCGGCAGCCGACAAGTCACTGGAAGCAGAACGTCAGCCCCGGGTGGCATTTACACATGATTTGTGGGAGCATTTAACGGCGCGTCATTTGTGGGACCGCCTGCGGGGCAAATTTCTGATACCGCCTGGAGACCACCTGGAGAAAAAGGTCGTTTTGATGTACCGGGATCCCAGGGATGTCGTCACCTCACTCTACTTCCAGTTGAGCAAGCGCAGCAATTATTATAAGGGGGATATTTCCGGCCTCGTTCGGCACTCCCGGTATGGTATTGAACGTATCGTTCAGGTGATGAACACCTGGATGACTGAATGGGGAGGGAGGGATAATTTCCTGGCCCTTTCCTATGAGCAATGCAAGCGGGATGAGCAACAGGCATTTTCAACGCTGTTGACTTATGTTGGATTTAAGAATGTCAGTCGGGTTCTCCTTGATCAGAGCCGGGAAGCCGCCAGTTTCAACAAAATGCGCAAGCTTGAGCTTTCCGGTAAGTACCCCAGCGGAATCCTGAGACCGGGAGATCCCGCAGATCCTGAGTCGTATAAAGTGAGGCGGGGTAAGATTGGGGGATATGTCGACTATCTTTCAGATAACGACATTGCATATGCCAACCGTGCTATGGAAAAATTGGATGTCCGGTTCGATAGGTTCCTCTGATATTGGAAATGGGTAACCTGTTCATCATAGATAGTCTGAACCGTCTTTTTTAGGTGAAAGCCCTATTTTCCTTTTCAAAAGGATTTTTTACAAATGGCCCCACAAACATTTCGCGTTCTGCATATCGACACCGAATTCGGGTGGCGCGGTGGACAGCAGCAGGTTGCCTACCTGGTGGAGGGCCTGCTCCAAAAGGGCTACGAGACAGCAGTGGTCTGCCAACCCGGTTCGGACATGGAAACGTACTGCCGTGACCATGCATGGTCCTGCCACACAGTGCGTACGCACGGGGAATTGGATGCAATGGCCGGCTATCGGGTGGCGCGGTTTTGCCGGAAGGAAAAATTCGATGTTATACACCTGCATGCCGCCCATGCACTGGCCCTTGGTGTCTGGGCCAAGCTCTTTGGGGCGCCCGGTAAAATGGTGGCCAGCCGGCGTGTGGACTTTCAGATCAAGAAGAACCGGCTGAGCCGGTTCAAATATGACAATCTCTACCTGGACCGGATTGTATGCATATCCGACCAGATTAGAAAGGTTCTCCTTGCAGACGGCATTCCGGCCCGCAAACTCCAGACCATTCACAGCGGTGTG
>JBDLJD010000175.1:0-7820 GCA_039714495.1 Thermodesulfobacteriota bacterium
TAGTAGCAATTTGGAGGTTATTGGACAGCCTGTGAAGCCCTGGCCTACATGTCCATTCCTCGAATCAACCATGTAGCGCAGGGATTTATCCCTGCTGGGAACCGATCGCATTTCACAAATGGCCATAGGATCAAATATCAAGAAAAGAGGTGTGTCAGGTACCAGAAATAATTTTATTTCATTAAATAACTTGTTGTAATAAAAACCAAATATTTATAGTCTTGTCCTCTGTCCTCTGTCCTCTGTCCTCTGTCCTCTGTCCTCTGTCCTCTGTCCTCTGCCTTCCGTCTTTCACCTAAAATCCTTCCTATACAACCGCAGGCTGTTGGAGACCACACTGATGCTGCTGACCGACATGGCCAGGGCGGCCATGATGGGATGCAGTTCCCGGAGGAAACTGGGCAGACCCTGAAAAGGGTAAAGGATGCCCGCCGCAATGGGAATCAACGCCAGGTTGTAAAAAAAGGCCCAGAAAAGGTTCTGGCGAATGGTTCGCATGGTGGCTTTGCTCAGCCGGATGGCCCTGGGAACGCCCTTCAGGCTGCCGCTTGATAGAATGACTCCGGCGGTCTCGATGGCAACATCCGTACCGCTGCCGATGGCCATGCCCACGTCCGCCTGGGCCAGAGCCGGCGCATCATTGATGCCATCGCCCACCATGGCCGCCATGTTACCGTCTTTTTGCACTTTTCCCACAGCAGCAGACTTTTCTGCGGGGTGCACTTCTGCCTGGACGTGTTCGATGCCGGCCTGGCGGGCAATGGTCCTGGCGGTGTGGATGTTGTCGCCGGTGAGCATAACCACTTGCAGCTTCATCTGAAGGAGCTCTTTGACCGCTTCCACAGAATCAGGTTTGATGGGGTCGGAAACCGTGATCAGGCCGGTCATCTCCTCATCGCTGGAGACGACCATGACGGTTTTCCCCTCAGCCTGCAAGTTCAGAATGGTATCCGAGGCTGCCTTCATGGCCCTTATAATTTCAGGATGCGATCCCTCGAACCAGTTCGGCTTTCCCACCCGGACACGTGTTGACCCGACGGATGCCTCCACTCCCTGTCCGCCAAAGGATTTGAAATCCTGTGGTTCGGTGAGGGTTAACCCCCGGTCTTCAGCAGCCCTGACCAGGGCCTTGCCCAGGGGGTGTTCTGATCCTGTTTCAACGGATGCGCCCAGGGCAAGCAGCTCCTCCGGTGTGCTGCCGGCCGAGCCCACCGGTAGAATGTCTGTCACCGTGGGTTTACCCAGAGTGAGGGTACCGGTTTTATCCAGCAGAACGGCGTCGAGTGCGGAAGTCGTCTCCAGAGCGGCGCTGTTTTTAAATAGAATTCCGTTTTCAGCCCCTTTTCCGGTCCCGGCCATGATGGCCGTCGGCGTAGCCAATCCCAGTGCGCAGGGGCAGGCAATAACCAGCACGGCAACCATGCGGATCATGGCCGGCACAAAGTCATTGCCCACCAGCCACCAGAGGAGGAAAACCAAGCCAGCCAGGGCAATAATGACAGGTACGAAAATGGCGGCTACCCGGTCGGCCAGGGCCTGAATAGGGGCCTTGCTGCCCTGGGCTTCCTGTACAAGCTGTATGATCCGGGCCAAGGCCGTGTCCTTGCCCACCTTTGTGGCCCTGAATTTGATATACCCATGGCCATTGATGGCGCCGCCCACAACGGGGTCGCCGGGAGTTTTATCCACGGGGAGCGGCTCGCCGCTCAACATGGATTCATCGATGGCTGAAGTACCATGGATGATTTCCCCATCCACGGGAATGCTCTGGCCGGGCCGCACCACCACCACATCGTCTACCTGAACCCGGGCGAGGGGAATTTCCGTTTCCTTGTCCGCTCTCATGACAAAGGCGGTTTTGGGGCGCAGTTGGATCAGTTTGCGGATGGCGCTGCCGGTCTTTCCCTTGGTGCGCGATTCCAGCATTTTACCCAATTTAATCAGGGTAATGATCACTGCCGACGTTTCAAAATAAACATGAGAACCCAGCCAGGGGGCCACCAGCAGGAACATTGAATAAAAATAGGCCACCGAGGAGCCCAGGGCCACCAGTACGTCCATGTTGGCGCTTCTGTTTCTCAGGCTTTTCAGACCGCCCACGTAATAGTCCCATCCGGTATAGAACTGCACCGGGCTGGCCAGGGCAAAAAACAGCCAGTTGACCCACGTCTGGTGGCTCCAAGCGCCCAGAAGGTGAAAATCTCTGGCCATACTCAATAGAAAAAGCGGCAGGGTAAATATAACGCCGATGAAGAATTTGCGGGTCTGATTCCTTATCTCGACCTTGCGGGCGGCTTGTTCCGCATCTTCTTCGTCAACGCCTTCCCGGGGGAGGACGACACCGAACCCGGCATTTTCCACAGCCCTGTGGATCTCATCCAGGGAGGCAACACCGGGCATGTATTCCACAGATACGCGTTCGGTGGCCAGGTTTACGGATGCCGAGGAAACCCCGGGCACTTTTTTATTCAACACCCTTTCGATGTTGGCGGCACAGTTGGCACAGGTCATGCCGGTCACGGCGAAATCGGTTCTGGCATGGCGTACGGTAAACCCGGCTCTGTTTATCTGCTCGGCAATAGCATTCAGCGACAGCTTGCCGTTATCATAGGCAACACGGGCCTGTTCTGTGGCAAAATTGACATTGACGGCCTGCACGCCCTCCAGCTTGCCCACCACACGCTCTATGTTCATGGCGCAGTTGGCGCAGGTCATGCCGGAGATCGGCAGAATAATGGTTTCGTCATTCATAGCGTTTGACACCATAATAGCTCAAAGTTTATACTACCATGTAGTACTTTTATGAAAGTAATAACAAAAGAGGTGGTGTCAAACTTAACGCTGAAGATCTATGAAACGGCTTGTTGCTGTTTCATAGATCTTCAGCGTTCGACAACAAACCAGGGGTTGAGGAGGTCCTCCTTGTTGTAGCACAATGGCTCCCCTGAGGAATGATTGTAGATCCGGGCGCCCGCGTTTGCCACCACCGCGTGGCCGGCGGCTGTGTCCCACTCCATGGTCGGAGCCAGGCGCGGATAAATATCGGCCCTGCCTTCCGCCACCAGGCAGAGTTTCAGCGAACTACCGGCGGGGATAAATTCTATGGTTCCGAATTCACTACGCTTTTGAGCGACAAATTCCTCGAGCGCTTCGGTGGAATGGGAACGGGAGCCGACAATGGTGTAGGGCATATCCCGGGGGCGTTCCAGGGGCAGGGCCATGCCTTGCCCGGCCAGGTCGTCATCGTTCAAGCCGCCCCGGGAAAGGCGATCACACAGTGCGGCAACAGCATCCTGACGGTCAATTTTATAGGCGCCTAGACCCTGGAGGGCAAAATAGAGCACTTCCCGCACCGGGGCGAAAACAACCCCCAGGACGGGACTGCCGTCGGTTACCAGTGCGATGTTGACGGTAAACTCACCATTGCGCTTGACGAATTCCTTGGTACCGTCCAGGGGGTCCACGATCCAGAGCGATTTCCATTGCCGGCGCGTGGCATAGGGAATGGTTTTGCCCTCCTCGCTCAACAGGGGAATATCAAACGCTTTCAATCGAGCAGAAATGATGTCATGGGCCTGTTTGTCAGCCAGGGTCAGCGGGGATTGATCTTTTTTGTAATCCACGTGGAAATCCGTGTTATAGACGTCGAGCACTGCTTTGCCCGCATCCACGGCCGCCTGGATTGAAGTGGCGAGATGATTAATGTGATTCATTAATAAATCCTTATAAATAATTGATAAAATAGTTAAAGGTATAGGATATAAGGTGTAGGGTAAAAGGTGTTAGATGTAAAGTACAGGGTATAAGGTGCAAGGTAAACGGTTAACTGAAAACAGTCAATAGGAGGATTTCCGCCTGCGCAAGGATGATGCTTTGGGAAGACCATCAGGGATAAATCCCTGCACTACATGGTTGATACGAGGAATGGGCATCTAGGCCAGGGCTTCAGCCCTGCATTGTCCTCTGTCTTCTGGTCTCTGGCACTCCGTTTTCCGGGCAAACACATAGGTTTGCCCCTACATCCTGTCTTTCTTCTTCTGGCTCTGGTCCGTCCTCTCCCCACTACTTACTCCATACTCCCTACTACTTACTCCACATACTCCCTACTACGTACTTGCTCTCAGCTTCTCGAGGCTTTCCCGGGCAAATTCGATGGTGGGATCGATGGAGAGGGCGATTTCATAAAAATAGATGGCCTTGTCCTTTTCTCCCATTTCACGATAGTTGGAGCCGATGTTGGCATAATCGATGGCCGAACCCGGATTGAGGTCCAGGACCCTTGCAAAAGCCTCGATGGCCATTTCATGCTGCTTGAGCTTGAAATGGCAGAATCCCATCAGGTTGTAAATGTCGGTGCGTTCATTGTCGCAGGCTGCCCCCTTATCGAGGATTTCCAGGGCCTCCTCATAGCGGCCCATTTCCTTCAGGCTGACGCCCATGTATGAGTAGATGCTGGCAAGGTCCTGGCGCGCCGGGTTCAGGGTCAGGGCCTGGTTCAGCCGGTCGAAGGCCTGTTGGTACTCCCCCATACCCAGCAGGCTGGTGCCCATATAAAAGCTGAGATAATATTTCCCGGGAAGGCTGCTGTCGATATCCATCAGCCGGCGGAAGGCTTGCCCGGGTGGATTGTTCTCGGTGATGAGTTTGGCCGAGAACATTCCCAAGCTGGTTCCCACGGCTCTTTCACGGAAATGGGCGCCCGGCACGATGGTGTAAAAGGCCGGGACGCGCAGTCGCTCGTGCATGGTGTCGATGGCGATCACCTCCATGCCTCTTTCCGCCAGGGCGGCGATGCTGTTTTCCACTTCAGTGCGGATGTTGTTGTCGGAAATATCAGGCAAATCTGTAATATCGATCATGGGCTGCGATGTGGTGACATAGGCCGCATCTTTCAGGTTTGTGAATTTGGGCAGACCGCTGGCCACGTAATTAGCGCCGGAGTTGAAATCTCCGGCCAATTGGGCTGTTTCCGTGAGGGCGCGGCTCAGGGCCTTTTGCGGATCCGGAGTGGTGCCTGCAGTCCAGACGATCTCGCTCTCTTTGGGGAAAGTCTTCGGGTCATACGCCAGAACCCCCACCGAGGGAATGCCCATTTCCAAAGTGAAATCCGATAAGTAGACCTGTATTCCCGCGTTCCGGTATTTTTCCAGCATCTGCAGAACCAGGGGGTCGGTGGCTGACTCGGGTCTGATCAAGGGTACATTCATCCGGTTCCGGCTGATCAGGGAAGAAACGTGGCGTTCCACAATTTCACAAATACCCTGTGACAGCGCTTCTTCAACGCAGTTGCCGGCCGAAGGCCCGTTGAATTCGTTTATGGCAAGAAACCAGTTGAAAGGCACCAATACTTTTTCTTTGCGGGTGAGGTTGTAGGCCCAGGTCCATTCCAGCGGCAGATTTTCGAATACCTTGCGGGTGACATCCAGGTCTTTGGAATCATCGTGCACCGATGCGGCTATGGCGTCAAAGCGCAACGCCTTTTCTTTGACGTTGGCATACGTATCAGTAAAAAAGTTTCCGTGGTTCTGGCAGAAGCTGAAAAAACTGAAACGTTCGGCCAGTTCCATGACAGCGCTGGCCTCCGATTGCTCAGGCGTCGCTCCTTTGCCCATCTGTTTTTTTGTACCGATGGTGGAAACGGCATCCCTGCCGCACTTGCTGAAGAAAACAGGGATATCGAGCCGTCCGTTGTCGATGCGTTCTGTCTTTTCCAGGATATCCAGGTCAACGTCTTTAAGCCTTTTGCGGAAACGGTCCACTGTTTCCCGCGGATCCAGTATTTTATCCTGATCAACGGTGAACTGTTTGAAAGCATCTTTTAATTCAATGGGGGCGGTCATGAGGTTCTCCCGATTTTTCATACCCTACTGCATGCGGCCCAGCATAAAGCATAGGACATTTATGAAATTTTCTGAATGTTTCTAATAAACTGAAAACATAAGCATGGTCTTATTCTTTGGCAATATCAGATGCAAAAGGGGAGGACAACGTCATGTGTGAGAATTTATCAATATGGCTTAATATCCATATTTGTTTTAATAAAATTGACCTGGGCCTGCATTTTTGATAAAAATACAGGCGAGCTGCTTCTTACCGTTTTAGAGGATGAAAAAACAGTTTTCAAACCCGAAGGTGATTAAAGGAGTTATACCTATGACACTCAGGACATTGTTGTTGATAGCGTTTTTTCTATTGGCTACGGCTGTGTCTTCATCGGCTGAAATCTACAAGTATCGGGATGCCGAGGGCGTGCTGCGCTTTACGAACAATCTGCAGGAAGTCCCCAAAGACCAGAGGGAGCGGGTGCAGAGCTATCAAGAGATTGAATCTAAAAAAGAACCGGAGGTAGATCCCACCCAGAAAGATGCCGCCCTGGAGCAAAAGAACGATTCGGATAAGGAGGCAGAAGAACTTAGGAAGGAAAAGGAGCTTCTGGATGCCGAATATGCAAAGCTTGAAGAGGATCGAAAACTGCTTGTGGAGCTGTCCCAAAAGAAAAAGAGCGATGAAGAGGACGCCGAATTCAGGGAAAAAATAGAAAGCTTCAATGCACGCATCAAAGAATATGATGAGAAACTCAAAGTTTTTGAGGAGAAAGTAGGTCAGTACAACGTGAAGGTGGAATAAAAAGATCCAATTGATTTATCGTTCGGTTTCGGATAATAGGGAGATCGCAAAAGCGTTCTTAGCACACGTCGATGTGGGGATGTAGCTCAGCTGGGAGAGCGCAGCGTTCGCAACGCTGAGGTCGAGGGTTCGAATCCCTTCATCTCCACCAATAAAATCAATAGGTTACAGCCGTTAAAGTCTGTAGCCTATTTTACTTTGATACCCTATTGCTACCCTGGGTAGCAAAATTGATAAGGGGGGGTTATCACAACAATTCAGAGGTCGTCGAAAACGTTGATGTGTTGGAGAGTACCAGATAAAACTATTCATTAGATAGTATCTAATTTGAGTCTATAATACCTGAAAAAGTACCCGGCTTTCCTCCTGAAATATCACAAAAGGTTCCGCCCCCAGTAAGATCCATTTTTGTTAAACCACAATCAAGTGAAGCTGTAAATGTGACATCCCAATTAGCACAGTCAGTATTTTCTAGCTCTGGATGGACATTTGGGAGATCAAAATAGAATACCCCACCGGATTCGGTCCCTGTAATTTCTACTGCATCCCATTCGGTTGATTCCATGCTGCCAACCAGTTGATTTTCACTAACTGAAAGGGTTAGTGTCACATCTGCTGTGCCGGACTCACCGTCCGACATTGAATAGGGGACACCACCTTCCCATATTCCGGCAAAGTCATCAACAGTTGCTCCGCATATTCTTTTTCTATTAGCGTCTGCCCCTTCAAGAATAACATCAGCAGAAGTTAAAGGATTGATCGCTGGAGTTGCCTCTATTCCTCCTAAATCAATAAAACCTATATCGATTTTTGTGGCGGATGATAAAGAAAATACATTGAAATTATCTTCACTATCTTCAAAAAACATAGGAAAGACATCCTCGTTTGTAACTAAATATATCCTTATCCGCATGTCTACTGGAACCCCTTTTAGGATGAAAGAATATGATTCATCAATCCCATCACTATCAAGGTCTAAATCGGGTTCCCTTCCTTTTGTGTTGTCCTTCGCAACGATCATCCCGTCATCATCTAATGCAAGGATCGTGGTGCCACTGACACTCCCTGAAATTGTTCCAGTAGATTCAGGATCGATACTGCTGCTGCCACCATCTCCATTACATCCGTTGATAAAAAATAGGGCTGCAATAATGAAAATTGTGAACAAACTGATAAGTGAAACATTTTTCATC
>JBDLJD010000176.1:0-7684 GCA_039714495.1 Thermodesulfobacteriota bacterium
GATTTCATAGCCCTGGACGGTGAAACCGCCCAGTTCAACCTGCTGTTCGGCGTTCTGTGTACGCTGGCACTGGGTCTTGATGCACTGGTAAAGGCCCTTGTATAAAATTTGATGAGAATATTTCAAGCCTGACATTCTCGAAAATGTAATAGTATTGATAGCTTGGTTTAATTAATTAACTCATCAGAAATAGCGGATTTTAATCTTTTTTCTCATCAAATTTCACCCGAAGGGCGGGCCGGAGACTCCCATATGCTGCGTTACATAGGGTTCGAAGTAAACCACTACGACTTCACCCTTTGACGCCTTGCCTATGGAAGCCTCCAACCCGTACAAGATTAAAAAACAATCATGCAATATTTACAAAATAAGCGTTTTACACACATCATCACCCTCTTGGCCCTTGTCCTCTTTGTCCCGCTCTTCATAACCCGTGGTGTCGGGAAACTCGATTTCTGGTGGTGGATGTCCCTGAACATCGCCTGCTTGACGGCCATAGCCGCAGCCCTTGACCTTGGTTGGAGAAACGCGCTAACCAATGACCTTAAAAAACAAATTCTTCAAAAAATCGGTATCGGAATTCTATCCGCTCTGGGTCTTTATGTCGTGTTTTATATGGGCAACATGGCTTCACGGTTGATTTTTCCCTTTGCCGCCAATAACATTGAAAACGTTTACGCTTTCAAAGCCGGCGCTGCCCCAATGCGTATCGCCCTCTTGATGGCGTTTATTATCGGCCCCGGTGAAGAGTTGTTCTGGCGGGGGTTTCTGCAGCGGCGGTTCCAGGTGGAAAGGGGTCCTTTTCAGGGGTTTCTGCTGGCAACCCTGCTTTACACGGGGGTGCATATCGCCAGCGGCAATGTGATGCTGGTGCTGGCGGCCGGGGTTTGCGGCCTTTTCTGGGGATTCCTGTATCTGCGCACAGGGTCCCTGCTGCTGAACGTTATCAGCCACACGGTCTGGGACATGGCGATTTTCCTTTTTTTTCCAATGATATGAAAATACTTACCGTATCAGATAAGGTCGAACCGGCCTTCCAAAACGAGCTGCTGCCCCAGGAGCTGGCCGGGACAGAATTGATTCTGGCCTGCGGGGACCTGCCGCCGGAGTATCTGACCCGTCTCACAACAACCCTGCATGCGCCCCTTTACTATATAAAAGGCAATCACGATATCCGCTATGCAACCAAACCTCCGGGTGGATGCCTTGACATTCATGCCCGCATCGTGACATTCAACAATATCAAGATCCTGGGACTGGACGGGTCGCGGTGGTACAATGGGGGTCCCAACCAGTTCACCGAAAATCAAATGAAATGGACGCTGTGGAAGCTCCTACCGCTGCTCTGGTGTAACAAGGGTGTGGACATTGTCATTTCCCATGCTCCCCCAAGACATGTGCATGACGCCGAAGATCGCTGCCACAGGGGTTTCAAGAGCTTCCACCCGCTTATCAGGCGGTTCTCGCCTTCTTATTTTATTCACGGGCACATCCATGCCCTATTCAATGACCCTTCTGAACGCATGACAACCATCAACCAAACCCAGGTGATCAACAGTTATGGGCATTACCTTTTTGAAATCGATACTGGCGGGTCGCCGGCAAAAAAGCAAAAAAGGCGCTGAAGATAGATCCGTAGAAATGGAAACCCGCTCCTTCCACGACGACCAGGCCAGTGAGGAAGCCTTTGACGCCATCAGCCGTGGTATCTGCGAGATTCCCCTGGATCAGATCATCGGCAGTGTGGGGCGCTATCAGGACTTTGACGGCAGGTTCAGGATCAAATCCCATGTTCCGCCGGAAAGGCTGCTAAAGATCAAAGACGCCCTGCGCCAGGGAAAACCCCTACCGCCGGTCAAACTGTACCAGATCAAGGATGAATACTATGTGCTGGACGGCAACCATCGGGTGGCGGCTGCCAAGGAGTTTAGCCACGACAGTATCAGGGCGCAGATTCTCGAGTTCATCCCGTCCAGCAATACGCTTGAAAACATCCTGTATCGTGAAAAAAGTGAGTTCAAAAAAGCTACTGGACTGGCCGAACGCATTGACCTCACCGAAATCGGGCAGTACGAATATCTCAAGCGGCAGATTAAAACCCACCAGGATCATTTGCTGGGCGCCACCAAAAAACGCGTCCCCTATTCCCAGGCAGCCAAAGACTGGTTTCGAACCATTTACACCCCCCTGGCCGCCATTGTCAGTAAAAGCGGACTGCTGGGCCATTTTCCCGAACGAACGGTTGCCGACCTTTACGCCTATGTATCTTTTCACCAGTGGGAAATAGGACGCCGGCGCACATATGGCATCGGACTGGATAAATTGATTCCCAAAGACATGGAGGCTTTCAGAAATAAAATGGCAGAAACCCAAGAGCGCGAATATCCTGAAATGACAAGGGGCATCACCGCATTTGTATTGATTACGGTAAAGGCCAAAAGCGAGTACCGGATCATGGACAAGCTCTATCTGTTAAAGGAGGTTCGGGAAATTCACTCGGTCCACGGAGAGGTGGACATCCTGGCGAAAGTGGTCCTGACCCGGGACCTCTTGACCTCAGATGCGGAAATCATCGGAAATTTCGTGCACGAGAACATCAGGGGCATCTCCGGCGTGGGCAGCACCCAGACCCTGATACCCGGTTATTCGAAAACAAAAGAGTGAGTTACATATAAATTGTGAATACCGAAGGTTTTATTCTTTGACACGGATTCCACAGATTTTATGGATTTCCAATATGCATGGTAACTACGCTTCGCTGTAATTTGTGGTAATTTGCGCTGACGCGCGTTATTACGCTTCGCTGATATTTATTGCCGCTTTCAGCATGAAGCCGATGACGACAATGAATGATGCCCGAAGGGCAAATAACGGCCGCAGGCCAAATTACAGCCGAAGGCAAATTACAGCGCAGCGCTTTTTAGTACAACTCATATTTCACCAGCCTTCCGTCCAGGCCTGCATTGCGCAGCGGCTTTTTCCAGGATGGCCTGAGTCCCATGTATTTCAGCGATTCCCTTTTCCCGAAATAGATAAATGCCTGCGCCCCCTGGCAGCGTTGCTTTAAAAAATCACCCAATGACCTGTATAAGGGCTGCAAATCGTCCTCCTGCAGGCGTAGACCATAGGGCGGGTTGCACAAAATCACACTGTTTTGAAATCCCGGCAGGTTGCGGAAATCGCTGCGGGTGATGGTGATGCGTTCCCCATGGGGAAGCCTGCTGCAATTGGTCCTGGAGGCCTTGACGGCATTTTTAGCTATATCGCTTCCGGCCACCAGGCCCCCGGGCAGTTCGGTAATGCGACCGTCGGCCCTGCTTTTGACCTCATGCCAGCGGTTGCGATCGAAGTCGGGCAGAAAACGGAAACCAAACCCTTTTCTGAGAAATCCGGCCGGTATGTTGCCGGCAAGCATGGCGGCCTCGCACAAAAGGGTTCCGGAGCCGCACATGGGGTCGTAAAGGGGCTGCCGGCCATCCCATTCGGACAAGGCCACCACCGCGGCAGCTACGATTTCCTGGATGGGCGCTTCCACGGATTCCGACCGGTATCCGCGGCGATGCAGCGAACCGCCGGAAGTGTCCAGGCTGATGGTGCCCCTGTTTTTTTCCACGTGCAGGTTCAGCCACACGTCAGGCTCCCGGCGGTCTACATTGGGCCGTTTCCCGAGCCTGTCCCTGAAGTGGTCAACCACCCCGTCTTTCAGACAGAGCGCCGCAAATTTCGAGTGGCGCAGATTGGGATTGCCGGATACGTTGGCAAAAATCCCAAACGTATTATTCACGGTGAAGCACGCCCCCCAATTAATGGATCGGGCAGCACGGTAGAGGTCGTCCCGGTTTCCACACTGAAAGGATGCCAGGGGCGCCAGGATCCTTGTAATGAGACGCCCTTGATAGTTGACGCCATATAGGGTTGCCGGGTCTGCCTTGAAATAGAGACCGCGGTGCGCCTTTTTGATTGAACCACATCCCAGCTGTTTGAGTTCCCCTGCTGCCAGGGGCTCCATTCCGCCCGGCGTTTGGCAGAAATAGGTCTGGGTCTGTTGGTATTGGAAGGCTGCCATTAAAAATAAATTAATCTATCAATTTAGGTTTAATAATTTAATAATATGTTATTATTAGTTATTTATTATTTATTACAGTATTAAAACCTGGTCCTCTGGGCCAGGTCAGAGCCGTTAGGCTCTGCCGAATAATTTATCCGAAGTTTTAAGTGATCTGAAGTTATAAGTGAACTAAAGTTGCTGAATCGCTTCGCTCTGTCGTTTATAAAAACAGATAGAATTCCTTAACTTTAGGCACTTTAGGTCACTTTAGCGCACTTTAGTCACTTTGTGTTATGAAATAACCACTCCCTTCCAGGGAGAAACCAGTGCCGGGCCTTCTGGACCCGGGTATCTACTTTTTATATCTCGCGAGTTTTAACAAACTCAATATCCGGCCATGCCTCCATGCTGAACCCGAGCTGCCACTCGCTGGTGGTTAAAAATGAAAGGCTGCCTTCAGCATCCCTGGCCAGATTGGCCTGATTGTTCTTTTCAAACTCAACCAGCTTTTTGCGGTCCTTGCAATCCACCCATCGGGCCACACCGAAATTGACAGGTTCATACTCAGCATCTACACCGTATTCCGCTTTGAGGCGGGCCATGGTTACATCGAACTGCAGGATCCCCACAGCTCCGAGAATATAATCATTGCCGGAAAGGGGCCTGAAGACCTGAATGGCGCCCTCTTCCGCAAGCTGAATCAACCCTTTCTTGAGGTGTTTGGCCTTGAGGGGGTTTTTGAGGCGCACACGCCTGAAATGCTCAGGGGCGAAATTGGGTACGCCGTTGAACTTCAGAAGCTCTTTCTCTGTGAATGTATCCCCGATCTTGATGGTGCCGTGGTTGTGGATGCCGATGATATCACCCGGGAAAGCCTCCTCCACATTCTCGCGGTCGCGGGCCATGAACATGGTCGCATTGGCCAGGGTAACACTCTTGCCGATGCGGTGGTGGACGACCTTCATGCCACGTTTGAACCGCCCCGAACAGATCCGGACAAAAGCGATCCTGTC
Organism: Thermodesulfobacteriota bacterium; assembly: GCA_039714495.1. Taxonomy (GTDB): domain Bacteria; phylum Desulfobacterota; class Desulfobacteria; order Desulfobacterales; family B30-G6; genus JAJDNW01. The sequence continues at coordinate 5,062 of JBDLJD010000176.1, forward strand.
CCTGTGGGCCGGATCCATATTGGCCTGTATTTTAAATGCGAATCCTGAAAAACTGTCCTCATAAGGGGACACTTCGCGCGAGATTGTTTCCCGGATACCCGGAGGGGGCGCCATTTCCACAAAAGCGTCCAGCATCTCCCTGACGCCAAAATTGTTCACGGCGCTGCCGAAAAAAACCGGTGTCTGGCTTCCTTTCAGGTATTGATCCATGTCAAGCGGGTCCGTGGCCCCCTCGATGAGCTCCACGTCTTCGCGCAATTCATCGGCCTGGCTGCCCAGAATCTCCTCCAGTGTGGGATCCGCCAGATTGCCGATGACAATACCGTCCTGATCGGCCTTGTCGCTACCAGGGGTAAACAGGTGCAACTGCCGCTGATAAAAATTATATACGCCGCGGAAACTTTTACCCATGCCAATAGGCCACGACAGCGGTGTGCATTCGATCTGCAACTTCTCCTCGATATCGTCCAGGATATCCAGCGGCGCCATCCCTTCCCGGTCCAGTTTGTTAATAAAGGTAATGATGGGGGTGTTGCGCATGCGGCAGACCTCCATCAGTTTTTCGGTCTGGGGCTCCACGCCCTTGGCGCTGTCGATGACCATCAGCGCGCTGTCCACCGCCGTCAGCACCCGGTAGGTGTCTTCGGAAAAGTCCTGGTGTCCGGGGGTGTCCAAAAGGTTGATCTCCAGCCCCCGGTAGTTGAATTTCATGACCGAGGTAGTGACGGAAATTCCCCTCTCCTTTTCGATGGACATCCAGTCGCTGGTGGCGTGGCGCTCGGCTTTTCTGGCCTTTACCGCACCAGCCTGCTGGATGGCCCCGCCAAAAAGCAACAGTTTTTCGGTCAGTGTTGTTTTGCCGGCATCCGGGTGGCTGATAATGCCGAACGTGCGCCGGCGTTTTACCTCGTCTTTATTTTTCGAATGCATCTTATATTGATCCATAAAATTTATTTAAAAAGGTTGCCCTTTTTTCAACATGATTAATCATACCCATTAGAAACATGTATCGGCACGGATGATTTTTAATATACCAGAGTTTAGGACAGGAAGAACGTCGCTAGGTGCGGCTAATCGTTTCTAATGAATGTGACTTCAAACATAAAACCGATTTCCGATTTGTAAAGGTTATTGCATCCAGGGTTTGAAGTGTGTAAAAGCATCCCATTATGGGTAAAACAGCTAAACGGCCGCTGACCCCGGCTTATGTCATTTTTTATATCTTATTCTGGCCTGACACGTGGCGCATATTGATGGGACTATTGCTGACGCTGCTGTTCACGCCCCATCTCCTGCCTGCAGATCTATCCATGGGAGGGCGCGCCATGCTGTATGTCATGGTTGCCGCCATCGGCTGGGCCTTGAGCAGCAAACCTGCCGGCTGGGTAACCGGAAAATTGAAATCGCTCATTCTTAAAAGGTAACCATTTCCATTCATGAAAACCCGCCTATCTTTATTTCTGCTGATCTTGTTCCTTTCGCCTCTTCTGTTTTCAGCAATGGGCTGCAAAAACAATAACGATGCACATTTGTTCGTGGACGACCAGGCCGACCTCCTGAGCTCGGAGCAGCAGGAAAGGATCGCTGCCCTCAACCAGCGGCTTCTCGAGGATCTTGACATTCACTTTCTGGTGGTCACCCTGGAATCGCCTGCCTTTGATCTGGATGCCAAAGCAGTTGAACTGTTCGATGCCCGGGCATTAGGAGAAAAAACCGGCAGCGCCAGGGGAATGCTCTTCCTGGTGGACCCGCAGGGAAAGGCCGTGCGCCTGGAGACAGGCTACGATCTGGAAGGCATATTTACGGATGCGTTTACCGGATATGTTGAACGGGAACAGATGCTGCCCTTTTTTGCTGCCGGCCGTATCGCGCCCGGTATCGAAGCCACGGTTGAAATGCTGGTGGCCCGCGCAATTGACGCCATCGAGAAAGGGGATTACGCCGTAAACCGGAACGGAGAAACCCCAGAGGGACACCTGTCCGGCGGGGGCGGCGCCAAAACCGATATTCACGTGGGGGACCAACTACCGGAAAAACCGACATCCCCCCTTGCCCGGGATTTCGGCCCCCAGCCCAGCCCCATGCAGGCGCTTGAAAAATACATGCAGGTTCTCAGCCTGCACATCAAAGACCCGGACCTGGGGGTCTATACACCCCGTACAAGGGATTTTTTCAGGCAATGGGTGGTCACCAACGCCCAGCAGGACAATGGACTCAGGAGTTTAGAAAGGGTTGTCAAGGCAGCTGAAACCCTGGTGGAGGACAACCTCGGAGTGATCCGTTTCCCGATTGAAAACCGGCACGCATCGCCTTATTTCCTGGAAAAGGGTGACCAGGGATGGATGCTCGATTTTTACTCTATGAATCAGCTCATCCGCTTCAACCACAAAAACCAGTGGCATTTCCTGAGAACCGAGCACACATTCTCTTTTGCCTTCACAGACCTGCGCTTTGACAAGCACGGTTTTCCCCACCGGAAGCCAGAGGACGGATGAAGGAGCTACCAAGGCCGGATCTACAAACGGCAGAGGACCGTGGACGGAACCTCAAAAAACACTTGGAAATTGGCTATTCGTTATTGGCTATTGGACATTCGCCTTTTGTCTTTTCGAATATCCAATAA
>JBDLJD010000177.1:0-7638 GCA_039714495.1 Thermodesulfobacteriota bacterium
ACAAAATTTATGTAACCCAGCCCATTACACAATTCGTCGCTGCCAAAATTTTATAGATACGCTATGAATATTTTGCCCTGTCATCTATGGCCTCAAAATATTGAGGAATCAGTAATGTGCCGCGCTTCTCAGCAGTTTTCAACCTCAATTCCATCCCACTTTTAGGGGGCTTATACTGTTTATCCTCGGGTTTCTCTACCAACGATAACGCTTCTTCCTGACCGATGAGGCGTGCCAGATCATTTTCCAAATAATAATCCAACTGAATAGTGATCCATCCGCTCGCGTAGTTTTTGATAAATTGTTTGCGTCATTTTTATCTTCTCCTCTCAGAATGACTGTTAATTATTCATTAGAAACACTCAGCCGCTTTTGGTAACAGTGATCCTGCCCTAAAATCCGGGGTATTAAACACTATCCGTGCTGATGCATGTTTCTAATGTTGAAAATTTATGACAACCGGTATAAGCAATCACGATTTAAACGCGTATTCATAAATTTTCATGCCCCTGCACGCGCAACAAAGCATGAGAGGAGAACACAATTGCTCGGAACCATGGTCAATACCTTGAGCATCATCGTTGGCAGCCTGATCGGTCTGTCTTTCAGAGGGAAAATCCCTCAAAAATACAGCCAGACTATCATGCATGGCATAGGGCTTGCTGTCGTTCTGATAGGCCTTAAAACAGCACTCAACACCGATGCGATCATGATTGTCATTATCAGTTTTGTCATCGGCAGCATTATCGGAGAAATGTTGCGTATCGAAGAGAGGCTGGACAGGCTCGGTGACTGGATTGGAAGGCGATTCTCAAAAAGTGGCGACGGCGTTTCCAAGGGGTTTGTGAGCGCAAGCCTGCTTTATTGCGTAGGCGCCATGGCCATCGTCGGTGCAATGGAGAGCGGGCTGACCGGCAATCACCAGACACTGTTTGCCAAATCCATTCTGGACGGAATCGGCTCCATCATATTTGCTTCGACATTGGGAATCGGTGTCCTGTTTTCCGCAATCTCGGTTTTTGTTTACCAGGGCCTTATCACGGTGGCCGCATCATCGATAAAGCCTTTTTTATTGCCCGAAGTGGTTTCGCAGATGTCCGCAGTCGGGGGGTTGCTTATTTTTGCCATAGGAATCGCGCTGCTGGATATAAAAAAGATAAAAATCGGCAATATGCTGCCGGCTATATTCGTCCCGCTCATTTACCAGGTCTTCAAATCGTGGTCCACGATGTTGTGATACGCAAATCGGAGTCATAGTCTTCATATTTCACCGATGGCCCATTGAGGAAGATGCTGACGTCTTCCATTCCTTTGCTTTCCTTTGACACATAATTCATAGCCAGCTTCTGTTTTATGGACATCCCTTTCAGTTCTTTGTTCATTCCCATTTTCAGCAATGAATTGTCAATCCTATCCCATCCGTGATATGGTTACAAATATCAACCCTGTCAGCATTAATGCACACGATTCAAAAAGGGGGCTAAAATGGCTGAAGATCCGGGGTACGGCTACAAGATTGTCGCCACCATCATCGACTCCGAAGGTACCTGCGGAGCAGGCCACAAGGTTGGCGAAACCTTTGAGATCAGCTGCCATAATACGGGCGGGCTGTGCGGCTGGTTTTACCATGACATCTTCCCCAGCCTGCAAACCTTTCAGTTTGGCGGGAATCTGCCCTGGTGGGAGGGAAATACGATCGAGGTGCGGTGCCCGGATCCCTACAACCTCGTGACCATGAAATTAGAAAGATCCAAACGATAAAATCGTGTTCCACAAATTTATATTAAGGAGGATGGCGTCATGAAAATTTCACCATTGATCACCTTTTCTATTTTCCTTTTGCTGCTTGTTCTGTCCCAACCCGCCCTCGTATTCAGTAAAGCCGACAATTTTGACGCTGATGGCCTGGCCGTTGACAAGGTCCGATATGAAATCATAGTTTCGGAAAGGGATAAAAACATCAGCATGGAACTGGAAACCGGCTATAATGAAAATGCCGGCGCCTGGAAAGATCCTATCAAGTTAAGGCAAAAAAGAATCGAGCAGTGGAAGGCGATGAGGTCGCAATACAATCCGGAATCTTTGCCCCACAAAATAGAGGAATGAACCGTAATGTCAGCATCGTTCCGTTCGGCGATAAATATATTCAGGATTTTGCAAGGCTCAACCGAGACTGGCTTGAACGGCACGACCTGATAGAAGAAGCAGATAAGCATCACCTCGACGCACCCTATCAATCTATCATTGCCCCGGGCGGGGAGATCTTCTTTGCCCTCGCCAGGCTCAAAACCGCCCTGAAACTATACGAGTCCATCGGATTTGAATACGCCCCCCTTCCCGCAAGCACAGAATACGCCTCCGCAGACATATATATGGAACTGCATATCGACAAAGGGAGACCATTGGATGACAAACACCATTGAAGTAAAACAAGTTGATTATGAAAGGATCGGAAAAGATGCCCTGGTGGAACTGACCAATGCCGGATTTGTGGATGTGACCAACGGCTGTTTCTTTGACCAGGGAACCCGCATGATCATCCAGGGCAACCGGATCGTCGCCATGCCCGGGCCCACGGAAGAAGAGCATGCCTTAAAGCCGGATTTCACTTTTGACCTGCAGGGCAAGACCGTGCTGCCGGGACTTTTCAATGTTCACTGCCATATTCAGATGATCAATCCCGCCCTTTTGGCTGACATGAAAACGCTTAAAGCCAAACGCCGCTTTCACACCCAGCAGGTTGAAAAAGCCATGGCCGACTGTCTTGAAAGGGGCGTCACTCACATCCGTGATGCGTTTACAGACGACCTGCGACTCAACAATCAACTCAAAGAGCGGACCGCAAAGGGTGATATCCCAGGCCCCAGAATACAGCAGGCGGTCATGGTGGGGCCCCTTGGCGGGTACCTCATTCCAGACCTCAAGGGGGCCAGAAAAATTATCCTGGGGTTTCTGGGCGTCGGAAAAATAAAATACGCCGACAGTCACTCCGGCGCTATTGCCTTTGCACCCGATGCAGATGCGCAGTCGGTCCGGGATGCCGTGGATCAGGCCATTGACGAACGCGGCGCCGACCTGATCAAGGTGGGGGAATCCCTGGAAGAAAGCCTGCTCAACAAGAATCCCGTTATCCTGTCCATGCATCAGATGGAGGCCATCACCGACCAGGCCCGCAAAAGGGGCGTGCAGACCACCATCCATTCGGTTTCTGTAGAAACGTTCCAAAGAGCTGTCAAGGCGGGTTTTTCCTCCCTGGCCCACATGCCCAGAAACGGTGAGCTACACCGGGAAGACATCGATGCCTGCCTGAGTTCAGGCACCATCGTCGACCCCACCCTGTCCGTGGGCTATGACATGAGTTGGAAACTGAAAAACGATGCATTTGCCGAAGATCCCAACATGGAGACCTTGTATCAATTCCGGAACAGCCAATTTAACACCCTATCCCAAGAATTCTGGATTCCCGAGTTGGCACCTTGCGTTGTCCGAGGGTTTGAAAAGGCAAACAAAGGAAAATATAAAATGCTCGGTTTCATCGATATGTCTAAACTGCTGGCCCATCTCAGCCGGATTATCCACTTTGGCATTCCAAATACCCAAAGGCTGTTCGATGCGGGCGTCACCGTGGCCTGCGGCAACGACGGCGGCATCCAGTCCTGCACACCGGCCATGGTCGCCCACGAACTGTCCATCTTTGACCTGTTCATGAACGAGGCAGACCAGAAGAAAGTCTTTGACGGGGCAGCTGCCGTAAAGTCGGCCACCATCAACAGTGCCCGGTCCATGGGTATCGACGACCAATTCGGTTCCCTTCAGAAAGGGAAAATTGCCGACCTGGCCGTGGTGGACGGAGACCCCTTTGAGGACATTTCCGTGATTGGAAAATGTGTTGATGCCCTTTTCATGGATGGCCGTCTGAAATTAAACAAATGTGGTTTGGTCCCTGAGCCACGGCAACCCTAACAGGAATACGAATCTAACCCATTGGGTTAATTGAATGTTATTTCTTTTATGATCATCAAATTCCATACAAGGTTGCGTTATTTTTCAGAGGAGGCTCTATGCCAGACCAGGAAGAACAAAAGCTGGGCCAGGATTGGATCAGGAACAAGGTGATCGCCCAGGACCTTTGCACGGGCTGCGGCGCCTGCGTCAACCTGTGCCCCTACCAGAAAATACACCGTGACCACACCGTCAACCTGCACCTGTGCGACCGCCAGGACGGGCGCTGCCGGAACTATTGTCCCAGGTCCCCGGTGGATCTGGACCGCCTGCGAAAGGCGCTTTTCGATCCTGGGGACATCGTCCCCGAACTAGGCCCGTTCAAGGGGCTTTACATGACACGCGCCAGTGATCATAACATCAGGTCAGCAGCCCAGCATGGCGGCACGGTGAGCGCTCTCATGAAGCTGGCCCTGGAAGAGGGACTCGTCGATACGGCCCTCTTATCCGAACACCGGGAAGACCACCTGCCCCACAGCCATTCAATCGACAGTGCCGAATCTGTCGCATCCGGGGCAGGCAGCAGTTTTGTGGTCTCCCCTACCCTGGCCAACTTTAACGCCGTTTCCCGGGGCGCTGCCAAAAAGATCGGCCTGGTGGCCACACCCTGCCAGGCGCTGGCCCTGGCCAAGATGCGGGTCAATACCTGGCCCGAGGATGCCGAACGCATCAAAAAGCTTTCCCTGGTTATCGGTCTTTTCTGCGGCTGGGCTCTTTCCTGGGAAAAGCTGAAGCGCCTTTTGGCCGAAGAATCCAAAGGCATAAAAATCAAGGGCATGGATATACCGCCATCCGGGCATGCCTGCATGGAACTGTACACTGACGATGGCACCATCGAAGTGCCCATCGACAAGGTTAACCAATGCGTGCGCCAGGCCTGCAACTACTGTTTTGACATGACCTGCGAGTTTTCGGATCTTGCCGTGGGTTCAGCCCGCAGCCCCGAAGGCTGGTCTGTGGACCGGGGGTGGAACCAGGTCATCGTCCGCAGTGAGCTCGGGCAGTCCCTCCTTGACCTGGCCCAAAAAAAAGGGGTTCTGGAATTCAAGGAGGTGCCAACCGCTAACATGGATAAATTGAAGGCTGCTTCGGCAAGGAAGAAACAGGCCTGCCTGGGCAACCTGACAGAGCGCACCGGTACGGAAAAAGACCTTATCTACCTGGACTGTGAAGACGCAGCAGTTTGTCGAATTAGGTCTTAATATTGTTAGGTAGTATATTGGATCGCAGGTTCAACGATAAAAAATTTTAATCACGAAAACATGGAACCTTAAAAAACACGAAAAGTAAGCCCTGTTTCGAGATTTTGTCATTTCGTGATTTCGTGATGGAAGCCCTTTTTTCGATCTATTAAGAATAAAGTACTAGGAGTAACAGCATGTCAGTTATCAGCGAGGCTAAAAAAGGCGACCGCCTGCTGCTCATGGGCAACGATGCCATTGCCCGGGGGGCGTTGGAAGCGGGCGTCAAGGTGGCCGCCGGCTACCCGGGAACCCCTTCGTCGGAAATCGTGGAATCCTTAGCTGCCGCGGCCGCCGACCTGAACCTGTATGTGGAGTGGTCGGTGAATGAAAAGGTAGCTCTCGAAGTGGCCTCTGCAGGCGCCTACAGCGGCCTGCGCTCCCTCTGTGTCATGAAACAGGTGGGCGTGAACGTGGCTGCAGATTTCCTCTTGCACATTGCCGAATACGGTACCCGCAGCGGGCTGGTCCTGGTTTCGTGCGAAGACCCCGGGGCGCTGTCCAGCACCAACGAAGGCGATTCCAGGCCCTATTGCAAGATGATGGAATTCCCCCTTATCGAACCGGCCGATTTCCAGGAAGCCAAAGACATGACCCGCTGGGCCTTCGATCTGTCCGAAGATATCCACAACGTTGTCATGCTGCGCTCGGTCACACGCATGTCCCACGCCTCCGGGAATCTCGAGGCTGGAGATATGCCGGAAACAACGCCCACCCCCTGGTTTGAATGCCGCGGCGGGTTCATGGACCAGGACACCGGACCAGTACTTACCTTCCCGACCCTGGTGGACCCCCAGCGCCGGCGTCAGAAGGCCGGGCTGCAGAAGGCCGTCAGCCTGTTCGAGTCTTCTCCTTTCAACAGCTATGCCGGGCCTGCCGACCCCGAACTCCTCGTGATCACGAGTTCGGCCGCCCATGCCTACTGCCGGGAAGCCGTCAGCCTGCTGGACCTGAAAGAACGCGTGGGCATATTGAAGCTGGGCACTACCTGGCCCCTGCCGCCAAAACTGCTCTGTGGTCACCTTGCCACGAGCGACCGTGTATTCATTGTCGAAGAGGGCACGCCCTTTCTGGAAGACAACGTCAAGACCCTTTGTGCGGAAAACGCAGCCAGATTGGATATTAAAACTTTTTATGGAAGAAGGGACAGCGTGCTGCCGCCGGTCAACGAGCTCAACCCGGACGTGGTCATGGCCGGCCTGTGCCGGATATTCGACCTCGAATATAATGCAATGGACCCTTCCTATCGGGAGCTGGCAGACCAGGCCATGCAGGATGCCCCCCAAAGGGAACTCACCTTTTGCCCGGGATGCCCCCACCGGGCCTCCTACTGGCTGCTGAATGAAGCGCTGACCATGGACAACCGGCAGGGATTTGTCTGCGGCGACATCGGCTGCTACACCATGGGTGCGGCCGAATGCGGATTCAAAACGGTGAAGCTCTCCATGGCCATGGGATCGGGACTGGGTATGGCCAGCGGGTTCGGCAAACTCACGCAATTCGGCTTTGATCAGCCGGCGGTAGCCATCTGCGGCGACTCGACCTTTTTTCATGCGGTCATGCCGGCCCTGGTCAATGCCATCCACAACCAGTCCGATGTCATCCTGGCGGTGGTGGACAACTCCGGTACGGCCATGACCGGTTTCCAGCCCCACCCGGGGACGCCGGAGGGTGCCGGCAAACAGCCCCTGCCGGCCCTGAACATACCCGATATCTGCCGGGCCATGGGAGCCAGGGTGGAAATCGCCGATCCCTTTGAAATGGATCAGACCCGGGCCGTCCTGCAGGACCTCATGTACGATGCCCAAGGTGTGCGGGTTCTGATTCTGCGCCAGGCCTGTGCACTGAGCCCCGCCAAAAAAGTCCAAAAGGGCTTTGACATGTCCGTGGATCCGGACATCTGCCTTGCCGACGGGTGCGGCTGCAACCGCCTCTGCACCCGTGTATTTAAATGCCCGGGCTTGAAAGTGGATCCGGAAACCGGGAAAGCCAGCATCGATGAAGTGATCTGCGTCGGATGCGGCGTGTGCGCATCCATCTGCCCGTCAGGGGCGATCAAGGCCTTAATCTTGCATTAAATAGAATAAGAAAGGTGCAAAAAGAGAAAAAAACGGAACATCGAACAGTGAACGTTCAACATCCAACGTCGAATATGGTAACCGCTTCGCGTAGCCTTGTTTATAAAAAGGCAGGACACCACATTCGATGTTCAGTGTTGGGTGTTCGATGTTGGACGTTCATTAGAAAGGCTGGATAGACCATGAGCAAATTATCCTTGAAACACGACCCTTACAATCTGATCATTACCGGCGTGGGTGGCCAGGGCAATGTCCTTGCTTCGCGCATGGTGGGAGACATGCTGTCGCTTAAGGGACTGGAGGTTACCATTGGTGAG
>JBDLJD010000178.1:0-7600 GCA_039714495.1 Thermodesulfobacteriota bacterium
CTTGTTCCATTTTGCCGGACAGGTGGCCGTCACGACATCCGTTGCAGACCCTCGTGAAGATTTCGAAATAAACGCCCTGGGTACGTTCAACATGCTTGAGTTGGTAAGAAACTCAAAAGGAAAGAAGCCGGCATTCTTTTTTTCTTCCACCAACAAAGTATTCGGGGGCATGGAAGACGTCAGCATCGAAGAGGGTGAAAGCCGCTATTTCTACCGGGATCTGCCGCAGGGCATCAGTGAAAGCCGCATTCTCGATTTCCATTCCCCCTATGGATGTTCAAAAGGAGCTGCCGACCAGTATGTGCGGGACTATGCAAGAATTTACGGCTTGAAAACGGTTGTGTTTCGTCAAAGCTGTATATACGGCTACCGCCAGTTCGGGGTGGAAGACCAGGGGTGGGTAGCCTGGTTCGTCATTGCGACGGTGCTGAACCGGCCGATCACCATCTATGGAGATGGGAAGCAGGTTCGGGACGTACTTTTCATAGAAGACTTGATTGCCGCCTACAGCCGGGCCTGGGACAATATATCAGAAGCGTCCGGCAATGTTTACAACATCGGCGGCGGTCCGGCCAACACCATTTCACTCCTGGACCTGATCGCCCTGCTGAAAGAGGAGGTGTCCCCGGCCATCCCCTTGTCTTATGCAGACTGGCGGCCGGGTGATCAGCCGGTATATGTTTCGGATATCAGTAAAGCAGAAACTGAACTGGGATGGCGGCCCCAGGTGGCGTGGGACCAGGGGGTCCGAAAACTGGTCAAATGGGTTAAAGGGAATCGCTCCATGCTGGAAGAACTCTTTTAACGGGCAACCCTTTTATAGATGTCCAGTGTTCTTAAGGCCATTTCCCGGGATGAAAACGTTTGTGCGTGCGCATACCCTTTTTTAATCAGGTTCTCGCGGTAGGTGTTGTCATTGATCAGCTTTTCCAGGCCGGCTGCAATGTCGTCCACCTGCAGGGGGTCGACATAGTGGGCGGCGTTCCCCCCGGCCTCCGGCAGAGAGGATATGCGGGAGGTGAGCACAGCCGTGCCCAGCTGCATGGCTTCCAGAACAGGGTAGCCAAACCCCTCGAATTCGGAAGCAAAGGCCATGGCTGCTGCCAGTTGGTAGATGCCGGCCAGGTCCCCTCCAAAAGCGGGGCCCACGAGCCGGATGTTCTTCCTGTGAGGCAGTTTTTCTATTCCGCTCAGAATTTCATCGTAATACCACCCCTTGCTCCCGACCACGAGAAACATGACCGCTTCGTCGATGCGGCCTTCGGCCAGCAGCCGGTCCATGGCCTGGGCTGTTCTCAAAATATTCTTGCGCGGTTCTATGGTGCCCACGTAAAGGACATAGTCGTCGGGCAGATCGTACCGCCGGCGCACATCTTCCAGTTGCTCCTCGGAAAGGGGCGCCAGGCCGTCGTCGCATGACGGATAGACAACTGAAATTTTCTCTTCACGGGCATCCAGATAGTTGATCAAATCCGCCTTGGTGGCCTCGGAAATGCTGATAATGTGGTCTGCCCGCTGTGCTGATTTCTTGAACATGTGCCGGTAGTAGTTCCGATCCCATAAGGGGAAGTAGTCAGGATACCTCAAAAAGATAAGGTCGAACATGGAGACCACCATGGGGCACCGGGTCCTGCGGGGGAGGATGTGGCTGGGGCCGTGAAAAAGGGAATAGGCGCCCTTGTCGATCAGGCGCGGCAGTTTGCGGAACCGCCAGAGGGCATTGCCCACACTTCCCGGCAGGCGGTATTGCGCGGTCTCGATCTGCAGTCGGGGGTGTGGCTGCGCCTCGAATTTGATGCTGCCGGGAGGTTTGAACAGGGTCAGGGTTAGGGTATCGGCCGGCGTTTCGTCGAGCAGGGCCGGGATCAGGGTCCGGCTGTATCTTCCAAGCCCGGAGGCGTTCAAATAGAAGCGTTTACCGTCTATGGCTACGTGCATTAAGACCCCCCGTTTTTTTCCTGAAGATTCAAGGATTCATTCATAGCCCCCAGCCGATTTTGTATGGTGTTGAAAACGATTTCAGGGGTTAGGTTGAGCATGCACCGGAAATGACCTTTGGGGCATGCATCGTCCCCATGGAGGGAACAGGGGGCGCATGGCTCCCTTGAATAGATCAGCGTTTCGTTCTGGTTGAAGGTGAACATGTTCGGGTCCGTGGGGCCGAAGATGACGAAAACCGGTCGTCCACCGGCCCTGGCCATGTGGAAGGGGCCCGAATCGTTGGTGACGACAAATCGGGCGATGGACAACAGGGCGCCGCTCTGTTTCAGGCTCAACTTGCCGGCCAGGTTTTCACACATGCCGGGGCCGATGTGCTGCCGGATGACCTCCAGATCTTCTTTGTCTTCCGGTCCCCCCAAGAGAACGATGGGCTGATTCATAAGACGTCCGAGGTCGCTGAAGTATTTGGCCGGCCATTTTTTGGTAGGGTTGGCTGCTCCGGGAGCCAGGACAATCCTGTTGCTGAACGCCGTTACGGCCTCTGTGTCTTTCCGGGTGAATGCAAAGCTCAGCTTTTCCGGTCCGGGTGAGATTCCCAGTGGCCTGAGCGGGCGGAAGTAGTTGCGCACAATGGTGTCGTCCACCTGGTACCGCATGAGGTGCAAGCGGACCCCCATCGTTTTCCAGAAGGATCTTTTGATGTACCTCAAGGTACGGGTTTTCAGAGCCCGGCAAATCAGGCGCGAGCGCAATTTTGCGTGAAGGTCAATGACCAGGTCGTATTTTGTTGACTTAAGTGTGCGGCTGAAACGCAATATGCCGCTAAGTCCCCTGTATTGGTCGCGTTTAAACTCGAGAATATTTGAAATGTCCGGATGGCCGTTGATGGCATCGCGAAAACGGTCCATTACCAGAAAATCGATGGCGGCCTCCGGGTATTTTTTTCTAAGGGCCCGGATGATCGGTGTCGTGAGGATGATATCTCCGATCGAACTCAGCCTTATGACTAGAATTTTCACTTAGCTATCTGTGATTTTGCCGTTAAAAGAAAAAAGCCACAACAGTTGGAATTTAGATTTCCTCATGGCGTGAGATACTAACATCTTATTCGATAGATTAACAGTGTCAATAAAAACGATTGAATTAAACCTTGACGGCATTATATAAAACAGTCGATAGTACAGGTCACTGCCTTGCAATATGATGGGCAAAAACGAGTGGTTTAGGCACCTTAACCAGCGCGGGCTTTTTCATTATAGATAAACAATGTAGCATGCATCGGGACGCTGTTCATGGAGAAATTATTTAGAATCATTGCTAACAGATTTATTAAAGTAGTTGCCAATATAATAAAAATATTGTGTTACCTCTTCCATTTCCTGTTCCCTGAGAAAAGATTTATTCTACCAAAACACTCCCCCCCGATCTGTGCATCACGTAAAAATCCAGTCATACCAAGAATTTTATGGCAGACTAATTATACCCGAAGGGTAACCTTGCCTGTCTATATTAACTATATGTTCAATCGCCTGCTGTCCCCCACATATGCGTATCGTTTTATGGTTACTGAAGACAGGGCGGCATTTATTGAATCCAACTGCTCGCAAGAAATTTTCGATAGCTATACAAAACTGCAGATCGGCGCTGCTCAAGCTGATTTATGGCGCATACTGGTTTTGCAGATGTATGGTGGCGTGTATTTGGACATAGATGCACATTTTGTATGGCCGTTGAATATGATTGTAAAAAATGACTACCGTGAACTTTACATAGTGAGAAAGAGAGGTGGGCTGAGCAATTACTTTATAGCGAGTAGAAAGAATAATCCTGATTTGGAGAAAGTGATTGGTGCTATTTTAAGAAACATCCAAGAGAATAAACAGACCAATGTTTATAAAATGACAGGCCCCGGCGTCTTTAATAGCGTTATTGATGAAAACAACGTAAATACGATGAGTTACCGTTACGTTTGTAGTCAGGGTGATTTTACGAATGAATTTTTCCAGTATATCGACAAATCAGAGGGCAAGTGGACCAAAGCGCAAAAGGTAAAAGATATTGTCAAAGAATAAGGGCAGAAGGGTGACATCTAAGAATCCGGTGGCGGGCGATGAAACTGTTGATATGAACGTCACAGGTATTCATATAAGTGGCTATTCAGGTATTCTGCTTGTCGTATTCAACTTTCCGGAAATGGTGGAAGGTTTGGGCCAATTTTTTAAAGAAAATTGGTCCGAGGGTACGATGGTGGCGCGTTCAAAAGATCGGGAAGTTCACTGCTACACAATCAACCGTGACCTGGTTATCTATTTGAAACGTTACTACGTGGAGGGCATCAAGCCCTTTTTAAGAACGGCTCTGAGGTTAAATAAGGCTCAGAAAGCATGGCGTGTAGGTAGACGTTTAAAACGTATGGGACTGGATACGCCCTTGCCCATTGCCCTTTTCAATCACGGCGCATCTCGCTTTTCATCAGAATTTGTGTGTGTTACTAAAGGTCTTGGCGATGCGATAGATTTACATGATGCCGTTCTTCAGGTACAGGGAAAGGATCCATCGCAACAGCGGAAAAAGCAGGACTTAATAAAAGCTGCAGCAAGATTTGTAGCCCGGCTTCATTCTCACAATATTTATCATGGAGATTTTTCAGCAGACAATATTTTAGTCCGTGGCATTGGAGACGCCCAAGAGATTCGAATATATTTGATTGATCTGGACGCGGTTCGAACAAGTTTTTTGATTTCAGAACGCCGGAGGATAAAGAATTTAGAAGAACTGGGGCGAAATTTTCTGGATCTTCGAACGATCAGCATTGCACACAGGATCCGTTTTTTAAAGGTGTATCTGAAGCATTATACGCGCAATAGAGATAGTCTGCACACGTTGTTTCGAAAAGTGCGCAAGCGTACAGAAGAACGTCTGGCTAAATATAATCAATCGTTTAACAAATGAAGACAAAGGTACCTGAACATCATGAACAAACCGGAAATAGTTGCTCCTATTTTCATCATCGGGTGCCACCGGAGCGGCACCAGCATATTTTATAGAAAACTGGCGCTTCACCCCGATCTGGCCTATATCACCCGGACCACGCGTAGGGCGCCTAATCGGCTCGTCATGATGCGGCTTTTTCATCTGTTCCGGTCAAAGGAGAAAAATATCACACCCATCGGCGGTGAATTTTGGAACAAATTCGATTCAAGCCAGGACCAGGTGATGAGAGTCGCGGATGTAACCCCCAAGAATCGGATTTATTTCGAACGGCTATTGAGAAATCATTTAATGTACTTCAATCGTCCGCGCTTTCTAAACAAGAGCCCTTCAAATTCAGTGAAAATTGATTTTCTGAACGAACTCTTTCCGGATGCCGTCTTCATTCATATGATCCGCGACGGCCGGGCGGTTGCCCGTTCCATTTCAGTTGGCAGGTTTTCCCACGGGCGCTTTTCAGGTGCTAAAATTCCCGGATGGCAGGACATCCTGAAGCGTCCCGCGATCGAGTCCTGCGGATTGCAATGGAAAAAGACGGTTGAGTTCATACAGGCTTCGCTGGAGAAGATTCCAAGTGAACGGGTCCTTGCCGTTCGTTATGAAGACTTCGTGGCACGACCCGTGGAAATAATGCAGCGGGTGGGGGAAACCTGCGGCCTTCAATGGAACGACGAGATTCTGACTCAGGTTGCAGGCGGCCTGAGAAGCCGCAATTACAAATGGAAGGATACTTTCAGCCAGGCTGAGATCGATCTTCTGAACGATCTCCTGGGACGTCTTTTAACCGAACTGGGCTATGAGGTCTAAGTTTTTAAGGCCCCAGCAAAGACGCTTAATGTCTCCCGGCCGAAGCACCCCTCGGAGTAGGCGTTCTCGTACAGCCGGCGTGCATTTTGGGCGTATGTTTCTCTCAATTCCTGGTCAATCAGCAGTCGGTCGATTTTTCCTGCCAGATCTTGGTCGTCGCCGGGTGCTATAAGGTCCCCGCTGATTCCGGGTTGAATGATTTCGCCTATGGCATTGACCCGGGTGCCGATGACCGCTTTTCCTAAAGACATGAACTCTAAAAGCACCCGGCTGATGGTCTCAGAGTCGACGGAGGTAATGACCCCTACATCGAAGGTGCGCATGAGATCGGCGATGTCATCCACCTGTGATAACAGGATGAAGCGCTCCTCCAGGCCTTTGCGCCGAATGTGCTGCCGGAGGTCGGCGGTCTTGATTTCCACCTCCTTACCCGCAATGACGAAGGTAACGTCTTTTCTACGGTCAGCCACCTGCGCGGCCGCATTGATGAACGTTGCGGGATCTTTTACCGGGCTCAGCCGGCCCACCAGGCCGACGATTTTGGTCTCAATGCCAAGAGTGTATTTCCGCCGCGTTTCCCATGCCGGGCACATCGGCCGGAACTGGTCTTCATCCACGCTGCCATATATGACGGCTGTTTTTTCTTCAAGGCCGTTAAAAACCTGCCGGTTGATACGGACGACCCCTCGGCAGGTTGCGACAATGCCATCACACAACCGGTATTTGAGCATCGACAGGGCATTCGGTTTTATGGGCCGGCGGTCCCCCCTGGTAAGGACAACCTTAGCTCCGGTTACACGACTGGCCAGGACGGCGAAGGCATGATCTTCGGCACGATGGGCATTGATGACCTGAATGCGGTGCCGGCGGATGAATCGAACCATGGCAAACAGATTTCCGGCCAAAGAAAAGGGGTTGTACCCGGCAAAGTCGAAAGGCCTGACGTCGAGGCCCAGGGCGCGGGCCTTTTCATAGGGTGGGTAGCCGCTCCGACAGCCGATAATTACCCGATGACCTTTTTTCTCAAGGATCCTGGCGATATTTACGGCATAGAAGGCCGTGGCATTCCACCAGCGCACGTTGATGAGGATGAGGATTCTGTATGGGGGCTGTTGATCTGACATTGACAAATAGGGTGTACAACCTAGCATATTTTGGTATTATCTTCCCAGTAAATGGAATGTATAAAAACCGTTAACATTTTTCAATGGATAAAAATGCGCATTGATCTGGAAAAAAAGAAAGCACCTGCTTGCGTCCTTCATTGAACCGCGCGAAAGGCGTGTGACCACACATGTATAATTTATCACCCCGTGTCCTGCACATAGACACCGAATTCGGGTGGCGGGGCGGACAGCAACAGGTTGCCTACCTGGTGGAGGGCATGCTAAGCCGGGGAAACGGGGCCGCCGTGGTTTGCCAGCCCGGGTCTGACCTGGAAAGGTATTGCCGCGAAAAGGCATGGCCGTGCTACCCGGTGCGCACCCACGGGGAACTGGATGCCGTGGCCGGCTACCGGATGGCAAGGCTTTGTCGGAAAGAACGGTTCGATGTTCTGCATCTGCATGCCGCTCACGCGCTGGCCCTTGGCGTCTGGGCCAAGCTCTTTGGTGCGCCTGGCAAAATGGTGGCCAGCCGGCGCGTGGATTTTCACATCAGGAAGAACCGGCTGAGCAGGTTCAAATATGACAACCCCTACCTGGACCGGATTGTATGCATATCCGATCGGATAAGAACGGTCCTCCTTGCCGACGGCATTCCTGCCCGCAAACTCCAGACCATTCACAGCGGTGTGGATGTTCGCCGCTTTGACGGGGTTTCACCACCGGATGATTTCCGGGAAAAGCTGGGCATTCCCGAT
>JBDLJD010000179.1:0-7577 GCA_039714495.1 Thermodesulfobacteriota bacterium
CCCGCCTGCGCGGGGATGACGGTAAAAACACCCCGACGGCTCAAATGATTTATTCCAGACCACCACATTACTAAAAAAGATAAAACCCTGGCAGGTGCCCGGACGGGTGGGCAGGACGCATGTCAATTCTGAATGAGTTGAAGCTCTCCCACAGCCTCCTCTACGGCCCGGGTAATCTTGCCGGTGCGAATCAGGGCCGCCATTTTCTCGATGTCCTGCCCAAGTTCACGGTCTTCGGCTAGATAGGCCACCTCTTCCCTTATCACGCGGTAGGCTTCCCGGGTGCCTTTCCCCCAGTCAATCTTTTTCTTTTCCGTCAGAAGGTCATAGGCCTGGGCCGCACACAGCATCTCCACAGCCAGCACATGCTCCACATTGTTCAGTATTTCACGGCACTGCCGGATGGCGATGGTGCCCATGCTGACGTGGTCTTCCTTGTTGGCTGACGTGGGGATGGAGTCTACGCAGGCGGGGTGGGCCAGCACCTTGTTTTCGGACACCAGGGCTGCAGCCGTATACTGGGCGATCATGAAGCCGGAGTTGAGGCCGCCGTTCTGAACCAGAAAGGCCGGCAGTTCGCTCAATTGCGGATTGACCATCCGTTCGATGCGGCGCTCGGACACATTGCCCAGTTCCGCAATTCCCATGGAGAGGTAGTCGGCAGCCATGGCGATGGGCTGGCCATGAAAATTGCCGCCCAGGCGGATTTCCTGTGTGTCCTTGAAAATCAGGGGGTTGGTGGTGGTGGCATTGATTTCGATATCCAGGACGTTGCGGGCGTGTACCACGGCATCCTTGGATGCGCCGTGTATCTGGGGGGAGCAGCGCAGGGTATAAGCATCCTGCACGCGTGCGCATCCCTCGTGGGAGAGAATGATTTCGCTATCATCGGTCAGGCGCAGCATGTTGTCTGCCGAGGCCACCTGGCCGGGATGGGGGCGAATCTGATGGATGCGGGGGTCGAATTCCGAGTTGCTGCCCATAAGGACTTCCAGGCTCATGGCGCAGGCAATGTCGGCCAGTTTGGCCAGCCGTATGGCGTCGTGCACCACCAGGCTGGCGATACCGGTCATCACCTGGGTGCCGTTGATGAGCGCCAGGCCTTCGCCGGCTGCCAGTTCGAGCGGTTCAAGACCGATTTCGGCCAGGGCCCGGGAGCCGTCAATGCGGTCATTTTTATAAAAGGCCTCCCCCTTGCCAATCAGGACCAGCCCCAGGTGTGCCATGGGTGCCAGGTCGCCGCTGGAACCCACGGAGCCTTTTTCCGGAACAACCGGCGTCAAGCCTTCATTGAGAAAGGCCATGAGGTACTGCAGGGTTTTCAGGGAGCAGCCGGAGTAACCCATGAACAGGTCATGCAGGCGCACTGCCATAACGGCCCGCACCACATCTTCAGGCAGGGGCGCACCGATGCCCGCAGCATGGCTCATGATGATTTTGTGCTGCAGTTGGCGCGTGTCGGTTTCTGAAATGGGGACATTGCAAAGGGCCCCGAATCCGGTGGTGATACCGTAGATTACCTTCTTTTCCATGACCCATTCCTGGATGAGCGCACGGGTTTGTTCAACCCTTTGGCCGCCTTCCTGGGAGGATTCCACCGGGCAGTTTTGACGGGCGATGGAAACGACGTCGTCAAGGGTCAGTTTTGCTTTGTCGATAAAGACAGGTTTCATATCAGGACCTCAACAATTTAATTTCCAATAATCAATATCCAATTCCCAATTACCATATTTTAACAGGGCTGAAGCCCTGGACTACATGGCGTAGAGCGGTCGGCATTGTAGTGCAGGGATTTATCCCTGCCAGGCTGTTCGCTAAATACCGGATACCCTGTTTGGACATTGATTATTCGTTATTGAATATTGGATATTCACTCTTTTTGTGTTTTTTCTGCCACCAGCCCTTTAACCATGTCATCCTGGGCCACAAAGGGGATGGTAATGTGTCCTACACCCTGGCTGGACTGGTTGAAGGTCCGGCTCACCTCCATGGCATTGGTATTCCGGGCCCAGTTCCGCCGGGCCACCCCGCCCATGACATCCCAGGAGATGGCCGAGCGGATGGTGTCGTCCACCCGTTGGCTGCCATCCAGCACGAGGCCGAAACCGCCGTTAATGGCGTTGCCGATCCCGGTGCCGCCGCCGTTGTGCAGGGCTGCCATGGTCATTCCCCGGGCACAGTTTCCGGCAAAACAGTGGGTGGCCATGTCGGCCATGACATTGCTGCCGTCCTTTATGTTGGCGGTTTCACGAAAAGGCGCGTCCGTGCCCCCGGGGTCGTGGTGGTCGCGCCCGATCATGATGGGGCCGACTTCGCCCTTTCTCACCATTTCATTGAATTTTAATGCGATGCCGATCCTTCCGGCAGCATCCTGGTAAAGGATGCGCGCCTGGGTTCCCACCACCAGGCTGTTTTTTTCCGCATCTCTGATCCAGGTCCAGTTGTCCCTGTCCTGAAATCGGCGGTCCGGATCGATGCACGCCATGGCGGCCTTGTCGGTTTTAATCAGGTCTTCGTGCCGGCTACTCAGGCAGACCCAGCGAAAGGGTCCGTACCCGAAATCGAAAATATGCGGCCCCATGATATCCTCGAAGTACGAGGGAAAAATAAATCCGTCCTTGGTGTCCGTGCCGTTTTTAGATATTTTGGTGACCCCTGCATCGAATACGGCCTTGAGGAAAGCATTGCCGTAGTCAAAGAAAAAGGTGCCCCGGTCCACAAGGGTTTCCACCAGTTCGATGTGGCGCTTAAGGCTTTTATCCACCCGTTTGCAGAAGCCTTCACGGTCTTCCGCCAGCATCCGGGTCCTTTCCTCGAAGGTGATGCCTTGGGGGCAGTAGCCTCCGGTGTACGCCACGTGGCAGGATGTCTGGTCCGACAGCAGGTCGATGTTCAGGTCTTGGTCCACCGCATATGCCAGTAGATCGACAATGTTGCCGTGAAAGGCGATGGAGAGCGGGCGGCCGGCCTGCATGGCGTCTTGGGCCATGGCAAACGTTTCGCCGAGGTCGGCGGTGACATGGTTGACCCAGCCCTGGGAATGGCGCGTCTGAATCCTCGATTCATCCACCTCGGCAATGATGGAAACCGCACCGGCAATCTCGGCCGCTTTGGGCTGGGCGCCGCTCATGCCCCCCAGGCCGGAGGAGACGAACAGGCGGCCATTGAGGTCGGCTTCCTTGCCCAGGCCGTATCTTATCCGGCCGGCGTTCAGGAGGGTATTGTATGTTCCGTGCACGATCCCCTGGGGGCCGATGTACATCCATCCGCCGGCGGTCATCTGTCCGTAATTGGCGACACCCATCTGGGCGGCCACCTCCCAGTCGTCTATATTGTCGTAGAGGCCCACCATAAGCCCGTTGGTGATGATCACCCTGGGGTTCGCAGGCCTGGATTCAAAGAGCCCCAAAGGGTGGCCCGAGGCCACCACCAGGGTCTGGTCCTCGGTCAATGCTTCCAGGTATTTCTTTATCAGGCGGTACTGCATCCAGTTCTGGCAGACGCTGCCGGTTTCCCCGTAAGTGACCAGTTCGTAAGGGTAGAGCGCCACGTCGAAGTCGATGTTGTTGTCGATCATGACCTGGCATGCTTTGCCGGCCAGGCATTTGCCCCGGTATTCATGAACGGGTTTGGCCTTGATGGGGCCGGCGGGCCGAAAGCGATATCCATAGATCCTGCCCCGGGTGGTCAGTTCCTCCAGGAACTCCGGAGCCAGTTCCGCGTGCAGTTCCGAAGGTATGTAGCGCAGGGCATTTTTCAGCGCGATTTCGGTCTGCGCTCCGGTCAGGCGATAGCCGCGGTCCGGCGCCCGGCGGATGCCTTCGACGAATGCAGGATATTCCGGGAGGCTGCATTCGAGTTCGAATTGGCCGTGGGTTTCTGATGTTTGCGTATCCATGATGACTCCTTTGCTTTCGACAGGCAGGTGTTAATATATTGATTGATCTGTGTTTGGCCTCGCTGGCTGGTCACAGAAGTCTACCAGACTTTCAGGGCTTTGCAATCTATAACCCCTAATGTTGCATAAACAACATGGCAAAGAATAGATAATATCCTGTAATTATATCTAATATCTTATCGATAGTGCTATTTCCTGGATTTGCCCACAGGTGAATTCCAAGGATGATGTCTATTTTGTCATGTTGTTTACCCTTCGGGAAAGCCTGAGGACTCCAGATTCTGTGTTGTCAAGGGTTCGAAGTAAACCACTACGACTTCACCCTTGACGCCTTGACTCTGAAGCCCTCAGGCTTTTGCAACGTTAGGGTAACCTGGACCGGGTGATTTTTCCGCTTGACCTTGGGATCATCAGTCTTGTATATACAACCAAGCTTTTTTTGAATCATCCCTTTGGTTTTGTCAAGGAAAATTTGTGTGGACCGGTCTGACAGGCTATGCCTCGGGACAATAGGAACCGAACAGGTTTATATGCAGAAAAAAAGATATCCGAAATACGAACAGATCAAGGACTACGTGATAAAGGGCATCCAGTCGCGGAATTTCACCCATGCCATACCGTCCGAGAACCAGCTGGCGCAGAAATTCGGCGTCAGCCGCATGACGGCGCGCAAGGCCGTGGATGCGGTGGAGCAGGGCGGGTTTGTGCAACGGACCCCGGGCAAGGGTACCTTTGTTAAAAAAAGGCAGCACTATACCACCGGATTTTTCCGGGTACGGCCGTTTCAGAAGTGGGCCGATGATCTCAAGGTGGCGCTGACCACCGAGGTCCTTGAAGCGCGGATGGTCGATGCGCCGGCGCACGTTGCCATGAAGCTCAAGCCCGACAGCCAGGTTATCGTCATCCGCAGGCTCTGGTATTTTGACGAAAAGCCGGTACGCTACGAGATACGCTACCTTCGTCCGGATATCTGCGCCGGAATTCTGTTCGAGGATCTTAAGAGCGAATCAATCCACAGCATTCTCATCAACAAATACAAGCTTGCACTCACCCGGATCGACCAGAGCATGGCGGCCACCGTGCTTTCAACAGAGACCGCCGGGATTTTCAGCGAGGACCCGGGCTATCCGGTTTTCCACATAAAGCGCATGACCTACTCGTTCGATGACCCGGTAACCTATGTAGAATACACCATGCGCGGGGAGATGGTTTTCCGGGACACGTTTTCACCCCAGTTCGATCCAGCGGATTTTTTCTGATGCTGCGGATTTTCAAGGGGGGGGGGACCGGCGCGGCATTCCGCATGGGCTTGCCTGGTCGAAACCAATATGCCGGCTCCGGGCGGTTGGACGAGAAAATTACGGCTTGACAAAAGAGATACCGTTCATTTATGGTGAGGCAGGTTGTATATACAAGTTCCCAGGGGGAACTATTCTAAAATCGTACTGTTTATCGGAAACAATCGGGTTTGCATAGCCTGGAAACACTTTAAGGACGCAGCCCGAGGCTGTCCGGGCACTGCGGGCGGCGCAACGTTTCCATTGAAGGGGAGAAAACACATGTCATTGGAGGAATTGAGCAAACTGGTGGAAGACGGTGAAACTGAGGATGCCCAGGAACTGGCGGGAAAGCTCCTGAAGGACGGCGCAGACCCTCTGCTGATGATCGCGGAAATGACCCGGACCATGGGCCATGTGGGGGACCTGTTCTCCAAACTGGAAATCTTCCTGCCCGAAATCATGCTGGCCGGTGAAGCCCTGACCGGGGTGGTGGAAGTCATGGGCCCCTATCTGGAAGCCGTGGGCGGCCAGGAAGTCAAGGGCAAGATCGTTATCGGCGTGGTCAAGGGCGACCTGCACGAGATCGGTAAAAATATTGCCAAGCTGATTCTGGAGACCAACGGATTCGAGGTCAAGGACCTGGGGTACAATGTGGATCCGCTGACGTTCATCAAGGAAGCCGAGGCCATGGGAGCGGATTTCATCGGGGCTTCCTCCCTGATGACCACTACCATGCCGCGCCAGAAGGAGATTATCGAAATCCTGGAGTCCAAGGGCATACGCGACAAGTACAAAGTGGTCATCGGCGGGGCCCCCACCTCTCAGATGTGGGCGGACCAGATCGGGGCCGACCTGTATTGCCAGGAGGCCAAGAGTGCACCGGAGTTGATGATGAATCTGCTGAATTAAGGATTCGAGGATCCATATAAAAATTAAGCATGCCCGAACTAGCGATATCGTGCACGGGAAAAAACAAGGAGGTATAAAATGACCACAGCATACAGGCACTGGGAAATATTGGAGCGTTCCCAGACCGGCCCTTTTATGGATGAAGATGACTTTCTTCCAAAACTTTTTACGCCCACCCTAAAAAAGCTCATCAAAAAGTATGAGATCAAGTACGACCCTGAAAACCCGTGTCCCACGGATGACGACATGGCCGACAGGGTGTGGCAGGCTGCCTGGGATCTATTACGGGAAGTCGGCTACTACAACACCGATTCCCACAGGATTATCCAGGTTACCGATGAAGAGATCCGGGAGGCGCTCTACATGGCCCACGACCAGTACTGGGTGGGGGGGGGCAAAGATGCTGTTTTGTGGAAGCACAGGGCCGTGGAAGACACGGAACCGCCCTTCTGCATCATGAGCCCGGACATCACCTGCGACGAGAAGTATCACCAGTCCATCTGCATGGCGTATCTCAAGGAGCCGCTTTTAGACGGCATCTGCGGCCCGATTCTGGAAGAGACGTTCGGGCATTTGATCGAGTCGGCAGGCCCCACGGAAATCAGCGGCTGCATTCAGCACATATATAACCAGAAACTGGCCGCCAGGCTCCTGGGACGGCCGGGAACCTTCATGGTGGCTGTCGGGACCGCCGAACACGACAGCGGCCAGATCGCGGTCTCCGACGACGATTGGGGAGTTCAGAAAACAGACGCACGGCTGGTGGGCTCCCTGACCGAGTTCAAGACGGCCGACACATTGCTGAACCGTTCCCTGCACTACGCCCAGTATGGCTGCTACACCGGCAATCTTACCGGCGCCATTTACGGCGGGTGGTGCGGCGGGTCAGAGGGTACGGCCGTCACCACGGCGGCCTACAGCCTGCTCGGCCTGGTGATTCACGGCGCCATTTTCAACCAGCACTTTCCCTTCCATTTGAACTACGGCTCCAACACCACACGCGAACTTTTGTGGGCGATTTCCATGGCCGGTCAGGCACTGGCCAGAAACAGCAAGCTGCTGTACACGTCCAACGGGTTTGCCAATGCCGGTCCCATGACGGAAATGCTTTTCCGTGAAACCGCCGTGCATGCCATGGTATCTACGGTATCCGGCTGGCACTTGTGGGAGATGGCGTCGACCCGCAATAAGTACAAAAACCGGGCCACGCCGATGGAATCGCGTATGGGTATGGAAGTGGGCCATGCCGTGGCCCGCCAGGGATTGTCCCGGGATGCGGTGAACGACATCGCCAACCGCCTGCTGGCCAAATATGAGGACAATGCCGCAGATGCACCCATGGGGTCAGAGTACCATGAATGTTACGATGTGGCCAAAGCCGTCCCGACCCAGGAACATTACGACATGTTCCGCCGGATCAAGGACGAGATTGCAGATATGGGGATCGAATTTCCATTTTAAACAGGAAAAGAATCACGAAAACACGAAAT
>JBDLJD010000180.1:0-7565 GCA_039714495.1 Thermodesulfobacteriota bacterium
TTTCGAGTTCGACGCAGAACCTTTTTTTGCCATACTCCCCAGAAAAGTTTGGCTAACGATACCCTTGCCATGGGTTCCCATGTAAAATGACGATCTCGGCATTGTTCCGTTTTGCGGAATTTACGGCATAACCTAAGGCATGAGCAGAATTTTTTTCATTTTTGGGATCATTATGTTCTCCTTTATGTTTTGGGTTTTTACTATAGCCGTATTCAAGCATAAATACAATATGGTTGTTGCCTACCTATTATGAATGGATGCCCAGGTAAGTGAAATGGAAACCCTCCTTAAGTAAACCCCAAGGGTGGGATAAAAATAAATATTATGAGATTTTATTTGCATTATTTGAATAATTATGATCTATATTGCCTAAATTTGATCAATATATTTAACATTCTATTTAAAATTAAATCATGCATTACACAGAGCGACGTGAACAGCTTCTTGAGTTTATTAGAAAAAGCGGCTATATAAGAGCCGTCGACCTGCCTGAACGCTTCGGCGTTTCCCTCGCAACTGTTCGGCGGGATTTAGCGATTCTGGAAAAGAGTGGGCATCTTCAGCGCACCAGCGGTGGCGCGGTTTTGGAAAAAAGAAGCCTGCTTGAGTTATCATCCCGGCAGCGTGAAAGCCACCATATTCATAAAAAACAGAAGATTGCCGAAAAGGCTCTGAGCTACATTGAACCCAATAACCGGATATTTTTCAATGATGGGACCACAGTCATGCAGTTGGCCAAGATGTTGTCTCAAAAAGACATGCCGCTTGTGGTCATGACCAACAGCCTGAAAATAGCTGATACCCTGGTATATAATAAACATATCAATGTCATCCTTATCGGCGGGGACATCAAGGAGTTTTCCTATGCCAGTTCCGGGCCCCTGGCCGAATTGATGGTGTCGCATCTAAATGCCGACAAGGCCGTTATCGGGGCCGATGCTTTTCATCCAGTTAAGGGGATTTGTATTCAGCCCATCGGCGAAGCCATACTAACCATGAAAATGATTTCCAATGCGGAAAAAGTGATCGCATTGGGTGACAGTAGTAAAATAGGATCAGTGGCCACGGTAAATGTCTGTCCCTGGAAGAACGTTGATGTTTTCATTACGGATCATACCGACAGTTCCGATATTGACCGAATCCGGCTGGCCTCTGTCGAGGTGGTCTAATTCATTAGAAACAGTCAGTCCTATTTTGGAGTAGTTCACCCTTCTCAAAAACCTGGGTTGAAAATACATTTTGTACTAATACATGTTTCTAATGTTGAAAAACAAAGACAATCTTTTTTATCAATTTTCATGAATTCACTTAAAATGATAATTCGAGACATTTGGTGACAAAAATTATTTCATGCTTGGTTGGGCGCATTAGGGCATGAAAATTTATTGGAGGTACAATGGAAAGAGGAAATTTTTTGTTTTGTCCAGGGCCGGTGAATGTAGACGATCAGGTTCGCAAGGCATGCCTGCATCCCCAGGTAGGACACCGGGTGCCATTTTTTGAAAACGTGTTGGCGAATCTGCAAAAAAATTTGCGCCAGGTATTCCAAACTGAAGAGGACCACGCGATCTTATTGATCACCGGTTCAGGAACAGCGGCCAACGAAACAGTCATCAGTTCCTGTTTCACTGAAGACGATGAAGTGCTGGTGGTGGCTGCCGGGGAATTCGGTTATCGACTGGTGGAACTGTACACTATTCACGGCGTACCCACACGTGTGGTGGGTTACGAATGGGGTGAGATTCCAAAGGTTGAGGATGTGGAAAAGGCCTTAAAGGAAAACCCATCAATTACCACGATTGCCACCGTATACCACGAAACCAGTACATCGGTGATTCATCCGATCAGTGAAATAGGCAACCTTGCCGATAAATATGACAAAAAATACTTTGTTGACGCCATCAGCGCCCTCGGCGGCGAGGACATCAACGTGGGCCGTGATCACATTGATTTCTGCACCTGTTCGTCAAACAAGTGCTTAGCCAGTCTGGCTGGCGTGGGTATCATCTGCGCACGAAAATCCTTGATTGAGGAGACAAAAGACAACCCGACCCGGGTAGCATATCTAAGTCTCCACCGGTTGTACGAAGCATTCATAAAAAATGGCCAAACCTCTAATACACCGTCGGTGACCATGTTTATAGCCCTGAACGCGGCTGTGGAACGGTTGTTGGCGGAGGGCGTTAAAAACCAGATCCAACGGCATAAGAATTGTGCGCGCATTCTGCGAGAGGGGCTGCGGAAACTGGGCCTCCGCATGCTGATCGAAGATGAGGCTGCTTCAAATGTGGTCACCTCTTTTCTGCTGCCGGATGAAATCAAGGCAGATGACTTCATTCAGGCTTTGGAAAATAAAAAATATACGCTCTATGCGGGCAAGGGCCCGTTAAAAGAACGCAACCTTGTCCAGATCGCCAATATGGGCTCAATTGACGAGGCCATGTGCCACGAATGCCTGAAGGTTATTGGCGAGACGCTAGTTGAGCTAAATGCCTAATTCGGATTCTTTGGAATCCGTTGGCTATCGATCGAGCGGAGACAACAGTTGCTCCGTAAGGCAACGCTGGCATGCAGTAAACAATTATTACCTTCCGTGGTTCGGCAACAGATTTATTTATTGACAAGCCCCCACGCGCAAGAGTAGAGTTTGCGCTTCTTGTCTACATGCCAAGCAGCGGAATCACATACGAACAGGACAAATACTCCTTCATTTCAAGTAAAGGTGCGGCCGGAGAAAATCATCATATGCCAAAATTTATTGTTTATTACGTTAAATACATTGATTACATTTCCACCAAGCTTGGCCGGGCAACCATGTATACCGTCTTTCTAATGATTGGCGTATTGCTGTTGGGGGCCATCACGCGCAACATTCTGAATATACCATTATCCTGGACCGTTGAAATGGCGCAATTTATTATCACCGGCTATTATATCGTCGGTGGCGCCTATTCCATACAACTGGGCGACAATGTCCGCATGGACCTGCTCTATGACCGGTACTCGGAAAGAACCAAAGCCAAGATCGACGTATGCACCAATATTTTTATGGTTTTCTATCTAGTCACATTGCTGATCGGTTCGATCTCCAGCACCATGTACGCCATCGAATACGGCCAGCGGAAATTTTCTCAGTGGAACCCGTCCATGATCCCCATCAAAGTCATCATGGTCGCCGGCATTTTTTTAATGCTCCTGCAAGCCATATCCACCTTCTTCAAAGACCTCGCCACTGCTAAAGGAACCACCATTTCATGAGTTACGAAGCAATTGCAATTATAATGTTTGCGGGCATGCTGGCCATGCTGTTAACTGGACAGCGTGTATTTGCCGCCATTGGATTTGTATCGGCCACGGCCTCGCTGTTTTTGTACGGAACTGGCGCCATTGAAATGCCGTTTAATGCGGCCTTCAACCTGTTTAACTGGTATCCCATGCTGACCCTGCCGATGTTCATCTACATGGGCTATATCCTTTCCGAAACCGGAATTGCGGATGATTTATACGGGATGTTCCATGTCTGGTTCGGCGGACTCAAGGGGGGCTTGGCCATCGGCACCATCGGCCTGATGGTGGTTATTTCAGCCATGAACGGGCTCAGTGTCGCCGGCATGGCCATCGGCGCCACCATCGCGCTCCCTGAAATGCTTAAGCGCAAATATGATAAGGTGATGATCACGGGGGTGGTGCAGGCCGGAAGCTCTCTGGGTATCCTGGTCCCGCCATCGGTCGTCCTGGTGTTGTACGGCATGATTGCCCGCCAGCCTGTGGGCAGGCTTTGGCTG
The DNA here is from genome assembly GCA_039714495.1 of Thermodesulfobacteriota bacterium. GTDB lineage: Bacteria > Desulfobacterota > Desulfobacteria > Desulfobacterales > B30-G6 > JAJDNW01. The sequence goes on from JBDLJD010000180.1 coordinate 3,786, forward strand.
GCAGGTGTCATTCCGGGTTTTATGATGGCCGGGTTATTTATCCTCTACATTGTCATCCGATGCAAGTTGCAACCTGGACTGGCCCCCACGGTCAGTAAAAAAGAACGAGATATGCCGTTTAGCGAAAAGCTCAAGCTGTTGAGAGCCGGCATTATCCCCTTTTTGATTTTCTTTTTTATGACGGGGCTGTTCATAATGGGCATTACCAGCCTGGTGGAAAGCTCAGCGGTTGGTGCATCTGCAGCAACCATTGCCGCCATTGCCAAGCGACGCCTGACCCGCCAGGTCATGGAGGACACCCTCCGGCAAACCCTGGGTGTTACCTGCATGTTTATGTGGATTATCCTGGCGGCCCTCTGTTTTGGCGCTGTTTTTGACGGCATTGGCGCCGTCAAGGCCATCGAGTCCCTGTTTATCACCAAGTGGAGCTTAAGCCCCTGGCAGGTGCTGGTCATGATGCAGCTGTCATACATTGTCATGGGAATGTTTCTGGATGACACGGCCATGCTGGTTATCGTTGCACCGCTGTATGTACCGTTGATTGTCACGCTCGGATTCAACCCGATCTGGTACGGGGTTTTATACACCATCACCTGCCAGATCGCTTACATGACCCCGCCGTTCGGGTATAACCTGTTTTTAATGCGCGCCATGGCGCCGCCTGAAATTTCGATAACAGACATCTACCGTTCCATTGTGCCATTCGTGTTGGTGATGACCCTGGCATTGATACTGATCATGATTTTTCCCCAAATCGCGCTCTGGCTGCCCGATTTGGTATATACAAAATGATAAATTCATGACCCAGTGTCAATCTTCAGGTTTCATCAAAAACTGTTAACCCAAAGGAGGTATTCGATGAAAGAAGAAAAAGCTGTAACCGAGGCCCAGACGCAGGATAAAAAAACCAGCCGCCGGGATTTTATCAAGAAGGCCGGTGTGACAGCGGGTGCTGCAGCCGCAGCAACTGTGTTCGGCAAGGCTCCCTACGCCTATTCGGCTTCAAAGCCGATCAAATGGCGTTTACAAACCTATTCCGGCGCCCCTTTGGGTGCCCACGTCATCAAACCTCAAATTGAAGCGTTCAACCGTGCCGCCCACGGCCAGATGGAAATCGAATTGTACTACGCCGATCAGCTGGTGCCCACAGATGAGCTTTTCCGCTCCATGCAGAACGGCACCATCGACGCGGTGCAGAGTGACGACGCCACCATGGCCTCCCCGGTTGATATCAGCGTATTTGGCGGATACTTCCCCTTTGCGACACGCTACAGCCTGGATGTACCTGTTTTATTTAAATACTATGGTTTAGATAAGATCTGGGCAGAGGCCTATGGTGAAGTCAAGAACGTCGAATGGATCAGCGCCGGCGCCTGGGATCCGCTGCATATCTTCACTAAAAAACCCATTCGCAGTCTGGCGGACATGAAGGGAAAAAGGGTGTTCGGCGTACCCACAGCCGGAAAATTCCTGTCACGCTACGGCCTGGTGCCGGTCACGCTCCCCTGGAATGACATTGAAGTCGCCATTCAGACCGGTGAACTCGATGGGGTTGCCTGGTGCGGGTTTACCGAAGCCTATGAAGTCGGCTGGGCCGACGTCTGTAACTATGCCCTGTTGAACAATGTGACCGGCGCCTGGTTCGGCTCCTATTTTGCAAACAGCAAGAGCTGGAAAAAAGTACCGCCGCACCTGCAGGAGCTCTTCAAACTCTCAATAGACAGCTCACACTACTACCGTCAGGTCTGGTATTGGGGCGGAGAAGCCAAACTGCGTGTGGAAGGCAAGAAAATGGAATTGACCACGATTCCGGCAAAAGACTGGGATCAGGTGGTTAAAGACGCAGAAGAGTTCTGGGATGAAGTATCTGCCAGCAGCCCACGCGCTGCCAAGGTTGTGCAGATCTTTAAGGACTATTCCAGAGTTATGGAAAAAGTAGGCGTACCCTACCGGTACAGCTAAAGATCCAAACTGAGCTCAATTCAGAAAGAAGTCAACGTCTCGCCCCTGCATGCAGGGGCGAGACCTATCCACAATCCAACGCCCCCAGTCAGCTGATTATCGAAAAACGGAGTAATCCCCATGAGCACTGCCCAGCGTCTTTTAGATCGCGAATTCACCAAAGACATCTGTTATGATCTTTTGCCCGAATGGGAAGGCATCGACGTCAAAATCGATCAGTTGAGCGGTGGGATAACAAACAAACTGTACCGTATCCAATCTGAAAAGGGAGATTACACCGTTCGGATCTATGGCGACAAAACCGATCTGTTCATCAACCGCGAAAACGAAGCCATGACCATTCGCGAAATGTCCAGAGTCGGCGTATCCTCTAATCTGATCAAATATATGCCGGAAAAAGGGGTGACCATCGTAGAATTTATTGACGATGCCATTGTATTGACCAACGAACACTTTCTGGATCAATCCCTTCATTCTAAAATTGTGACACCCATACGAAAAATACACCAGAGCGACGTAAAACTTGAGCGCATTTTTAATCCCCTGGCAGAGGTCATGAAAATGTCCGCCATTCTGCGTCGCCTGAATACCGACTATCCGGAATTCGATATTACCAATACCATTCAACGGCTCATCACGCTTTCCAGTATCATTAACATACCGGAATCCGAATACACCGTCTGCCACAATGACCTGCTGGCCGACAATTTCATCCTCATCAAGAAAGACGCTGCCCACAAGTACGATGCCCCCATGTATATTATCGACTGGGAATATGCCGGTATGGCCCCCAGGTACTACGATATTGCCGACATGTTCCAGGAGATCCTGGTGCCCCGGGAAGCGGAAAAGCAGATTGTTGAAGAGTACTGCGCCGGGCATCAGTTTGACCACACATTGTATCGCATCGACCTATTCAAGCCGTTTCCGGACATCTACTGGTTCCTGTGGAGCCTGATTCAGCTCAACATCTCTAAAATCCAATTCGATTACTACAATTACGGCAAGGTCAAATACGACAACGCCCTGGAGAATATGACGTTCTTGAAGGACGAGTACGGCGCAGCTGTGTAGTTTTTTTGCTTAAAAAGACCTGAACCACAAGACACAAAATGGTAGAAAAGGGCAACAAACTGGGTCCTGCATAATAATTGCTGCGCAATTATTATTATACGCTGCTTCGCCGCTAATAAAAACATGAGCCACAGACGTGCCAATAGCGCATAAGGTGTACTCAACGGCTGAAAAGTGCGCTCCTGCCACCCTTTCCGGGAGGAATATCGACTATCTTTAGTCCTGCCTGTTCAGCAGCTCGCAGCATTTCCTCGAACATGCTCTTACTGACGTGCATTCTGGGCTCCACCACCAGCAGTTGTCCGCCATCTTTGAGCATGCCCCTGGCTTCTTCCAGAAAACGTAACGGGCTGGGCGTTTCATGGATCATGTAATAGGCCAGGATGAAGTCCGCTTGGAGATTCAACCCAATGCTGTCTGATTGGCATTGATGAAATTCCATACGGTCCAACATGCCGTGTTTTGCAGCTTTTCTTTTCACGTGCCCTATCATTTTCTCCTGCAGATCAACGGCTATGACCCTGCCGTTCCTTCCCACAAGTTTGGCCATTTCAATGGAAAAAAAGCCGGGCCCGCAACCAACGTCAACAACCGTGTCCCCTTCTTTAATGTAAGGCCTAACGATTTTATTGGGATTCTGAACAAGCTTTCTGAACCAATTGTCCAGAAAAAACGAAATCGTATGCGGACATACGTGCGGTGAACTATTTTGTACTTCTGTCTGTTGCATGATGATTTCCCCCT
>JBDLJD010000181.1:0-7561 GCA_039714495.1 Thermodesulfobacteriota bacterium
GTTTCCAAATGGTTCGGCACCGGGTCCCCGGAATGGATTATCTACATCAAGCAAGTAAGTGTCTAAAGTGATCTATAGTGAAAAGTGACTAAAGTTGTGGAGTCGCTTCGCTCCATCGATTAGGAAATAAACATGGACAATAAGGAATTTGCTGAAAAATTGGAAAAACGGACAAGAGATTTTGCCATCAGTATAATACGGTTGTCGGCTAAGCTTCCTAATACGCCGGAAGGCAGGGTCGTAAGAAACCAGATGACTAAATCAGGTACGTCTGTGGGAGCAAACTACAGAGAAGCAAACAGGGCAAGGAGCCGTGCAGATTTCATTAACAAAATTAAAATTTGTGAGGGAGAAGCAAGTGAAACCCAGTATTGGCTGGAAATTATCATAGGAATGAAATGGCTTAGCAAGCCAGAGATTGACCCTCTGTATGTGGAATGCAGCGAGTTGCTGGCAATCTTCACCTCTATTGGGCAAAAGAAATAAGAATAGATAGAATTCCTCAACTTTAGATCACTTTACACTTTAGGTCACTTAAAACTTGGGATAAATTTGGATGTATAAATTTACGAAAGGTAATGCGTATGAGCCCCAAGCTTCGACTTTTCTTAATGGTGCTGATGTTCACCGCCCTGTTGTTCGGTTTTCTGCACCTGTTCATTCCGGGGACCAACCTGTATAACTTCGAGCGCCTGCACATCTTTCTCTTCAACCTGTGCAGCGGCGGAACCATATTGATTTTTTATACCGAAGGCCGGAAACAACTCTCCAGAAAAGCGACCTTTTTTCTGGCGCTGTCCCTGACCTATGCCTTGCTGGCTTTTCTGGAATACTACCTGCTTGCCATGTTGACGGCCTTTGTCCTGGCGGTGGTTGTCGATTCGGTGAGGGTCAAGAGATTTTCACTGTTCCCCATCAATTTCTTCCAACCTGAAGCGCCGGTATCTGAAAAATTCCACCAAGCCTCCCTGCTGTGCCTCAGCATGGGCCTCACCATTTCCGGACTGGTCATTCTGAACAATGAATACCTGCAACTGGTGTCGTTTAAAAAACTCACCCTGGACACCTTTTTCCTGGGGTTCTCTTTTCCCCTCTCGCTGATCACCATGTCGGTCATCTTCGGGTTCATGCGGCAGGATGTGTCGCGCCTGACCCTGCGCCTGAAAAACATGGGCTTCTGGAACGTGAACCTGGGGGTCATCATCTTCTTTGTCTTCATCATGTTCCAGAAACTCATTCCCCAACTGGTGGTGACGACGATCCTCTTTTTTTCGGTCGTGCTGATTTACTTCATGTACCGGGACCTGGGCGACCGGGTTCAGCAGAAGAGTTTCCTGACCTCGGGCATGTTCTTCCTCTGGTACACGGCCGTCACCGGCATCATTTACATCGCCCTGGAATTCAACCCCGGTTACGACCACGAAAACCTGAAGTTCCTCCTGCGCATGCACTCCTTTGCCTCGCTTTACGGATGGAACCTGAGCGGTCTGGCCGTCATCTGCCGCAAGGACCAATTCCCTATCCGGCTGCACTCCCAGAGCGTCATTGCCGTGCACTGGCTTACCGCTATTGCGCTCGCACCGCTGGGGACCTACTTTGCGCCTTTTGCCGTCATCTCCCTGGTTGCCTACGCGTTCATTCTCTACATGATCCTGTTCAGCGAAGGCGCGCAAAACCCGGATAAAACCGCCATCGGGTAATCGTCATCCACGTTCAAGGGGAGATGATCACAAATTCATTAGAAACAGGCCTCAACTTGCAACGCATTTGTACCAGGCTGAGGTTCTTTTTTCCAAACAGCATCATTGGCTTTGCGAAGTTTCTAATGTGAATAAATAGGGTGCACGACGGAAATAATTTTGCTACTGTTTTTCTGCGTCATTGCTATCCTCCTTTATTTTGTAAATTTTCATGCTCTATTATTTAGAGGATAGCTATGGCATTTCAATATAAACCTATGTTTCATGCTTCGTTGTACGCGCTTGGGCATGAAAATTTATTACAAACAAACCAGCCCAAAGGAGGATCCATGAAACTGACCAGGAAAGAAATCAAGACCGCTCTGCTAAAATGGAATATTGAAGTGATGGAAGGTTGATTTTGGGGTGGTGGAGTAGTGGGTTAATGGGTAAAAACAGCGGATGGTATCTAATTCGTGGGTCGGAGAGTTTCTACTAAAAATCCTCGTCATTCCCGTATGCCTGCCCCTTCGAATGAAAGGGGCGGGACACGTAGTGAAGCTTTTGCGCTATCCAGAAAGCGATTAGCTAAATGCCCTGGATCCCTGCCTGCGCAGGGATGACGACTAAAACGCCCCGATGACGCATCTAATTTTCAGACCATTATAAGCGGCTAACGATAAAACATACCACCAAACCCAATATTCCAACACTCCAGTACTCCAGACTTTTAGTTTATTGCTAATTATAATTTCTCTGATAAGCTATAGGGGACACTGTTTTACACATTTGAAAAAGGAGGTGCCCATGCTAGCCAGTGATTTTATGGATACCCAATTTCATGTGCTGCATCCGCAGCAGACCATTGCCGAGGCCGTGGCAGAGTTTGAAAAAGCCTCCGCAAGCGAAAAGACAAAGATCTTCGGTATGATGGTGACCGACGATGACGACCAGCTGGTGGGCATGCTCTCCATGTATGATATTCTCAATTTTGTACAGCCCAAGCATGTAGCCATCTTCGGGGAAATGGAAGACATGGACCCGGCTCAAATCTACAGAGATCGTTTAAACACCATTCGATCCATTCTGGTTGACGACATCATGACCACTGAAGTGGTCACCATCCAGCAGGACACCCACCTGATGGTCATTGCAGAAATCATGATCAAAAAACATATCCGGCGGCTCCCTGTGGTCGAGGATCAGGCGGTTGTAGGCATTGTCTATGTTTCTGAGGTATTCAACCAGCTGATGGCACTTTTTTCATCCCAGAAGGACGTTTGATCATGCCTGTCGTAGAAAAACGCAGCGTATTCAGCGGAATCCCTGTGAGTGAGGCCATGCGGCGGCAGGTCATCAGCCTTCCCCGCTCGGCCGACTTGGGACAGGCCATTCGCCTGATGATCCGTCAAAAGGCCAGTGCCGTGCTGCTCACCGACCAAGGCGTCCCCTGCGGTGTCGTATCCAAGACAGACATCCTGGGTGCCTTTTACGCAGAACTCCCCTCGGAAACCCGGCTGGGGGATGTAATGGGCAGCCAGCCCATTGCCTGTTTTCCGGATGACCCGGTGGAAGACGCATTGGAGATCATGGAGGCAGCCGGCGTGCATCGACTATACATAACCGGGGCAAACAGGGAGGAAGTCATCGGCACGGTGGCTTACGCGGAGATCGTGGGGCTGCTCTACAGGTATTGCCGGGCCTGTGAGCGGGGGACCACCAAAAAAAGGATGGCGATCTCCGATATCGACCCTTCCGCACGCTTTACCGTAAAGGAGGTCATGACACAGAATGTGTGGACCTGCAGGGACAGCGATCCCTTATTCACGGTCATCGAAACCCTGACCGCCCACAACATGGGGGCCGTACTCATTCAAGACAAGGCCGGAGCATCCGAGGGTGTCATATCCAAAACCAATCTCATCATCGCTTACCACCACGGTGTTTCCCCGGAAGCCGAAGCGCGCAAAGTAATGAGCACACCGGTTCATTCCGTATCAGACAGGGCGCTCTTATCCACAGCTATTCAGCAGATGTTGACCCGGGACGTCCAGCGCCTCTTTGTCCATCGTGACAGCTCTGATCCCCATGACATATCCGGCGTCCTGGCACTTTCCGATGCCGCCCGCTTCCGTTCGGGTTCATGCCGCGCTTGCACCGCCGGGCGGCTGTTGACCCGTTAGCTGTCCTGATAAAACTGGGGAACCGGACATCCATCCCTATGCAGATCTATCACCTGGCCGCTGAATGAACAGATAACACGCCAGACTCACCATCACGAGCGAAGCCAAGAACAGAACCTGCACCAGGCTCAGACCCAGGTCATCGGAAATTTCGGCAAACAGAACCGGCAGGGACATCTGGGGGATGGCCACCACAAAAGTAAACGTGAACGTCGACAAGGCCAGGATCAGCCACTTATATGATTCCGGTGGAGCTTTGAATGAATAGATATCCGCCATGACAATGGGCATCTTAAAGGTCTGTTTTTAAACTTGACTCAAATTGCCATTTCCTCTATAGAAATACGAACTCCTTTCAAGTTCCATCGAAGTCGTTTCAATTAACACAAATATTTTACATTTCAATATCAAAACGGGATGCTATTTTGAGAATCAAACTAGACATGGCCCCCTTTTCTTTTCTGCCTGAAACGACAAAAGAAAATCTTTTAGATCATTTTTCCTCTGAAACCGTAAAAAAAGAAAGCATACTGCTCGTCCAGGAAATATCGACAGTGAACAAATTCCTGGTTTTATCCCAGGGCACTGCCCAGTATTATTTTGAGCAGAACAATGAGAAAACTCTTCGGGGCCGATTAGAAGCAGGAGACAATTTCGGGGGCATCTCGATCCTGCTGAATGATACCGTGGCCATAAGGACATTGCAGGTGCTTGAAGATTCTGTTTTCTTAAGTTTGGATGCGGATATTTTTTTAAAAACCTGCTCAGAGTATGAAGCGTTCAAAAGTTATTTTTCAAATGCTTTTGGAAAGTTGATGTTGAACAAAGCCTTCGCCGGCATTATTGCACGACAGGTAAAGGATAAAGAATTTAATCTGCCTTTTTTTAACCAGCCTATTTCAGCTATTTTCAGACCCAATATCGTCACCTGTCCTCATAATGCAACCATCAATGAAGCTGCCGAAAAAATGGCCCAGAATAATTCAGGTTCTATTTTCATAAAGGATGCAAAAGGAAAAGTTAACGGCATGGTCACGGACGCCGATTTAAGGAACAATGTCGTCGCCCGGGGACTGGACGTCGGGCAGCTTGCATCCTCCCTGGTATCATCTCCCGTTGCTTCAGTCTCTGCGGATTCCCAGGTTTTTGAAGCGTTTATCGCCATGATCGGAGAAGGCAAGCAACATCTGGCAGTCACTAGCAAAGCAAACAGTATTATAGGCGCCATTTCCGATAAGGATTTAATTGCTGCCCAGGCTGATTCTACGTATCTGCTCATTAAAACCATCAAATCGGCTAAGAACATCGGCCAACTCGAGAACATACACTCGAAAATGGCTCTAATGCTTCTGGACCCCATCCGCAACGGCGCCAATCCCGAGTACATCACACGGCTGATAACCACATTTTCTGATGCTATCCTGGATAAAGTCATACAATTCAGCATCTCAAAACTGGGCAACCCTCCATGCAAATTTGCCTTCATGATCATGGGCTCAGAAGGCCGGGAAGAGCAAACCCTTGTTTCTGACCAGGACAACGGCATTGTTTACCAAGACCTGGAAAATGACCAAGACAAAAAAGATGCCTCCGAGTACTTCGGCAAACTTGCCGAACTTGTGTGCAATCAGCTCAATACTGCTGGATACAAATATTGTGACGGCGACTGCATGGCTAAAAATCCCAAGTGGTGTCAGCCTCTGTCAAACTGGAAAAAGCAATTTCATAAATGGATCTATCAAGGGTCGCCTGAAGATCTTCTCAATTCAAGCATATTCTTTGACTTCAAGGGCGTGTGGGGGGATTTGCGGTTGACCAACCAACTGAAATCCTTTTTAATGAACTGCATACAGAAACGGGCCGGCTTTCTGCGACACCTAGCTGAAAATGCCCTGTTTTTCAAGCCGCCCATCGGCCTGTTCGGCAAACTGGTTGTTGACTCCAAAGGTGAGCATAAAGGCGCTATCAATGTCAAGGGAGCCATGCTTCCCATCGTCGATCTTGCAAGGATCTATGCCTTAAAACACGGCATTGTTCAAACCAATACCCTGACTAGACTTTTCAGACTTTATACTAAACGCGTTATAAGCAATAAGCAGTACATTGATATGGTCCAATCCTACAACTATGTGATGCAATTGAGATTCCTGAGACAGATTACCACCATTGTCGATGAGGAAAAGCCGCCCGACAATTATATCAACCCGAAAAACTTCTCTTACCTCGATAACGCAATGTTAAAAGAGGTATTTAAAAAAATCGAACAGATTCAGCATAAATTAAAAACCGAATTTCTTGGAACCACCTGATGCAGGGGGCTTATGGAAAGCAGCCAGCCGCAAGATGAAAAAAAAGTACTTGTCGTCGACGATGAACTAGATATCCTCGAAACACTCGAAGAGTTACTGGAGGACGTGTTTACGGTTGACACCGCATCCTCTTTTGAAAAGGCGGTAGCCTGCCTTAAGAACAATACCTATGATGTTGCTGTTTTTGATATTATGGGTGTCAGGGGATACGACCTTTTGGAAGCAACCCACAAAATGGGAATTCCAACCTTGATGCTGACGGCGCACGCCCTCAGCCCCGACAATTTGAAGAAATCAATTGAACTGGGTGCCGATGCCTATATACCCAAAGACAAGATGGTGGATATTTCCATATATGTCGAAGACGTGCTGACCTCGCGACAAAATAAGCGCAAAACCAATTTCAAATGGTATGACCGGTTGAAGCCTGTTTTTAACAATTTTTTCGGCGAAGGGTGGAAGGATCCGGAAAAGGGTTTCTGGGATGCGTTTGAAAGCAAGCACATTGAAAATTGACACCTACACACATGCCTTGAATATTTCCTACCCCAAATCTATCAAGCCATACCTGTGGTAATCAGTACACGGTATTTATTGCCGCTGCCGCAGAAAAGTTGCCGAACCCTTGGCAATCAGGGCGCCGTCCTGGTCTTTGATCTCCACGTCGCCCAGGGCCGTGGTTCTGCCGCAATGCAGGATGCTGGCCTCGGCCACCACCTCTCCGCCGCCAAAGGGCTTGAGAAAATTGATCTTCATCTCCACGGTGGTCACCACTTCCCCCTTGGCGGCCATGCTCACCAGCGCCATGCTGCCGGCAGAATCAGCCAAAGTGAACAAAGCCCCACCGTGGCCGATGCCTGCTGAATTGGTCAGTTTTTCGGAAAAGGGCATGCGCATTTTAGCCCAGCCTCTCTCGACGTCCACGAATTCGATGCCCAGAAGCGTCCAGAATGCCATGCGCTCCGGCAGCCGGTTCAGCAAGGCATTCTTAAAGTTGGGATTGAGCGGTTCATTATACGGCATGGCGGTCCTCCGGGTTGAATACTTATATTGGTCAAACCCTGATTGAACGTTGTCATACTATCTGGTGTTGGATGCCGGGTTGCAGGTTGCGGTCAATTCCTGATTAAAAGTTGTCACTTTTTATTAAAATATTCCTAATATCTGACACCCTGCTTTTCGGATGTTCGATCCTGGGGGCAATTGATGTAATGCATACAGCCCCAGCAGGGATAAATCCCTGCGCTACATGGTTGATTCGAGGAATGGGCATGTAGGCCAGGGCTTCAGCCCTGCAGCGTCTTCTGACCTCTGGCAGTCTGGTCTCCGGCCTCTGATTCACTCCCTACTGCCTACACCTTACTCCCTGCTACAGCCTCAGGCCTGAAGC
>JBDLJD010000182.1:0-7453 GCA_039714495.1 Thermodesulfobacteriota bacterium
AGCCCAAGGAAGACCACTACATACCGCCAACTACTACTGCTGAACAGATGATGACCATGGCGCAAAAGCGGGGTTTGATGCCCTAGTCAATTGGATATTTAACCACAAAGACACCCCGGTGAAACAGGAACAAGAACGGGTTTCACTGGGTAAACAAAGGACACAAAGATACTATCCCATAAGTAGTTTTTTAAAGGAAAAGAATGGAAAAAATTACGCAGAGAGTAAAAGATCTTGTCCTGGCTTACGGCGCCAGTGCGGTGGGTATCGTAGCCAAAGAGATGCTGGAGGGGGGGCCTCCGTCTGCCGACATCTCGTATGTGCTGCCCAAAGCAAAAACGGCGGTCAGCTTCTGTATTCCGCTGGATCCGGCGTACATCGATGACTGGTTTGCCAAGAAGAGTCAGACAACGCACTTCAAGGACAATATCCAGAAGAACGCCATCGCCAGCGGCATATCCCTGGAGCTGGCCAACTACCTCAACCAGAAAGGGTTCCCGTCAACGCCTCTGACCGCCAACACCGCGTACCGCAGTGATACCAAAAGGGGGTTTCTGGATGAAAAGCCGCCGGTGTCGCACCGCTATCTGGCTGTGCGGTCAGGGGTGGGCTTTTTTGGCCTGTCTGGAAATGTCCTGACCCCGAGGGAGGGGGCAGCGGTCATCCTCGGCTCGGTGGTTACCGAAGCAGAGCTTATCCCCACGGAACCACTGACCGGGGAGGAGGACTACTGCGACGACTGCAGGTTGTGTGAAGCGTCCTGTGCTTCCGGATACATCAACGGCAAAGAGCGCGTGACCATCACCATGGGCGGTATGGATTTTTCCTACACCCGTAAACGGCACCACAGCCGCTGCGATTATGTGTGCGGCGGGTTTGCCGGGCTGCACAAGTCTGGCAAATGGTCCACCTGGTCACCGGCCCGGTTTCCTATTCCTGAAAAAGACGAGGCATTCTATCCGGCCCTCCTGAATGCCATCGGCCCCTTTCTCCAGCGTCCCAAATCGGATGTTGCGGTGTTCAATGTCATCATGCCCGGGGACAAGGTGGAATTGACCTGCGGCAATTGCCAGTTGATCTGCCACCCGGAGAAAAACGTCAGAAAAGCGCGCTATAAAATGCTGACCAAAAGCGGTGTCATGGTTCAGCATGTGGATGGTCGCAGGGAAGCGGTCACTCCCGAGGAGGCGGAGGAGCACCTCGCGAAAATGGATGATAAAAGAAGGGCGCTTTACGAATAAACCAGAGGCCGGAGGACAGAGGGCCAGAGGACAGAACCACAGAACCTCGTAACCCCGGAGATCGGAACTACAGAGATCAGAACCACGGAGGACGGAAGCCGGAGGGCGAGGGCGGGGTCAGAAATCAGCAGACTATAAAAAGAAGCCAGGGCGCTAAATGTAATCAGTTATGTATCATGTAGATCCTGTTAATCCTGTCTAAAAAGTTTTTAACTCTTTGCTGATGGCTTGGGCGACCTGACACCTGACACCTGATTCTCCAGCAATAAGGTGACTACTCTTGGTTCGTGACCGTTAATAGACAAAGAAGGGGGATAAACATGGGAGATTGGCATAAAACCGGATGTGTACTGTGTGCGCAGAACTGCGGTTTGGAAGTCCTGGTGGAGGACAACCGTATGGTCAACGTTAAACCGGACAAATCAAACCCGAGAAGCCAGGGTTATGCCTGCCGAAAAGGTCTAAACGTGATTCACCACCAGTATCCCAAAGACCGCATCACCGAGCCGTTAAAGCGGGTCGGTGATACGTTCGAACCGGTTTCATGGGACCAGGCCATCGAAGAGATAACGGGCAAAATGAAATCCATCGTGAACACCCACGGACCCCGTGCAATTGCTTATATGGGCGCCAGTGCCCAGGGCGGTCATTCTGAAGGTGCGTTTGGATTATCCATCCTGCGAGCTTTAAAATCACAGAACTTTTATAACTCAGGAGGGCAGGAATTCTCAAGCTCATGGTGGCTGTTCGGCCGTATGCTGGGCAAACAGTACAACATTGCTATTCCGGATGAGCATCATACGGAAATGCTGGTGGGTTGGGGGTGGAACGGCATGGCAAGTCACCAGATGCCCCGTGCCCCAAAAGTGCTGAAGGAATTTTCAAAAGACCCGGAAAAGCTGCTGGTTATCATTGATCCGCGAAAAAGCGAAACCGCTGCCATTGCCAACATCCACCTTCCCATACGGCCCGGTACGGATGCCCTTTTAATCAAGGCCATGATTTCAATCATTGTTCACAACGGGTGGGAGAATAAAGCATACATTGCCGAACATGTTGAAGGCTGGGAGATGATTCGTCCCTGGTTTGAAAATTTTGATGCAACGTCAGCCATCGATGTTTGTGAACTCGAATATGCACAGGTTCTCGAATTATGCCGACTCATGACCACTAAAAAATGGTGCATGCATCCGGACCTTGGGATCTACATGGGCCGCAACAGCGTAATGAATTCTTATATGATGAATGTTCTTGGCGCCATTTGCGGGGTTTTTTGTGTGAGCGGCGGCAACCTGATCCCGGGAATGGTAGTTCCCATGGGATTTCACGCGGATGAACGCGATCCCAAAACTTGGAAGACCGTTATCACCAATATGCCCCCGGCATCAGCCGGATCTTTTCCGCCGGCCGTCATGCCGGAAGAAATCTTGAATGACCACCCGGAACGTATTCGCACCGTATATGTGAGCGCATGCAACCCGCTGCGTGCATACCCGGACACCTCGGCCTACGAAGAAGCGTTTTCCAAATTGGACCTGCTGGTGGTCAATGATATTGTTATGAGCGAAACCGCCCGTTTGGCCCATTATGTGCTGCCGTGCCGAACCTTTTACGAATCTTGGGATGCAACCTTTTTCCCGTGGACATTTCCCAAGGTCTTTTTTCAGTTGCGGCGCCCTCTTGTTTCCCCACCGGAAAAATGCCTGGAAGCATCCCAGATTTTTACTCTTCTGGCTGACAAACTGGGATTGATCCCGGATATTCCGGGGGATTTATACGAAGCCGCCAAAGGAGACCGGCTAGCTTACGGCGCAAAACTCATGGAATGGGCCGCCACCAACCCCGAGTCCATGAAAGCCATGCCGTTTGTGCTGGCGAAAACCCTTGGCAAGGAATGGGACAGTGCTGCCAAGGCCGGGCTATGGGGAGTCATGATGACCGCTCCTAAAGCATTTCGAAAAAATGCAGCCCGCATTGGCTTTGACCCCGGTATGGATCAAGGAGACCGAATCTTTCAGACTCTGCTGGACAACCCGGAAGGAATCTGGATTGGTGAAGCTGAACCGGCAGAAAATTTTAAAGCCCTTAAAACCCCGTCCGGCAAAGTTGAAGTTTTTGTTCCGGAACTGGAGGATGATGCAAAGAGTTTGAATGCAGAAAATGAAGCAAAGGAATTGATATTGCCGGAAGAATTTCCTTTGATCCTGAATGCCGGCCGACACACCCCGTACAACATCAATACATTGATCCGCGGCCAGGAGTGGAACAGGGGTAAACGGGCCTGCACCGTAGCCGTCAATCCTGCTGACGCACAGAGCATGGGGCTTATTGATGGTGAAAACGTGAAAGTCACAACCGAGGCCGGGAGCGAGGTGGGCGAACTTCAATTATCCGACCAGATTCGCAAAGGCACCGTGTTGATTCCCCACGGCTTTGGCCTTATATATGGAGATACGGTTTACGGACTGAATGTAAACAACCTTACCAAAACCACTCACAGAGATCTGTTGGGTACGCCCATGCACCGCTTTGTACCGTGCAGGCTTGAGGCATGTTAAACTATTAAATCCTGGTTTTTCTCAAACTCTTTTGGAGAAGAACCTTATTGTATAATTTTTTGTCACGAAAACTCGAAAGTTTGAAAACACGAAAACAGGCTTAAATTTCGTGATTTGAAGATTTCGTGTTTTCGTGATTCGTTTGAATTTTAACTTGGAAGTATAGGAGGTGACAAGTGGTTGAAATAAGCAAAGAAATGTTTGAAACCGTCAACAAACCAGGAAGGGTGGGCGTACTGGGGACGGCAAACAAAGCCGGCCAGCCCAATACCGCCTATTTTGGCAGCCTGAACCTCACCGAGGACGGTACGGTGCTCCTCGGCCTGGGAAAAAATCGCAGCCTGGCCAACCTTCGGGAAAATCCTCTGGCGGTTCTCTTCTGCGTGACCGAGAGCCCGGTAACCTTTGGCACCGCAGGCTGCCGGCTTTACCTCAAGGTAAAGGAGATCCAGGAAAAGGGTGCTCTTTATGACGCGATCCGTGGCGCCATTGCCCAGCATGCCGGTGAGGATGCGGCCAAGACCATTGTCGCTGCCGTAGCCTTCGAGGTAACGGAAACCCGCGGACTTATTGACTTTCAGGGATGATAAACGGATACAACCCGCGCTGAACTCCACGCGGGTTGTATTTCATCTGTTATCTTCTCTCAGCTGCCAGCAACCTGATACCCAATTGATTTTCAGTGCGCTCTGGTGTACAATCACGGTACTTTTACAGTGCCTGGTGGATATATTAATCCAGTTCCAAGTTGTGCCTAGCAATTTTTCCTGATCCTATCCAGCGTATCTTCGCATATCGTGCCGAACCACCAGCGCAAACGATCCAAATCCCACGCATTAAAGTGAAACAGGCGGGAGGCCATTGTGCATGAAACCAATACCTGAAATTTACAGGTGGGTGGCTGTATTGGTCGGCTCAGCTGCGGCCAGTATGGTCTTCCTGTACTTTGGCGGTGCTTACCTGTTTTCGATGTGGCAGGGTGACAGGAACCATGTTGCCGAGTTTAGAAATCTGCACCATGAAAATCAACAACTAAGGCAAGATATTGAACTTTTGAAAGTCCGCTACCAGCGCTTGAGGAATCGTCTGGACACATATGCACCCCGTGATTTACGCTACAGTGACATGGCCGACCAGGAGAAAAGTATCGACCCCACAACGCCCCTTCGTATCCCTGAAGGTTTGTTAAAGGAGGGGATTGATGCTCAACATGCCTTTCGTCGACTGGTTTTGGAAAAACACCGCTGGGACAGATTTCTACAGAATCAGTATAAAGATATTCTGGAGACAGCTATTGAACCCGTTTTGATGGAGCATCCGTCTCTGGCAGATAAAGAAAATTTGAAAATGTTTGATGAACTGGCAGCATCTCTGAGACTTCATGAAAAACTGATTCGGGACGTCAGAATTTTTCACAGTGAAATTCAGTTCGAGCAAAAGCACCCCGAGAATGATTTTTCGTATAAGGCCTATGACTATAAGCTGCGCCTCGACCCGTTTGCGCGGGAGTCGAGCATTGCCGATGCCATGCAGCAGGCGTTGAGTGCCTTGAGCACAGGCGTTTATCACCAGGAGGCTGTCGAAGTATTGGACCGCCTGGGAGATGAGTTCACCCGACCCGTTCGGCAGGAATATGAACGGCTGCTGTCCGTTGACGACGCTTCGGCTCCTTCAAATTACAACTACAATATTTTTTTGACTTTTGGAAAAAAGATAATGGATTATGCCGAAATGCTGGCCGGCCAGACCTCGGTCCCCCTGGCTTCGAAAGCTTTAGGAGAATTGGACTACCTGCACCGGCGGCTGCAACAGAGTTTCCGCGACCTGCATGAAATCGGTCAGCATGAAACCATCGATGCGGCGCTTCTGGACATGGAGGAACTTGAGCGCACTATTCAGTAGCAAGATTTTTCAGACACGGATTTCACGGATTGCATGGATATAAATGGGTATTAAGGTAAACGGTATAAGGTACAAGGCCGCTACAAGCCAATAGAAGACGGCACTTTTATTGCTTCGGCGGTTAATTACTTGACGGTTGTCATTCCCGCGAAGGCGGGAACCCAGGAAGACACTGGATGCCGGATCAAGTCCAGTTACTTTCTCATCTTCTCACCTTCTGATGTTCTGTCCTCCGTCTTCTGTGGTTCCGTCCTCTGGGGCTCTGAGGTTCTGGTTTTGAGATCTCCTTACTGCTTACTGATTCTTGATGTACCCCCATTCCTTCAGGCGGTTGTAGGCGTGTTGGGCCTGTTTGCCCTGTTGAACCATCTGCAGGAACTTGTTGTAATATTGCGCGGCCTCACGCTTGCGGTCCTGGCCTTCCAGGCAGTACCCTTTGTAGAAGGCGACATAAGGGTTGCCGGGAAGCTTTTTGTCGTATGTGGTAAAGTCGCTGAAAGCTGGTACGAAGTCCTTGCGGTGAAGCTTTATGAAGCCGCTTAAGAAATAAGCCTGAGCCTCCTGGGGGTAGGCATTTTTTGCCAGCAGTATGCTGCGGTCCGCATCGATATATTTTTTCATCATAAGCTGGCATTGCGACAGCTTTACCAGTCCGGCGTAGTCGTTGGGTGCCAACTTCAAGGCTCGGGTGAATTTGGATTCCGCATCTGTATATTTTTTCTGGGCCATGAGCGTGTCACCCTGCTGCATCAGAAAGATCGCATTTTTCACCTTTCTCAAACTGGCGGTATTGTCCATGTAGCGTTCGCGGTACAGGGGATTGGTTCTGGCGGCATTGTACTTGCCTGAAGCTGTTTTGACGGCTGTTTGATAGCGCTCGCTGCTCATAGGGTGGGTGGCGAATAAAAGATCTGCGGTGCTCACCTTGTGATTGGACATGCTTTTCAGCATGTCCATGAGGCCCACCATCCCTTCGGGACTGTAGCCCGACTTGACCATGTACTCAATGCCAAGGTCGTCGGCCTGTCTTTCATTGTCCCGGCTGTACGACGCCAGGAGGGCCCCCGAACCCAGCATTCCAATCTGGGCGGCAAGGCCGCCGTAATTCTGATCATAGGATCCTGCAATCACGGCCACGCCCCCGACAATGGCAGAGGTCAATTGGTTTTTGGACATGATTTCAGCGGTGTGGCGGGCGTTGACATGCCCGAGTTCATGCCCGACCAGGGCGGCGAGTTCGGCTTCGTTGTCCAGGCTGAGCAATATGCCCCTGGTGCAGGCAATGGTGCCGCCGGGAAAAGCATAGGCGTTGACATAGGTGGCATTGACAGGGAGAAAACGATACGGCATTTGAGGGCGGTGGGTTTGGGCGGACAGCTGTTTACCAATGGATTGCAGGTACTGTTCCAACTGCTTATCCTGAACTACGCCGAAATCGGACGACAGCTGCTGAGGGGAGTAGAGACTGTCCATCTTGATTTCATCTGCCTCGCTGACCAGCATGAACTGTGATTCTCCGGTCACCGGATTGGTGGCGCACCCGGCAGCAAACCCGGCAGCGGAAAGGGCACACAGATTGATGAATTCGCGCCGGTTCAATAAACGGCACACTGAATTATTCATGATGAAGTCCTTAAATTTTCATGCATTCAAGTAAATTGAACATAGACAAATTTGGGAGACAAAGGGCATTCCATGCCTGTTTGTGCACATTCGACATGGAAAATTATTTTAACGCATTTTCTTATTTCA
>JBDLJD010000183.1:0-7433 GCA_039714495.1 Thermodesulfobacteriota bacterium
TTTTTATAATTCAGCAATTTCTCCCCTGAGGTTGAATTCGCTTCTGATGGTTCCCAGTACCCGGCTTCGCTTTTCAATGGCTTTCTGCCGGTCTTTTCCCGTGATAATAAGGGTGGCCACCCAATCGTTACGCCCTTCCGCGTAGTTGGTGATGGCTTCGTCCGCCTCGAAAAAGTCCGGCACACGGCGCAGGCGGCCTACGCTCGACATAATGTGTTCGCCGGCAAACTCCAGGATGTCCCCGGAAACATGGATGTGCTCATAAACAACCCCTCTGGCTTTGCCTTGATCCGGTACAGCCGGTATTTGGCCGTGCATGAATAAATCCCCCAGGGCGGCCACCATGTTAAATCCCGTTGAATGATAGACCGCCGTTGGGGTCTGGCTCGGGAAACGTGCATCGATCTCGAGCACCCGCAAGGCCCCATTGCTCTCCACAACCTCCACATCCATGAGCCCGTTCAGGTCGATCAACTGGGCTATTTCAATGGAGATATTTTCGAGCTTTGTAACCTGTTCGGCTGGTAAGAGACTGGGAGTGGTCACGGCCCTGCAATCATATTGCTCGTCCATGTGAAGATCGGTAACCTGCGGCAGGAAGTAATCCCCATTCCTGCCCATCACCTCCAGAGAATAGGTGGACCCCTCCACATATGCCTGGGCCACCCACTCCCCCTTGGCTTGCTCCAGGAAAGCACCTGCCGAAGCCCTGTCATTGAAAATGGTGATGTCCTCACTCCCGCTTGCACGACTAGGTTTGACAATCACCGGTGGGTGGCAATGCGGCCAGCCCAAAGGTATGGGAATGCCGGCGCGGGCAAACAGGTCGTCCGAAGCTTGTTTGGAAGACGAAATCTTATATGCGGCAGGATCGAATGCAAAAGGGATATCATGGGTGTGTGCGCAGCGGACCAGCGAAGCCAGGGCAGCGTCATTTTCCAGGGCCGGGATCAGAAAATCGACTTTGGCAAACAAGGCCCCCAAGTGTTTGTCTTCGCAGAGATCCTGCTGCACAAACCAGTGGCACATTCCTGAAGCCGGCGCATTGGCGTTCTTATCCACCACCAGCACATCCCACCCGGCCTTACGGGCCAGGTAAGCCACCTCGACCCCCTGCAGATTGCCGCCGGCTACGGCAACTAGCATGCCGACCGCCGCTGGCTATGGACGGATGCGATGGAGCGGCTGCGGTTTTTAACCCAGGCCCGGTATTGTTCCAAGGAGGCGGGAAAGAGCCCGTTCTCTTCAAGAACACGTATAACACTTTTAGCCGTCCGGTTGCCTTCCTCGATATCCAGAGAGCTCTGGGCCACACCCGCAAGTCCCTGCCCCGGCGGAACCAGCGAGGTTATTACGTTGGCACCCGCATCGAGCCTCCTTTTTAGACCGGAAAGCCCGTCCACGTCCAAAGATGCCGGAATAAGCCGATCCGGAAGCGCCAGGCGCATGACTGCCGCCACAACCAGCTCCCGAAAGGGGTCCGGCGGAGAGCAAGCCGCCATGGGAGTCCCCTTCTGAGGGACGAAATTCATGATGCGAACCTGGTCCGCGTTCAGGCGGCGCATCATGTCGATGGAAACAGCGATGTCATCCCTGGATTCGCCGACACCGGCCAGCAGCCCCTCTTCGATGAGCATGCCCTGGGCGTGGGCATTCATCTTTACCTGCAATCGGTCATCATAGCTTTGGCCCGGCCGCAATTTTTTAAAAAGCTCACGGCTGTGGGTTTCCTGGTAGCAGGCGTACCAGCTCACCCCCTCACCCGCCAGTTGTGCCAGCGAATCCTCCGGCACCAGACCGGGTGAAATCATAATGGGCAGTCCGGTTGCGTCCCTGACCGAACGGACCACATCGAGAATCCAGTCATACCCTTGCCCGCTGGCATCCAGAAATTCGGGATCTTCACCCATGGTCAAATCGATGAGATGGACGCCGGTCCGGGCCAGGTCCCGTGCAGCAGAGACGATTTCCGCTTTGCCTTTTCTGTAGCGGACACTCTTTTTGTTTGATTTGCGGTAGAAACAGAAATGGCAGTTATTGCGGCAATAGGTGCTTATATAAAGAAATCCATAGAGAAAGATTTTATCGCCGAAAAACCGGCTGCGCAGACTGCGGGCCTTGGCAAACAGGGCGTCGACATGCGCTTCTTCCTCCAGGTCCAGCAGAAAACGGATGTCTTTGTTATCCAGACCGTTTCCCTCTGCTGCTGTGCTAAGGATTTTGGTGAGTTTGGTGGTGATTTTAGAATTTGGCATTTTCTCTGTGTTCTCTGTGCCTCTGTGGTGAATTAATTAAATATTTAACGGGACCCCATCCAGATACGTAAGGCTTCTGCCCACGCTGCCCAGGTTGTGGCTGCCCTCCTTAACCATGAGAAGCCTTTCCAGGCCAAATCCGATGCCCACCCAGTTTTCAGTAATTTTCCAGGCCTTGTCCAGTGTATGCGGCCCTATGGCGCCGGATGCCACTTCCACATCACCCGGGGCAACCACATCCATGGTTTCCCCGTACACTTCCGATGATTCGAACTCGAAATCGTACGTTTCAATACCGGCCGCATCCATGACAACCGCTGCCAAGGCCTTCAGCCGCTCTTGCCTTTGCGCGAGCGGCGTACCCATCTCCACCAGGTTCAGCATGGTGAACTCGCTGGCGTGACGGGCCCCTTGGGATTCCTTTCGGAAACAGGGTCCCACCTCGAAAATCCGCACGGGCCTCTCCCAAAGGCGCAGCAGGTCCTTCAATACAAAATAGAGGTGCGGCGCCAGCATGGGTCTCAGGCATTTGGATTTTTCAAGCCAGTACACCTGTGAACTCAGGGCGTGGTCCTCATCCACCGACATTTTTGCCAGAAGTCCCCTGGACATGATGATCGGCGTAGCCACCTGCACGAACCCCTGGTCTGTCAAAGCCCGGACCAGACGGCTCTCCAACTCGCATATACCGGGCCGGAATTTATCTGTCCGCAGCTCTTCCAGACGTGCCCGGTGGCTTTTGACCAGCTGTTTTTCCATTTTCTGAAACAACTGATCCCTTTCCAGGGGCGTGTCAAAACCGCGCTCCAGGGTATGCGGGTCTGCGCCCAGCGCCTTGAGCCGATTTGACTGAATCTCTGTCCAGGTAATTTTTTTCAAGTTAACATCCTACGCAAACAATAAGGGATAAATCCCTGCGCTACATGGTTGATTCGAGGAATGGGCATGTAGGCCAGGGCTTTAGCCCTGCAGAGCCTCCGCTAACTACCAGAAGTCAGAAGACAGAAGTCAGATATCGGAAAGCCTCTTGCACTCTGACACTCTGGCCTCTGTCCTCTGCAGCTCTGAAATGGCGGGGAGTCCGGGAGTCGCACCCGGCTGCGCGGGTTTAGAGCCCGCATGATCACATAACGATCCACCCCCCATAAATCTTGCTACGCAATATTTATTCAACGCGACTTCGTCGCTATATTCATGAAGTGGTTAATTCTTAAAGTCAACCCTTTGGATCAGGTCCTGATTAAAAGTTGTCACTTTAGATGTTGCATTTCATTGTCTTAATACTTGATTATTGGACATTGAATAGCCAACTTTCAAGTATTTTTTTAGGTTCCGTCCACCGTCCTCTGTTTTCTGTCCTCTGGAGCTCTGTGGCTCTGTCCTCCGTCTTCCGACCTCTGGCTCCGTCCTCTGGGGCTCTGGGGTTCCGCCCTTTGTTTACCCAGTGAAATGCACGTCAGTGCCGTCGAAGACGATTTTACCGGGGTGCCTTTGTGGTTCAATCATCCAAGTGATACGCGCTGTTTAAACTTGTTCACACAGCTGATATCGATGTCAAGCAGTTCGGCAATGTTGAATTTGGCCTCCATGCATTTTGGGGAACCTGCATGGGGGTGCAGCAATCCGAGGTTGAGGTCCTCCCGGGCCTCGGTCATGATGACCGGGTCGGTCAGGTCGACCACCCCCACCCCCAGTTTCTCAGCTACATAGGCCTTGGCTGCATCGATTTTCATGCCGCGGGATATTTGCATGCGAGCCACCAGATCTCCAGCTGCCCGCATTCCGCCCATTCCCGAAGCAATCGCATGTGTAACCGCCATGCCCATGGGATCACCCACGCCAACCTACAACCCGTCCAGGCGGCAGATCTCTACCATGGCCTTGGATGCGCGTGAGGCTACATCCAGGGGCGGGTGGTCATTCACCGTCATGCCGCCGACCCCCATGCCCATGTTGACGTGCACCGGGATGGTGGCCACTTCGCAGCAGGCCTTCATGAAGGTGATGGCCCGGGCCATGTTCCAAGGGGTTGATTCGCTGGTGTTGGTGTTGCAGACCGGACCGAAAACAGTGACCCCGGCCTTTTCAGCCAGTTTCACCTGCTCATGGGCATAGAGACCGGCCAAGCGATTCCCGTCCCAGGTCAGATCACCGTGCATGCCCAGGACAAATTCGCCGGCCATTCCCAGTTCTATGCATATGCCGGGGTATTTTTCTTTGAGGATCTTTGTGGCCTTCAGGCCGGCCAGAAAATCGGCGTCCCCGGCAGCCCCCACTGTGTCCAGTATGATGGCATCTGCCCCGGATTCATACATGGCGCTGGAAACATACACAATATCGTTCACCGCATCTTCCACGGCCGCTTCGTAAGATGCCAAGGCCTCTTCTATCTGCCCTTGGGGAATCAGTTCCGAAGGGTTGGGAAAAGGGCCATCCGGTTGGCTGTAAAGCCCCAGGTTGGGCATGGCGCCATAGAAGACCGGTGCGGTGGTTACGGAAAGAACCTGTTCCAGCAGAGGTTGTTCATAGGTAACAATGGGCTTGACCGGCTTGAAGCTGTAGTCCATGTGCCCCATCTCCAGCGTATCCGCCCCCAGCAGTTTTTCATAAATCTGCAGACACTGCAGCCGGTCCACATTGACCTGGGCACGCAGCATTTTAATGGGTGAGCCATCATAGGAGAGGACCACCTCTCTACCGGGTTCAACACCCACAAAGCGGTGTGGTGAACTGAAGATGTCTAAGAGATGGTCCAACTCTGCCCGGTCGAGCGCCGGAATATTACCGCGGTCGGCAGCATCTGCAGTCCCTTCCTCGAGATCGCGCCGGATGTCGTCAGCCGACATTTCAACGGGCGTTCCGTCGCCGTAACGGGTCATGATATTTGTCATAGGATCCTCCTAAACGAATTACCTGATCGATGGTCTAGTGTGCTTAAATTTGTGTTTGGACATTACGCTGCGCTGTCATTAACTCGAAAGAATCGTTTCTGCTATCTCGTCCCCCATCTCTACAGTCGAGTGGCTCCCCCCCATGTCACGGGTTCTGATATCCCCCTGTTTCAGCACCCGTGCCACAGATCTCTCAATGTCTTGAGCAGCTTCCTCCTCGCCCAGGTGATCCATGATCATGCGCACCGATTCTATGGCTGCCACGGGATTGACGATGCCCCGGTCCGCATACTTGGGGGCAGAACCGTGGATAGGCTCGAACATGGAAGGAAACACCCTTTCCGGGTTGATGTTGGCCCCGGCCGCAAACCCCATGCCCCCCTGAAGCATGGCCCCCAGGTCGGTGATGATATCCCCGAAAAGGTTGGACGCCACGATCACGTCAAAGGCCTCAGGGTTCTTGACGAACCACATGGTCAGCGCATCCACCAGGGCCATGTCCGTTTCAATGCCGGGATAGTCCCGGGCCACCTGGTCGAACACCTGATCCCAAAACACCATGGAGTAATTCAAGGCGTTGGACTTGGTGCAGTTGGTTACCCGGCCATATTCCCCGCTTCGCGACGCCTTGCGCTTGGAAGCAAGCTCGAAGGCATAGCGCATGACCCGTTCACACCCTTTTTGCGTGAAAATTGCCGTCTGCAGGGCAAACCCGTCCGGGGTTCCCGCTTTGAAGATACCGCCGTTGGCGGCATATTCACCCTCCGTGTTTTCCCGAACCACAACCATGTCCACGGTTTCGGGAGTGGCGCTTGTCACGAGCGAAGCAACCCCCGGATAAAGCTTGATGGGCCTCAGGTTGACATACTGGTCAAACCCTTTGCGGATGGTGAGCAGCAGCACCAGGGAAATGTGATCAGGCACCTTGTCGGCGTCACCGACACACCCCAGAAAAATGGCATCAAACCCCTTGAGAGTCTCCAGCATATCGTCCGGCATCATACGGTCGTGCTGCAGATAGTAATCGCACCCCCAGTCAAACGTCTGCGTGTGGGCCTCGAAGCCGTACTTTTGCGATACAGCATCCAGGATTTTTCGGCCTTCGGCAGCTACCTCTTGCCCCACACCGTCACCAGGAATGACTGCCAGATCATATGTCTTCATAAACCACCTCCTAAAATGAGCATTTCAAATTTTAACAATTGCTCAATTTAGGTTCTCTTAAAGTGAGCGTTTCAATTTAGGACCTTATCTAATAGACATAACAGTGATAATTTTCCTTCAAACCAGCACCGAGAAAGGCCAGCATAATCTCTTCCGTCTCCTGGTGCTTCATTTTGATAACCAGCCTTTTATCACCGGTGCGAGGGTCTGCAACCAGTTCCTGATCGACAATTTCCGTTTTCAGGCCAAACAAGGCATCGTCAACTTTTTGAAAACCGGATGCACCCCCGGCCTCCAGACGTTGTTCGATCACCACATATGAAAATGCGGAATCATACGCCTGGTTCATTTCCGCCAAACCCGGCGGGGGGGGGATGGTAGTGTCTTCATTCATATGCTGTTTTACCCGATCAGTTCCTTGATTTTAACCACGGAATCCTGGGCGTCTTCGGCATAGGCGTCGGCCCCAATCTTGGCCGCCCAACGGCCGGTTACCGGCGCACCGCCCACTATGGTCCTGAATTTGTCGCGCAGGCCCGATTTCTTGAGCTCCTGCTCGAGATCTTTCTGATGTCCCATGGTGGTGGTCAAAAGCGTGCTGGTGCCGATGACGTCCGCTTCCACCTTGACCGCCTCCTCGATAAACCTTTCGGTGTCCACATCGCGCCCGATATCATGTACGACCAGGCCATTGGCCCGCAACAGCGCCACGACAATGCCCTTGCCAATATCATGAATGTCGCCCTTGACGGTACCGATGACCACCACACCCGGCTTTTCCAGCTTTTTCTCGGGCAGGGCCTCATTGACCAGATCCGTTACTTTCTTCATGACTTCCGCCGACTGAACCAGGCCGGGCAGAAAAAGCAGCCCCCTGCCGAACTGGTCACCGACTTCTCCGATCCCGGGGATGAACCCCTCGGTCATGATTGCCATGGGGTCGTTGCCCGCTGCGATGTGCTGTTTGGTAAGCTCGATGGCCTTGGCCTCATCGTGATCCACAATGGACTTGATGGCATCCTTGATTGTTTGTTCGTCTACCATAGATTCCTCCTCCTTCTATTTATTCAAAAATGAACATCGAACATTCAACGCCCAACATCCAACGTCGAATTAAAAATCT
>JBDLJD010000184.1:0-7377 GCA_039714495.1 Thermodesulfobacteriota bacterium
TATCAGTATGTTGTGCATGCTGTCGGCTGAAAAGGGTACCTATCGGGTACCTGAAAATATTATTTGACATGAATATTAAATGGGTGTAACCAAGTAGACAAAATGTCTTAATTAGACAAGATGAATAATTTGGAGGGATCAAATGGGAAATAAATTGGCCCGATTTATACCCATTGCTGACGCAATTACGGCTATTTTGCGACCCCACGCAGAAGTCGTTATTCATGATGTCAAGGAAGATGCAATCTTTTACATTACCAATCCCTTTTCGGGTAGGGAAGTGGGTGACCCGTCAAATCTCAAAATCAATACAAATGATTTTAATCTAAACAAAGACGTAATTGGTCCATACGAAAAGACCGGTGCCAATGGACAGCACATCAGGTCGATTACCGCGGTGCTAAGGGACAGCACCGGAAACACGATTGGTATTCTTTGCATTAATTTGGATTTCTTGGTCCTTAGCTCTGCTCTGTCTGTCCTTGAAAGATTCATTCTCCCCCAGGATATAGAAGCCCGTCCAGAGATGTTGTTTAGAAATGAATGGAAGGAACTGATCCTTCTGGAAATTCGTTCATTTTCAAAGGACTCGGGGCAGTCAATAGAAAACTTGAATGCTCAAGGGCGAAAACTGTTGCTGGAACGCCTTGATGAAAAAGGCCTTTTTTATGCGAGGAAATCCGTAGAGCAGGTGGCTGTACACCTGGGGATGTCGCGGGCGACCATATACAAGGATCTTCAAAAAATTAGAAAAGGGAAGAAAACAACGTCCGATATCGTTGTCGGTCTTTGATATAGGACTCATATTTTCACAAATCCTAAACGACGAAAAAAGCGAAAGGAGATCGATGCAGGTCTTTAATTTGGAGCAAATCAAGCGTGCCATTGGGCAAATCGATATCACACCTTTCATCGAAGAGGGTTTTATTGCCTATTCTCAAGGCAAGGTCGTGGTTCCGCCCGTGGGAGAGATGATCTTTGAAAATCCTCCTGGGGATACGCACCTAAAATACGGGTATATTAAAGATGACGATTACTTTGCCATCAAGATCGCTTCAGGTTTCTATGAAAATTATAAATTGGATCTTCCAACAAGTGACGGCCTTATATTGCTGTTCTCCCAAAGGGACGGAACGCTGGTAAGCATCCTGTTGGACAAATGTTACCTGACAAATGTCAGGACGGCGGAGGCAGGGCGGATTGTAGCCAAGCATATGGCGCCTTCCGAAGTTGACTGCATCGGCGTCTTCGGTACAGGGATTCAGGGCCGGATGCAGGTTGAGTACTTGAAGCCGGTGATCGATTGTACGGAAATCATGGTCTGGGGTCTCCCTCAAGACAATTTTGAAGCCTACAAGCTGGATATGGAAAAGCTCGGCTACACCATACATACGACCACAGATGCTGGTAAGGTGACCGAAAAATGTCGTTTGATCATTACCGCAACGCCTTCCGAAACCCCGCTGATCAATGCCGAACAGATCAAACCGGGTACCCATATCACGGCGATGGGAGCAGATACCCACTTGAAACAGGAGTTGGACTCTAAGATCCTGCAAATGGCTGACGTGGTCATGGCAGACAGCCTAGAACAATGTTTGACACGTGGCGAAATTTCCAAGGCGCTTCAGGAAGGCCTCATCAAGAAGGAAGATCTCATAGAGTTGGGAGATGTGCTTGCCGGCCATCAATCCGGTCGGACATCTGATGAACAGATAACGGTTGCTGATCTGACCGGTGTGGCCGTACAGGATATCCAGATTGCCAAGGCAGTTCACGAGGCACTGATTAATTCACACAGTGGAAATGACTAGAAAACAGAATTTTTATTAGGGCTGGTAGGAGACTAACATAAAGCGGATATTCTTAAAACTTAATTGATACACGAAATGTAGGCCAAACAAAATGGGGATGTTGAAACCCTATTAAGTTCTCCATGGAGGAGAACAAACGGACCACATAAATGATTGTGGTGTTTAATAATCCAACGGTTTGTCGGGGGGATTTGGCATTTAAACTTTAGTACAGGAGGGTATGAAGATGAAGAAGCTTTTTCTTTTAGCAACGGCAATCATTGTTTTTACCGCAGGCGGATTCATGCAACCGGCGGCAGCGGAAACACTGCGCGTTGGATGTGAATGCACTTATTTCCCATTTAACTATCGAACCGATGCCGGCGAGCTTACCGGCTATGATGTTGATGTTGCCAAAGGTGTTGCAAAAATTATTGGTGCAGACGTCAAATTCGTTTGCCAGAAGTGGGACGGGATGATACCGGCACTTCTTGCCAATAAGTTTGACTTAATCGTCGCGTCCATGTCGATTACCGAAAAACGGAAGAAAAAGATGGACTTCTCGATACCATACCGTATTTCTGTGGGGCAGTTTGTCGGCAGGAAAGGTGCTGATCTCAAGCTTTTCAATAGTGACGGATCCCCTAATCCGCCAAGCTTCAAAGGTGTCAAGGTGGGTATAGAGCGTGCAACGACTTACGAGAACTGGATCAGGGCGAACGTGCCCAGTGCCGACATACTGCTGTACGATAGCACTGATGCCTTATATCTTGATCTGCAGAATGGTCGCACCGATGTCATCATGACCAATCCCATGAAAGCTTTTCTGAAATTCCTCAGCAAGGAAAAAGGCAAGAAATATGCGTTCGTCAGCCCGCCGCTGGATGACCCCAAAATTTTTGGTACCGGCGTTGGCGTGGGCATCGCTAAAGGTCATGAAGATTTGCTCAAGCGTATCAACGACGCCCTGAAAACATTGATCCAAGACGGTTCTTTGGAAAAATACTCACTTAAATACTTCCCGTTTGCTATCCACAATGAAAAATGGGAAGGCCTTGAATAGGTAGTGTTATTACGGCGGCGGTGTCAGGGGTAGCCTGCACCGCCACCTGGGTGATCTAAGAAACGCTATCCGGTAAAAGTTCTCGGTGTTTGGCGTTGTTGTCAAGCCAATTATATGCTTCGGTTGTACAAAGGAAGATAAAGTGGCAGATCTATCCGGATGGTGGGATGATTATTTTTGGGGGGCGGTTACCGTTCTCAGGGTGTTTGGTGTCTCAGTGATATTGACCGTTGTTTTCGGTTTAATAGGCGCCAGTGCCAAATTGTCGAAAAACCGCATTGCCCGCAAAATAGCCGGCGCCTATACAGTTGCCTTCCGCGGAACGCCGGAACTGTTGGTACTGCTGATTTTTTATTATGGTTCGGCAGTATTTTTGACCAGTGTCAGCAAGATCTTTTTTCCCGAAACACAGTTTGTCGATATTCCCCCTTTCTGGTCCGGTTCGATTGCCATCGGCATGATTGTGGGCTCTTACGCGACGGAGACTTTCCGTGGTGCCTTTCTCGGCGTTGATCCGGGACATGTTGAGGCTGCTCGTGCGCTAGGCATTTCAAATGTGCAAACGTTCTTTTATGTGCGGATCCCTCAGATGTGGCGTTTAGCCTTGCCGGGCTTCGGCAATCACATGCTTTCGCTGATGAAAGATACGGCATTGATTTCGCTCATCGGACTTGAAGAAATTCTATTTGTTGCCGATATGGCGACCGCCGTAACACTCAAGCCTTTCACCATGTACATGGTCGTGGCATTGATTTACCTAAGCATAACGACCATCATCACCCTGACTGTGTTAATCCTTGAAAAATATGCAAATCGTCACCTGGAGAGTGCTCGATGAATCTTGAAATCAGCCTTATCCTCGAGAGCATTCCCAAAATGCTGACCGGCATTGGGGTGACACTGCAGCTTTTAGTCTTGGCATCCCTTTTAGGTTTGGGATTGGGTGTCATATTATTATTGATGCGCATCAGCGGACGCCGGTATCTCTCCTTCCCTGCGTTTATCTACGCCTACTTTTTTCGGGGCACGCCGATTTTGGTGCAGATTTTTGTGATTTACCATGGGTTACCGCAGTTCGATATCGTTCGTGAGAGCGTATTCTGGATACTCCTCAGGGAACCGTTTGGCTGTGCAACACTTGCACTCACGCTGAATTCGGCTGCCTATGTTTCAGAAATTCTTCGGGGTGGGTATCTCGGAGTCGAACGCGGTTTCCATGAAGCCGGAATGGCGCTGGGTTTGAAAAAACACCATCGGTTTTTGTATGTTACGATGCCCATTGCAATCCGACTGGCCATACCAGCCTACAGTAACGAGTTCATCAGTATGTTAAAAGCAACCTCGTTGGCAAGTACGATCACATTGCTCGATATGACCGGTGTGGCACGGACCATAGTCGCCCAGACTTTTGCCCCCTACGAGATCTTCATATCCACGGCGGTTATCTATTTGGTGATGACGACAATTTTTCAACGCGGCTTTGGCATATTCGAAAAGCTCATGAGTCGACACGTTAAGCAATAGGGATTGATATGACTGCGAACACCCAGGAACCAATTATCATCTTAAAGGATGTCTGTAAGTTTTTCGGGCAATTTCAGGCGCTCCGCAATATCAACCTCGAAGTAAAGAAGGGCGAACGGATTGTGGTTTGCGGGCCATCAGGGTCCGGTAAATCGACCATGATTCGCTGCATCAACCGGCTTGAGGAACACGACAGCGGTACGATTATCGTTGCCGGCCGCGAGCTGACAGGTACCATGAAAGATATCGACGCGGTTCGTAGTGAAGTCGGGATGGTTTTCCAGAATTTCAACCTGTTCCCGCATTTGACGGTTGTCAAAAATTTGATGCTGGCCCTTAAGCTGGTGCGGAAAATGAAAAAAGAGCAAGCGCATGAAGTCGCCATGGGATTTCTAAAACGCGTCCGAATACCAGAACAGGCCGACAAGTATCCCAGCCAGCTCTCAGGGGGGCAGCAGCAGCGGGTTGCCATTGCCCGTGCTCTTTGCATGAATCCTGAAGTAATGCTTTTCGATGAACCCACATCCGCATTGGACCCGGAAATGATCAGTGAAGTTCTGGATGTTATGATCGATCTTGCCAATGATGGTTTGACTATGATCTGTGTGACCCACGAAATGGGCTTTGCCCGATCTGTAGCCGACAGCATCGTTTTTATGGATCATGGAGAAATTGTCGAGATGAAGCCGCCTAAAGAGTTTTTTGAAAATCCGGAAAGTGACCGGACCAAGCTTTTTCTGAGCCAGATCCTTACCCATTGAGCCGAAGAATACCGTGAAAGAAACTGTGAGAATCAAATGACACATTTTATCAGTACCAGAGGTGAGGTGGCACCCGTAGATTTTGAAACGGCCGTTTTACAAGGGTTCGCCGCTGACGGCGGGCTGTACGTCCCGGAAACAATTCCCCGGATATCCGAAGAACAACTGCAGAAATGGTCGCGGTTGAGCTATGTCGATCTGGCTTTCGAGATATTGTCGCTGTTTATTGAACGGACGATCATACCTGCAGACGAGTTGAGGAAATTGCTGGCAGGTAGTTTCGACCGGTTTGAGAACCCGGATATTTTACCGGTTGTCAGACTGAAGACAAAGCCAAACACATATATCCTGGAGTTGTTCCAGGGACCAACCCTTTCGTTTAAAGACGTTGCCATGGGATTTCTGGTAAATACGATCGATTTTTTCCTAGAGCGCAAAAACGATTGGATGTCTTTGGTGGTGGCTACCACCGGTGATACAGGTCCGGCGGCAGCGCATGCATCGGCAGGAAAAAAATCGATTGAGTGCTGGGTGCTTTATCCCGATGGAATGATTTCGGAAGAGCAGGCACGCCAAATGACCACTTTGGATGCACCCAATGTTCATGCTGTTGGCGTGAGCGACTGTCCCGACGGTGGGGATGACCTCGACCTCGTGTTGGCCCGGATGTTCGCTGATGATCATCTCAGAAAGAAGCTAAAACTGTCCAGCGTCAACTCGATTAATTGGTGTCGGGTAATGGTCCAGGCCGTTCATTATTTTTATAGTTATTTTCGGGTTGTCGACCAGGTGGGTGAGAAAATCGTATTTTCGGTGCCATCGGGTGCTTTTGGCAATTTGTTCGGTGGCTACCTGGCGCGAGCGATAGGGTTACCGGTCAAAGCGTACATTTGCGCTAACAATCAAAACGCGGCTCTTCATAGAGTTTTGTCAACAGGCCGTTTCACAAAAAGAGATCTCATACCGACACTGTCATCAGCCATAGATATCGTTGTCCCCTATAACTTTTGGCGCTATTTGTATTTTGCTTCCGGGCAGGACTACAGTAAAATCCGTCAATGGATGGATGATTTCCAGAAAAAGGGCGCAGTACAATTGGATTCGCGGACAGCGGACGCAATCCGTGAGGGATATATCTCAGCCTCCATTACCGACGAACAAACCCTTTCCACTATTGCCGACACATATCAAAGCCGGGACGGCTATTTGCTGGATCCGCACGGGGCCGTTGCCATTGCTGCAGCGGATATGCTTTCAAACACCTTTGCATCGGACACTAAAATCGTATGTCTCGCCACTGCCCATGCGGCCAAATTCCCGGATGTCGTCCGCAAGGCCCTTTCTGTAGGAGGAGAACTGCCGGAGCAGGCAATTCATAGATCGATAGAAGATGCAAAAGAACGCTGCCAGCATATGAGACTATGCGATTATAGTAAACTGGCTCCTTCCTTGAAGAATGCTATGCAATCTGTGGCTGAAAACCGCGTAGACTCTGGTGTGTTTGATTAAACTTGAAGTCAGAATTCTACGTAATTTTTGGCCACCCGGGAATTCCTGAAGCCTATATCACCGTCTCACCTAAAAATATTTTGGTATTTATTCTCACTTTTTCAGAAAAATTATCATTCCAAATTTCAAATTGACGATTCATGCCATGTATAATTTATATTGCGGAGAATTGTCCGAAAGACTGCCTGCTGAGGCGGCAGGTAGTCGCTGGGACATCAAAATATTAAGCCTCTGAAATAATGTATAATATATTATTTGCCCCTAAAAATCCTGCCCAAAAGTAAAATTTCGCTTCTAATATTTTCAGTAGGTTATACTATGTAAAAAATTGCTCAAAAGGGGAGTGAGGTACCTATTGGGTACCTGGAGACAAAATTCAATAAAAAGGCACTAAAGTCTTTTTTTCGCAAAAGCCCTTCCGGAAGGACTCTTCAGGTAGGCTTCAAAATCAAGTGCCCGCTGACGATCGGTAAAAGCGACTGCGGTTTTAATTCTCCACGGTTTATGTCTTGAAGTATGGGGATTATCTCCATGGTTGTGGGATGTCAGCCTTGATTCGAGATTTTCAGTAAATCCGGTGTAAAACCGATCGGGATTTTTTTCTGACTGTAGGATGTAAGTATAATAGAATTTCATGATAAATAAGTGGCTTATGGATAAATTATTGTTAAATGAAGCCTGGCGTGCCGAGCCGTAGCTTTCAAGCGAAGTCTGGCGTGCCGAGCCG
>JBDLJD010000185.1:0-7366 GCA_039714495.1 Thermodesulfobacteriota bacterium
GCCGAAGACCTTTCGAACATCGAGCACCTCAATTCCCTGCCCGGGTTTGCACCGTATGTGAGGGGGCCCATGGCCACCATGTATGCCGGTCGGCCGTGGACCATTCGCCAGTATGCCGGTTTTTCCACAGCCAAAGAATCCAATGCCTTTTACAGAAGAAATCTGGCTGCCGGGCAAAAAGGGCTTTCCGTGGCTTTCGATCTTGCCACCCATAGGGGTTACGATTCCGACCACCCCAGGGTGATGGGCGACATCGGCAAGGCCGGCGTGGCCATCGACTCGGTGGAGGACATGAAAATCCTGTTCGACCAGATCCCTCTGGACCAGATGTCCGTCTCCATGACCATGAACGGGGCGGTTTTGCCCATTCTGGCCGGATACATCGTGGCGGCCGAGGAGCAGGGCGTAAAACAGGAACAATTGTCCGGCACCATCCAGAATGATATCCTCAAGGAATACCTTACGCGCAATACCTATATCTACCCGCCCGAACCTTCCATGCGCATTGTTTCGGACATTATCGGGTATTGTTCTGCAAACATGCCCAAATACAACACAGTGAGCATCAGCGGCTATCACATGATGGAGGCCGGGGCCAATTCGGTGCTGCAGACGGCTTTCACCCTGGCGGACGGGCTGGAATATGTAAAGGCCGCCCTGGCGGCCGGGCTGGATATCGATACCTTTGCCCCGCGGCTCTCCTTCTTTTTTGGCGTGGGAATGAATTTCTTTATGGAGATCGCCATGCTGCGGGCCGCACGGTTCCTGTGGCACGAGTTGCTCAGCCCTTTCAACCCTAAAAACCCCAAGTCAACCATGCTCCGGACCCATGTGCAGACATCCGGGTGGAGTCTAACAGAACAGGATCCTTACAACAACATCATCCGTACGACTCTTGAGGCGTTGGCCGCAGCCCTGGGCGGCACGCAATCCCTGCACACCAACTCCTTTGACGAGGCCGTGGGGCTGCCCACCGACTTTTCCGCCAGGATAGCCAGGAACACGCAGATCATCATCCAGGAAGAATCCCAGGCGTGCCATGTGGTGGACCCCCTGGGCGGCTCCTATTATATAGAAGCCCTGACGGACGGCATCATCAGCGAGGCCCGCAAAATCATCAAGGAAGTGGAGGAAATGGGCGGCATGGCCAAGGCCATCGAGACCGGCATGCCCAAGATGCGTGTCGAGGAATCTGCAGCCAAAAAGCAGGCCAGAATCGATCAGGGCCTGGATGTGATCGTGGGGGTCAACAAGTACAAGATAGAAGAAGAGCCTCTGGAGGATGTGCTCGAAGTGTCTGATGCGGTGCGTCAGGAGCAGGTACAGCGCCTTAAGGAAATAAAAGCAGCCAGGGACGGTGCGGCTGTTGAGAGGGCCCTGGCAGACCTCACCAAGGCTGCCGAGACCGGGGCCAACCTTCTGGAAGCCTGTATCCCGGCCGTCCGCGCACGGGCCACCGTGGGAGAGATTTCCGATGCAATGGAAAAGGTCTTCAGCCGGTTTGTGGCCACCACCCAGTGCATTTCAGGTGTGTATGCCGCCGAGTACGGCGACAGCGAGATTTTTGCTGCGGTGCGCAAGAGGACCGATGACTTCCTGGAAAAGGAGGGGCGGCGACCGCGGATTCTGGTCACCAAGATGGGGCAGGACGGTCACGACCGGGGTATCAAGGTCATCGCCACCGCTTTTGCCGACCTGGGGTTTGACGTGGATATCAGCCCCATGTTTCAGACGCCCGAAGAGGCGGCCAAGATGGCCGTGGAAAACGATGTCCACGTGGTGGGGGCCTCGAGCCTGGCGGCCGGCCACAAGACCCTGGTGCCCCAGTTGGTGGAGAATCTGAAAAAAGAGGGCGGCGACGATATTCTGGTGGTTGTGGGCGGTGTCATTCCGCCGGGTGATTATGATTTTCTATATGAAAAAGGGGCGGTGGGTGTATTCGGGCCGGGAACGGTGGTAACGGATTCAGCCAACCGGATCCTTAACACACTCGACAAAAAGGCATGACTCAAAAGGATGGACAATACTATGTTCAGGGTGTCCTGGCGCGGGATAAACGCATCATCGCCAAGACCATTACCCTGATTGAAAGCTCCCTTAAGGCGCACCAGGACGTGGCGCGCCAGGTGATCAACGGCCTGCTGCCGGGTACGGGCAAGGCGGTCCGCTTAGGCATAAGCGGTGTGCCGGGCGCGGGTAAGAGCACCTTTATCGAAAGCTTAGGGATGATGCTGGTGAACAAGGGGCATCACGTGGCAGTACTGGCCGTGGATCCCAGCAGCAAGCGCAGCGGCGGAAGCGTACTGGCCGATAAAACCAGGATGGAGAAGCTTTCGGTGGCTGAGAATGCTTTCATCCGCCCTTCGCCGTCCGGTGGAACACTCGGCGGCGTGGCCCGCAAAACCAGGGAAACCATGCTGGTGTGCGAGGCCGCCGGGTATGATGTGATGATCGTTGAAACTGTGGGCGTGGGGCAGTCGGAAACAACGGTGGCATCCATGGTGGACTTTTTTCTTCTGTTGATGATTGCCGGAGCCGGTGACGAGTTGCAGGGGATCAAGAAAGGGGTCCTGGAGGTTGCCGATGCCCTTGCCGTCAACAAGGCGGATGGAGACAATGTGGAAAAGGCCGAAAGGGCCTGCCGGCAGTTTGAGAATGCCCTGCACTACCTGACCCCCGCATCCCCCATATGGACGCCCAGGGCCATGACCTGCAGTTCACTGGCAGTTGACAATGCCGGCATTCTGAAAATTTGGGAAGTGGTTTTGGAGCACCGCAGGCTGCACCTGGAAAGCGGGGCTCTGGCAAACAAGCGTCAGCAGCAGGCCCTCGACTGGATGTGGGCGCTGCTGGAGGAGGGCCTAAGGGAACGGTTTTTCAGCAACCCAAATATTGTCAAACAGTTACCACAGATGACCAAATATGTGGAAAAGGGCGAGATCACGCCGACGGCCGCCGCCGACGAACTGCTTTTTTCCCTTGACAAGCAATACCCTCTTTAGGATTATTTTAGTTTGGTAAAAAATATCATGCAGAAAGATAAACAACAGGGCATGAAACAATATTCCGTGGAATATGATAACTGCCGCTAGGCTGAAGGCATGAAAATTATTTAATATTGAAAGGAAAAAGCCATGGGTATCGTGGAGGATAAAATCAAGGATCTGAAGGAGAAGGAAAAGAAGATCCTGCAGATGGGCGGGGATAAGGCCGTTGCCAAGCACAAAGAAAAGGGAAAGCTGACCGCCCGTGAGCGTATGAACCATTTGTTCGACCCGGGAACCTTCAGGGAAATCGACATGTTCGTCACGCACCGCTGTGTGAACTTCGGCATGGAAGACGTGGACATCCCCTCGGATGGCGTGGTCACGGGCCACGGCCTGGTGGAGGGACGGCAGGTTTTTGCCTTTGCCCAGGATTTTACGGCCCGGGCCGGCAGCCTGGGCGAGATGCACGCCAAAAAAATATGCAAGGTCATGGACCTGGCGCTGAAGGCCGGGGTGCCCTTCGTCGGTCTGAACGACTCAGGCGGAGCTCGCATACAGGAGGGTGTGGACGCCCTATCCGGATACGGCCAGATATTTTACCGCAACTCCCAGGCTTCCGGGGTCATCCCCCAGGTATCGGCTATCATGGGGCCAACTGCCGGCGGGGCGGTGTATTCGCCGGCCATGACCGATTATATCTTCATGGTCAAGGATTCCAGCTACATGTTCATCACCGGACCGGAGGTAATCAAATCGGTCACTGGAGAGGAGATCACCTTCGAAGATCTCGGCGGTGCCATGGCGCACAATGAAAAGAGCGGGGTTGCCCAGTTTGCCTGTGAGAGCGACCAGGACGCCCTCGATCAGATTAAAAAGCTCCTTTCCTATCTGCCGTCCAACAACATGGAAGACCCGCCCGTGGTCGATACCGGAGACAGCCCCCAGCGCAAGGATCCGGCCCTTGATACCATCATTCCAGACAGCCCCAACCAGTCCTATGACATCAAGGATGTTATCCGCTCCATCGTGGACAATGGCGATTTCTTTGAGCCGCATGAGCACTTTGCACGCAACATCGTCACCTGCTTTGCCCGCCTGAACGGGAGAAGCGTGGGTATCATCGCCAACCAGCCCAAGGAACTTGCCGGCTGCCTGGACATCAATGCGTCCGACAAAGCCACCCGGTTTATCCGTTTTTGCGATGCCTTCAATATTCCCCTTTTGACCATTGCGGACGTACCCGGCTACCTCCCCGGCAGCAACCAGGAATGGGGGGGAATTATTCGCCACGGCGCCAAGCTATTGTGGTGCTATTCGGAAGCAACGGTTCCCAAGCTCCTTCTGGTTACCCGTAAAGACTACGGTGGCAGCTACCTGGCCATGTGTTCCAAGGATCTGGGCGCGGACATGGCTTTTGCCTGGCCATCGGCTGAAATCGCCGTCATGGGAGCGGCCGGGGCCGCCAACATTATTCACCGCAAGGAAATCAAGGCTGCCGACGATCCCAAAGCCAAGCGTGAGGAGAAGATTCAGGAATACAACGATCTTTTTTCCAACCCGTACTGTGCCGCCGCCAGAGGCTATATCGACGCAGTGCTGGTGCCCAGCGACACCCGTCCGCGGCTTATCGAAGCGCTTGAGGTCATGTGCGGCAAGCGTGAAATACGGCCGCCCAAGAAACACGGGAATATCCCCGTCTAAATTTGCCTCCGGCAAATTTAGTCTACGCGACTTCGTCGCTATATTAAAATGTGAGTCAGTGCCATTGGCAACTGATTTTGATAATTAGAAAATGCCCATATAAATGAGGTTAATTGGATGGAAGATAAAAGCAAATTAGCGGCCATGGCGGGCGTCATGGCCTACATCAAAGAGGAAGAGGAAGCCATGTGCCATGCGGCCATGCAAGGGCCTGCAGCAGAAAGGATGCCGGCACCTCCGGCACCGCCCAAGCTGTGGGGCGTCAGCGGCCGCCAGGCCATGATGCAGAACCGCAACCTCATGCAGGCCAAGGCCTTTCACGGCAGCCGATAACAGCTCTATTTGCACGTTTCAGACTAGGCGAAAGGCATCATCCGTCGATGTTGTGCGAATTTGCGGCAAGGGCTCTTAGCATCAATTCGACGTAGACGAAAAAATATAGCGTGTTAATTTAAAATAGCGGCGACTTGTCTAAGCGTAGCTCGAAGAGCGAAGATGGAAGCCGCGTACAATAAAATTGCCGCAGGCAATTTTATCTGGAGAGGAGAACCGAAAAATGAGTGATCACAATCAAGTCAAGATGACAGCCATGGAATACGACAAGGATCGTCCCAAAGCGGAAAATCCGGTATTGGTGGAAGACCTGACACTGCGTGACGGCCATCAATCTCTGTTTGCCACGCGCGGCCGGACCGAGGACATGATTCCGGTTGCGGAAATGATCGACGACGTGGGGTTCTGGGCCACGGAGACATGGGGCGGCGCCACCTTTGATACCATGCACCGTTTTCTGAACGAAGATCCGTGGGAGAGGATCCGGACCCTCAAACGCTACATGAAAAAAACACCGTTTTCCATGCTGCTGCGCGCGCAGAACCTGGTGGGGTACCGCAATTACGCAGACGACCTGGCCAAGGCTTTTGTAGATCGAGCGGCGGCCAACGGGATGGATATCTTCCGGACCTTTGACGCCCTCAACGACTACCGCAATTTCGAGACGGTGGTGCCTGTGATCAAGGAGTGTGGTAAACATTTTCAGGGATGCATCTGCTACACCATGACCGAACCGCGCATGGGGGGGGAGGTGTACAATCTGGACTACTACGTGCAGAAGGCCAAGGACCTCGAAGCCATGGGTGCGGACAGCATCTGTATCAAAGATATGGCCGGCCTCATCGCGCCCTACGACGCCTACGCTATTGTCAAGGCCCTGAAAGCGGCCGTCAAGGCCCCCATTCACCTGCACAGTCATTTTACATCGGGCATGTCGCCCATGAGCCATTTAAAAGCCATAGAAGCAGGCGTGGACATCATCGACACCTGTATGACGCCGTATGCCTACCGCACGTCCCATGCCGCCATCGAACCCCTGGTGATGACCCTGCTGGGCACCAACCGCGACACGGGATTTGACATTCGGCAACTGGCCGCCATCAACGAGGTTCTTGAAAAGGATGTAATGCCCAAGTACAAGCATCTGCTGGACGATTCCAAGGTCTCCATCATCGACATCAACGTGCTGCTGCACCAGACACCCGGCGGCATGCTGTCGAACCTGGTCAACCAGCTGCGCCAGATGGACGCCCTGGACCGCATCGACGAGGTCTACAAGGAACTGCCGCGGGTCAGAAAGGATCTGGGACAGATTCCGCTGGTCACGCCCACCAGTCAGATCGTGGGTATTCAGACGGTCAACAACGTGCTGTTCGATGATGAAAACGAACGCTATAAAATGATTACCGGCCAGGTAAAGGACCTCTGCTACGGCCTTTACGGCAAAACCGCCGTACCCATTGACCCGGATGTGCAGAAAAAGGCGCTCACCGGGTACGAAAGAGGAGAGGAGCCCATCACCTGCCGGCCGGCGGAAGTGCTCGAACCGGAACTGCCCCAGGCCGAAGAGGATGTCAAAGGACTTGCCGTGGATCTGGACGACACGATCCTGTACGCTATTTATCCGGTTACCGGGAAAAAATTTTTGAAATGGAAATACGGCAAGGAAGAGCCCCCCGAAGAGGTCAAGCCCAAGACCCTCGACCAGGTCAAGGCTGAAGACGAGCTGGTCAGCAAAGCCCGGGCCGGCCTGCTGGTGGAAAAAACGGCTCAGGATGCGCCGCCCAAGAGCGAGAACCTGCGCACCTTTAACGTATTTGTGGGGGATGAATTTTTTGAGGTCGGCGTGGATGCACAGGGCGAATCACCCATGATCAGCTACATGCAGCAGATGCCGGCTCAAATGCCCCAGGTGCCTGTGGCGCCGCCGGCAGCGGTTCCGGCCCCGGCGGCCCCGGCAGCTCCGGCTGCAGCTGCACCGGCTAAAGCGCCTGAGGCCGCGCCCGAGCCGGCAGCGGCTTCCGTGGACGGCACACCACTTCCGGCCCCTATGCCCGGCATGATTGTCAGCTATGCCAAGCAGGTAGGTGATGCGGTGGACGAAGGTGAAACCGTGGTGGTTCTCGAAGCCATGAAAATGGAAAATGCGCTTCCGTCACCCACGAGCGGCACCATCAAGGCCGTCAACTACAGCAGCGGCGACTCGGTTGCCAAGGGGGATGTGCTGCTGGTTATCGGGTAATCGAAAAACGCGAGAGGAAAAAATCCTAATATCGAAATACCGAAATTCTAAACAAATACCAAATCCAAATGTTCAAATATGCAAAACGTAACAGCCGTGCAAT